>NZ_JBYVDD010000009.1:0-68337 GCF_058136045.1 Litoreibacter sp.
CTGGCAACAACTTGGCTATAGCGGCCGCAGTGATGATGATGCCCTGTCGACGAGAAAGACTTTGTTTCAAATGGATGCTAGGCGAATTCATCCACGCTATAGCCCTGCAAAAACAATAGGGCCGTCAAATTGCCATGGTTAACCTGAATTTTAGCCTGCGCCTGCACTGTTGGTTTCGCGTGCAGTGCGATGCCTGCGCCTGCGCGTTGCAGCATGCCCAGATCATTGGCGCCATCACCGACGGCAAGAACATCAGCCTCAGAAATTTCCAACTTCGTGGTAATCTGCTCCAGCGCCTCTACCTTTGCTTCGCGGCCAAGGATGGGCATTCTGACCTTACCTGTTAACTTACCGTTCTCAACCAACAGCGTGTTCGCACGGTTCTCGTCAAAGCCCAACTCAGCGGAAACCGACGCGGTAAACGCAGTGAAACCACCCGACACCAACGCCGCATACCCGCCGTTGGCTTTCATTGTCGAAACCAACGCTTTACCGCCAGGCATATAGGTGATCCTATTGGCCAAAACAGTGTCTATTACACCCTGATCTAGTCCCTTTAACAATTCAACGCGCTCTGTCAAAGCTGCGTTGAAATCCAGCTCACCATTCATCGCCCGTGCCGTAATATCCGCTACGCGGGCCCCCACACCGGCCTCATCGGCCAGCTCATCAATGCATTCCTGCTGGATCATGGTGCTGTCCATATCCGCCAACAGCATCTTCTTGCGCTGACCCTCAGCGGGTTGAATCACTAAATCAATGCCCATCGCCTGGCAGTCACTCCACACCATGTCGAAATTGTCTGGCTGCTTTGCTAAGGTAAATTCCGCCGCAACATCGGGCATCAGCCAAACCACATCACCGCCACCCCATGCATTTCGCAGTGATACAGGAAGCTCTAGGTCCAGCTTTGGATTGGTGGGGGCGCAAAGAAGAGTAACAACAAACATTGGTTCAGGTTTCCAATCATAGAGAAAAGTGCCGTAAATAATCACTCAAGCGGCGCTATAGCGTCGTTTTGACTGTTGTGAAAGCCCCACGCCTCCCGTATCAGCGCCAGTGGGACACCTCTCCCCAACGAGAGGCAATTATCTGTAAGGATAGATATTATGACCACGACACAACCGGCCACACGGCCGACGAACCCGCGTTTTTCTTCCGGCCCCTGCGCCAAACCCCCCACATTTTCGCTTGATAAGCTGGCTGACGCGCCCCTGGGGCGCTCGCACCGTGCCGCTGTTGGCAAGGCCAAGCTGAAAGATGCGATCGAAATTACCCGCGACGTGCTTGGCATCCCCGCCGACTACAAAATAGCCATCGTGCCTGCCTCTGATACTGGCGCCTACGAGATGGCTATGTGGAATTTGCTTGGTGAGCGTCCGGTCGAGATGCTCGCATGGGAGTCCTTCGGCTCCGGCTGGGTCACAGATGTGGTCAAGCAGTTAAAGATCGAAGCAAAGATCACAACCGCCGACTACGGCGAGATCGTTAACTTCGCTGATGTGAACTTTGACAATGATGTTTGCTTTACTTGGAACGGTACTACATCGGGTGTTCGTGTTCCTTCAAAGGACTCTATTCCTGCGCAACGTGATGGTTTGACACTGTGTGATGCAACCTCGGCAGCTTTCGCAATGGACCTTCCATGGGATCGCTTGGACGCCACAACCTTTAGCTGGCAAAAAGTGCTGGGCGGCGAAGGTGGCCACGGTATTTTGATCTTGTCGCCGCGTGCGGTTGAACGTCTCGAATCCTATACCCCCGCTTGGCCTCTGCCAAAAATCTTCCGACTCACCAAGGGCGGCAAGCTGATCGACGGCATCTTTACTGGTGCGACAATCAACACTCCCTCGATGCTTTGCGTTGAAGACTATCTTTATGCTCTCGACTGGGCGAAATCCGAGGGCGGCCTAAAAGGCCTCATCGCCCGTGCAGATGCCAACACGGCAGCCATTACAAACTTCGTCGAGGCCAATGATTGGATCGATTTTCTTGCCACTGATCCGGCCACCCGGTCGAACACATCTGTGTGCCTGAAGTTCTCCGACGCGCGTATCACCGACGGGCCGGCGTTTGCCAAAGCCATCGCCAAACGCCTCGAGGCCGAGAGCGTCGCGCTTGATATTGGTGCCTACCGTGACGCACCGGCAGGCCTTCGCATCTGGTGCGGTGCCACGGTCGAGACCACCGACATCAAGGCAATGCTTCCATGGCTTGCTTGGGCGTTCGTGACCGAGATATCGGCTTAAACCAAAATTACCACAATTCCGTACATCATGTACCCAGCGTACAAAATCTAAGGAGCGCCCATCATGGCCCCCAAAGTACTCGTATCCGACAAATTGTCTGAAACTGCCGTCCAGATTTTCCGTGACCGTGGCATCGACGTGGACTTCATGCCCACCCTTGGCAAAGACAAGGAAAAGCTGCTCTCGATCATTGATCAATATGATGGCCTCGCCATCCGCTCCGCCTCCAAGGCAACCGAGAAACTGATCGCTGCCGCGACCAATCTTAAGGTCATCGGGCGCGCAGGCATCGGGGTCGATAACGTCGACATTCCCGCAGCCTCCAAGAAGGGGATCATCGTGATGAACACCCCATTCGGCAACATGATCACCACTGCGGAACATGCCATCGCAATGATGTTTGCTGTGGCCCGTCAAATCCCCGAAGCCTCCGCCTCTACCCACGCTGGTAAATGGGAGAAATCCAAATTCATGGGTGTGGAACTCACCGGTAAAACGCTCGGTGTTATCGGTGCAGGTAACATCGGTGGTATCGTGTGCGAACGCGGTGTTGGTTTGCGCATGAAAGTCATCGCATATGACCCCTTCTTATCCGAGGAACGCGCCGCCAAATTGAACGTCACCAAGGTAGAGCTGGACGAGCTGCTAGAGCGTGCCGACTTCATCACTTTACACGTCCCTGCCACGGATAAAACGCGCGGCATGATCTCTGCAGAAAGCATCGCCAAAATGAAACCCGGCGTGCGCATCATCAACTGCGCCCGTGGGGGTTTGGTGGACGAGGCCGCGTTGGCCGACGCCTTGAAGGCAGGAAAAGTTGCTGGTGCCGCATTTGATGTGTTCGAGGTAGAGCCTGCTATAGACAGCCCTCTGTTCAACTTGCCCAATGTCGTCGTCACGCCACACCTAGGTGCGGCCACCACGGAGGCGCAAGAAAACGTCGCGCTGCAAGTGGCCGAGCAGATGTCCGACTACCTTTTGACTGGCGCAGTCTCCAACGCGCTGAATATGCCGTCCGTGACCGCCGAAGAGGCTAAGGTTATGGGACCATGGGTAAAATTAGCCGAACACCTTGGCTCTTTCATTGGTCAAATGACCGATGAGGCGCTCAAGGAAATTCAAATCACCTACAATGGTAACGTCTCCCTGATGAACTTAGAGGCGCTGAATTGTGCTGGCATTGCGGGCATTATGCAGGCCACAAACCCTGACGTGAACATGGTGTCCGCCCCGGTTATTGCCAAAGAACGTGGCGTTAAAATCTCGACCACAACGCAGGATAAATCCGGCGTTTTCGACGGCTACATCAAGATCAACGTGGTGACAGACAAGCGTGAGCGCTCTATTGCGGGGACAGTATTCTCTGATGGTAAACCACGTTTTATCCAGATCAAAGGCATCAATATCGACGCCGAAATCGGACAACACATGGTCTATACCACCAACAAAGATGTGCCGGGCATCATCGGCACTTTGGGTCAAACTATGGGTGAAAACGGCGTGAATATTGCGAACTTCACCCTTGGCCGCCAAGGCGCTGGGGACGGTGCGATAGCGCTGCTTTATGTTGATAGTCCGGTTGCCGCTGCAACATTGAAAAAACTTGAAGATACCGGCATGTTCCAACAAGTAAAATTGCTGCAATTCGACGTTGCCTAGCAAGTACTTCCCTTGACTGTAATGAGAGCGCCGCTGCCTTTTGCGTAGCGGCGTTCTTACTTGAGAAGTGGTCCGAAAGGAAAAATTTCAGTCAGCGCTGCGTCCAATTTGGGCCAATCATCTATTTCCAACCGTACCGGGACTGCCAGAACCTTAGCCCGAAACGCGTCGGGTAGTCGGGTTGCATCTTTTTCCGTTGTGACCAGTTGCGCCCCAAGGAGCATGGCTTCGCTTTCCAGCCGAGTCATGAGGGCCTGCGACAAGGGCTGATGATCCTCCAACGCCTCTGACTTCACAATCTCAGCGCCTAACTCTTGAACCGTGGCAAAGAATTTCTGCGGATGGCCGATGCCGGCAAAAGCCAGCACGCGGGCATCTTGCCAATCCATGCCGGTTTGCAAGGGTTGCAAATGGCCAGTGATGTGAGGGCATGGCGGGGTTTCAATAGAGTGTATGAAGTGTTGCTGAGCTTTACGCGGACCAATGCTCAGGAGAAAATCGGCGCGATGCAGGCCGACCGCTACAGGTTCGCGAAGCGGTCCTGATGGCAAGACCTTACCGTTGCCAAAGCCACGTGCCGCATCGACGACCACGATGGAGATATCTTTGTGCAGCCCCGGATTTTGGAAGCCATCGTCCAGCACGATGACGCTGGCACCTGCGAGAACGGCCAAACGTGCGCCCTCAGCGCGGTCAGGCGATACCCATGTTGGTGCGAAGGCTGCAAGCAATAACGGCTCATCGCCGACATCGCTTGCTTTGTGACTACGTTCATCCACCTGCACCGCCGTGGTGACTGATCCGCCATAGCCGCGCGATATAATATGGGGCGTTTGGCCCATGTCCAGTAAGCGCTGCACAAGGGCAATTACGGTGGGTGTTTTACCAGTCCCGCCTGCGTTGATATTGCCGACGCAAATGACCGGAACCTCAAGTTTCAAAGCGTTGCCGCGCGCCAATCTCTGTGCTGTTCCGACGGCGTATAGTGCACCCAAAGGTGACAGCAATGTTGACAAAATCCCGGGGGGTTGGTGCCAGAAACGAGGAGGTTGCATCAGCTTCCCCCCGCGTTGAGATCCAACGCAGCGATGATCTCAATGAAGGCGGTCTCAGCGGCCTGCGCACCTTGGCTGGTGACCTCCCAAGCGGCGTGGGCCATAGCCGCAGAACGGTGAGGTTCTAGTAATTCAATGACCGCTTCTCCAAGGTGGCGTGCGTCCGTTACTTGCCGCGCAGCGTCCGCATCATCAAGAAGAGTGTAGATATCTTTGGCATTATCCACATAGGGCCCGTGCAAGATGGCGGAGCCAAGGGAGGCAGGCTCATATGGGTTATGCCCGCCAATTTCGACCAGAGATCCGCCAAGAAAACTTAGCGGTGCAAGGCGATACCAAAGCCCCATCTCGCCCAGTGTATCAGCGATGTAGATGTCAACGATAGCGTCGGGTTGCACCCCCTCAGAGCGCATTCCGACGCGCCACCCTGATTTGCGCAGCATCGCGGAAATGTCGGGTGCGCGCTCAGGGTGACGGGGGGCGATGATCAGCAGTAATCGCGGGGCGGTCCGGCGGGCAATACGCTGGGCCTCTGCGACCATTTCGTCTTCGCCGGAGTGGGTCGATGCGGCAAGCCAGACCGGGCGTGTTTCCAGAGCAAGCGATATCGCGGCGCGCTCGTCCTCGTCATGTGGCAAGGCACCGCTGCTTTCTTTTAGTGAGCCATTTACGCGGATACGTGCGTGAGGTGCACCAAGCCTGCGTAGATGCTTTGCGGTTATGCGGTCTTGGGTGAGGAATAGGCTAAATTTACCAAGCAATGCCCGCGCCGCGCCGTGTGCCCAACGCCACTTTTTATAGGAGGCCTTTGACATGCGGGTATTGAGCGAAATCATCGCAATGCCGCGCTTGTGGGTCTCGGATATTAACGTCGGCCACAGCTCGCTTTCCGTCCAAATGGCCACATCCGGCTGCCAATGATCGAGGAACTTAACTATGAAGGGGCGGGCATCCAGCGGCACAAATTGGTGGATCGTTTGATCCGGGAGCCGGGCCTCCAGCAGGTCGGCGGAACTGCGGGTGCCGGTGGTGATCAAGACGTTGAGGTCTGGTCGTTCGTCGATGAGGCTTTCAATCAGGTCGAGAAGAGACAGCGATTCACCAACAGAGGCTGCATGAAACCAAACCAATTCGCCATACGGGCGGGGCTGCGAGGCAACCCCGCGCCGCTCGTCGATACGGGCGGGGTCCTCTTTGCCCTCACTCAAGCGTGAAGCCAGCGTGCGGTTGGCAAGCGGAACCATCCAGCGCGAAGCCGCTAAGTAGAGCGCCAGAATGGGCGAGAACGCCATAACGGGAGGGCGCGGGCGGGCTTAGTTGCCCAGCTCTTCGGTGGCGGATGCTTCGGCGGATTCGTCGCGCAGGCGGTGGATGTGTGCAATGAAGTACCGCATATGAGCGTTATCTACGGTGCGCTGGGCTGCGGATTTCCATGCGTTATAGGCGCCTTCGTAGTCTGGAAACATGCCAACAATGTGGATGTCCGAGACGTCTTTGAATGCATTCTTAGATGGGTCAATAAGTTCGCCGCCAAAGACGAGGTGCAAGCGTTGGGTCATTGGAGTGCTCCGGTTTTTTATATCTGTTGCCCGCTATAATAGGGGATGGGCTCGCAATGCGACAGAGGGTTATTGTGGGTCTGGCTGACGCAGGCAAGATTGCAGGGCTTTGTGCATATCTGGCCCAGCCGCGTGACAGCCTTTGGTTTTGGGGTGCGGGCTGTTGAACGCTAATGCCGCGTTTTGGCGGTCGGTGACGTGCCCTCCGGCTTGGCGCACGATTAACTCGCCCGCCGCGATGTCCCATTCCCAACAATCACGCAGGGTTAGCATCGAATCGTAGCGGCCTTGGGCCACCAAACATAGACGATATGCGAGTGACGGGCGAAACTTGCGTTGCACGGGTGGCACGTCGCCAGCCCAGTATTCTGGTTTGAAATTTGGCTTGGCAGCGAGCACGGTTGCCCCGTCCAAAGTGCACCGGCTTGAGGTTGAAATCGCAGCACCATTCAAGGTCGAGCATGTGGTTGATGTGGCGGTATAGAGCAGATCCATCATCGGAACATAGACCACGGCGGCGGTGATCTGGCCGTTTTCAGCGATGGCCAGTGAGTGGGAGAAATGCTGCTCGCCCGCGATAAAAGAGCGGGTGCCGTCGATGGGATCGATGATGAACACGCGGTCATGGGACAGACGAGCGGCATCATCCTCGGTTTCCTCAGACAGCCAGCCGTAATCTTTGCGCGCGCCAAGAAGCTCCGCGCTCAACATCTTGTCGATGGCCAGATCGGCCTCGGTGACGGGACCAGCGTTGTCGGCCTTGTCCCAAACCTCGGGCGAGGCATTGAAGAAATGTCGCGCAATGTCGCCACTGGCGTGGGCTGCGTCGATCAACAGTTGAAGGTCATCAGTCACCGGCAAGGGTCAACCCTTCTACCAAAAGGCTAGGCACTTCGCGCGACAAATGCGGGCGGGCATCGTTGGCAGGCTCGATGCGTGCCAGCATGTCCAGCAGGTTGCCCGCAACGGTGCATTCATTGATTGCGTATTGCGGCTCGCCGTTCTCGATCCATATGCCGGAGGCCCCGCGAGAATAATCACCATTGTTGGGGTTAATCGTCGAACCAATCATCGAGGTAATCCAAAGGCCGGTTCCCATCTGGGCCATCAGGTCGGTAAGTGTCTTTTCGCCTTGGGTAAGGGCAATGTTAGACACGGAGGGGCCGGGCGGCCCAGATGTGCCACGCGCGGCGGAGGCAGTGCTTTGCATGCCAAGTTTGCGTGCGGTTGCAAGGTCCAGCGTCCAACCCTGCAATACCCCGTCACGCACGATGTCGCGCGGCGCGGTGGCCAGCCCTTCGCCATCAAACGGGCGCGATCCGGGGATGCGAACGCGGTGCGGGTTCTCGGTAATAGACAGACCTTTAGGCAGAACTTGCGCGCCAAGCTTATCCATCAGCCAAGACGAGCCGCGTGCAATCATCGCCCCATTGGAGGCGGCCAAAAGATGACCGATCAACGAAGACGCGATGCGTTCGTCAAAGATAACCGGATAAGCGCCGGTTTTAGGTCTGCGCGCACCGACCCGCTCCAAAGTGCGCTTCGCAGCCTTATGCCCAATGCTATCGGGGCTTGGCAGGTCATCTTGAAAAATGCGACTTTCGCCAAAGTAATCGCGCTCCATGTCGGTGCCTTCGCCGGCAATCGCAACACAGGACGTACTACGGCTGGACCTTTGGTAGCCGCCTGAAAATCCGTTGGATGTTGTCAGATGGATGCGACGCTGCCCGTATCCGGCAGAGGCGGATTGTACCTGAGATATTCCGTCATGGGACAGGGCGGCCGCCTCGGCGCGTTTGGCGTCCTCTTCCAGTTCCGCGGCGGCTGGTTCTGGGGTGGTATCAAAAAGTTCCAGTGCTTCGGCGTCCCAGTTTCGGGCCAGTTGTGTGGCGTCGGCGAGGCCGATGTAGGGGTCTTCAGGGGCTTCCATAGCCATGGCAACGGCGCGCTCTGCCATGGTGGCGAGTGTCGTGTCGTCAAATAGCGACGAGGAGACGATGGCCTGCTGTTGTCCGATCATCACGCGCAACCCGATGTCGATCCCTTCGGAGCGCTCGGCATGCTCCAACTTGCCGTCTAACACGTCGATGGACACGGATGTGCCGTCAACGGCCAAGGCATCGGCGGTGTCAGCACCGGCTTTGCGGGCGGCTTGCAACAGTCGGTCGGTGAGGGCGGAAAGGTCTTGGGACATTGGCGGCTCCGGCGCTTTGTGTGCTTGCAGGTAGTCTCATGCGCGTCCTCATGCAAGGCAACATGCGCAAGCAGCCCTTGCAACTGCTGCGCGCCACGGGTCAGATGGCCGCACACGACTGGAGGGTTTCATGGTCAATCTCACAGGGAAGACGGCGCTGATCACGGGCGCAAGCCGGGGTATCGGGGCACAAACTGCGCGCATTTTTGCACAAGCAGGCGCGGATGTGGTGCTTTTGGCACGCAGCACACGCGATCTGGAAGTTCTGGCCGCCGAGATCGGCGCGCAGGCCATTGTTTGCCCGTGCGATGTGGCTTGTTTTGAAGACTGGGAGAAGGCCGTTGAGGTTGCGTTGGCGCAAACCGGACGTATCGACATTCTAGTGAATAATGCAGGCTTGATAGACCCTATTTCACGGCTAGAAGACAGTGAGCCTGATGCGTGGAGCGAGCTGATCGACGTGAATTTGAAGGGTGTCTATTACGGTGTTCGTGCCGTTCTGCCAGTTATGGCAGGCCAAGGTAGCGGCAGTATTTTGAATATAAGCTCCGGCGCGGCGCATGGTCCGTTGGAGGGGTGGAGCGCGTATTGCGCGTCTAAGGCTGGGGCTGCAATGCTGACGCGCTGCATCCACCACGAGCATGGCGAGGCAGGTATCCGCGTGATGGGGCTGTCGCCGGGAACCGTGGCCACGCAAATGCAGGTCACGATCAAGGCCAGCGGTATTAATCCGGTGAGCGAGATGGACCCATCCGTGCATATTCCCGCCGACTGGCCCGCGAAGGCTTTGTTGTGGATGTGCGGCGCGGATGCGGATGAGTTTCTGGGCGAAGAAATCTCTCTGCGTGATGAAGATATCCGCAAGCGCATAGGGGTTGGGAAATGATTGAGGTGAGCAAGGGCGACGCCATTTGGGTCATCACCATTAACCGACCAGAAAAAGCCAACTCGCTGACGCGACGCATGTTGAAGGATTTGGCGATTGCGGTGGAGGCCGCCGCAGGCGAAGCGCAGGCGATTATTTTGACTGGCGAGGGAAAGGTTTTCAGCGCAGGTGCGGATTTGGAGGCGGTTAAGGAAGGTCTGGCGGTTGATCCGATATGGGAGCGGCTGTCCACTGCTATAGCTGAATTTCCTGGTCTTAGCATCGCCGCGCTAAACGGGACGTTAGCAGGGGGGGCTATGGGCATGGCGCTGGCGTGCGATTTGCGCATTTGCGTGCCAACGGCGAAGTTCTTTTATCCGGTGATGAAACTTGGCTTTCTGCCGCAGCCTTCTGACCCTGATAGGCTTGTAAAGTTGATCGGTCCATCACGGGCCAAGATGATTTTGATGACCGGGCAAAAGGTAGAGGCGCAAGAGGCGCTGGGCTGGGGGCTGGTTGACCGGATTGTGGATGCGCCCCAACTTTTGGATGTTGCCAAAACACTGGCTGATGATGTGATCACGGCCACGCCTGAACATGCAGCAGCGATCAAGGCTATGCTTGGCTGAATTGACCCAACGCGCGGGCTTTCTTTGTAAGGCACGAACGACTAGAAGTCGGCTGGTATTTTAGAATGACCAAGGGCGATTACCATGGAAAGCAATCCGTTTGTTGAAAAGATGCTTGGCTATGGCGAGCAGGGCATGGATTTGGCCCTTAGCTGGCTGACCAGTGCTGCGGCTTGGTCGCAATTCGGGCTTTTGGTCGTGGCGTTTGCGATTGCTTGGTATCTTAACCGGCGCATTAACACTGTGCTGGTGAAGCTTCTAACTCCTGCGGATGGCGCAGAGGGTTTGGTGGCTACCGCGCGGCGTTTTGTGTTGCAGTTCTTGCCGCTGATGTTGCCGCTTTTGGCCTATTTATTCACGGCAATGGGCGAGCAAGTCGTCCGGTCAATCTTCGACAGTGGTGCAGTGATTGCCTTTGGTAAGCGGGTGTTCTTGTTTCTCGCGGCACGTATTTTGGTCAAGCAGATCATTTCAGACCCATTCCTGAAATTACTTGGGAAGTTCATTTTGATCCCCGTCGCAGCTTTGTACGCATTGGGGCTTTTGGATGTTGCGACCTTGGCGCTGACCGAGTTCCGCGTGAGCATCGGTAATATCTCGTTCTCACTGATGGCGCTGGTGCGCGGTGTGATTGCAGGTGCGCTTTTGTTCTGGCTTGGGCGATGGTCGAATGACCAGAGCGCGGCAATGATCGGTAAGCAAGAAGAGTTACGCCCGGCGACGCGTCAATTGGCGGTGAAAGCAGCCGAAATAGCAATTTTCGGCGTCGCCTTCTTGCTGCTGATGAACATCATGGGCGTCAGTCTTGGCAGCCTCGCGGTTTTGGGTGGTGCGATTGGTGTTGGCCTTGGGTTCGGGCTGCAAAAGATTGCGTCAAATTTTATCTCCGGCGTGATTTTGCTGCTGGAGGGACAAGCCACTGTCGGTGACTTTGTAGAGTTGGATGGCGGCGAAGCGGGCACAATCGTCAAAATGACAGCGCGGGCTATTTTCTTGGAAACCTTTGATGGCCGCTGGATCGTGGTGCCCAATGAAGACTTCATCGTTACGCGCGTTATTAATTACTCTGATCAAGGGTCTGCAAATCGGTATGAGGCCGAATTTTCGGTCTCATATGACACGGATATTAACACAGTCCCCGCCATCGTAGAGGCCGCTGTGCAGGCGCACCCCGATGTTTTGTTGAAGCCCTATCCAGCGGACTGTGAGTTGCGTGGGTTTGGTGACAGCGGCATAGATTTCTCGGTTGAGTTCTGGGTGAATGGCATTGATGACGGGCGGCATAAGTACACCTCCGATGTGCTGTTCATTATCTGGAATGCGCTACGAGATAACGGCATCCAAATTCCTTATCCACATCGCGTGATCGAGATAAAAGGCGGGATGCCCAAATGAGTGATGCACTGGTAATCGGAGCTGGGCCTGCGGGCCTGATGGCGGCGGAAATGCTGGTAGATGCTGGCTTGTCAGTGACGGTTGTAGACCAGAAACCCTCGGTTGGGCGCAAGTTTTTGATGGCTGGTAAATCCGGCCTAAACCTGACCAAAGACGAGCCGGAAGAGGTCTTTTGGGGGGCGTTTAAAGCCCCGTGGTTGATGCCTGCGTTAAGTAAATTTGGCCCGGTTGAGGTGATGGCTTGGGCGGAAGACCTTGGGCAAAATATCTTCACGGGATCAAGTGGGCGGGTGTTCCCCAAAGCGATGAAATCGTCGCCTTTGTTTCGGGCTTGGATGGTGCGATTGAACGGTAAGGGTGTTAAGTTCCAGACCCGTTGGCGTTGGACTGGTTGGAACGGGGACGCTAGCGGCTTTGACACGCCTGAAGGGGCTGTAGAGCTAACACCACGCGTCACTGTCCTTGCGATGGGCGGCGCATCGTGGCGCAGACTTGGCTCGGACGGGGCGTGGGCCGCGCAGTTTGAGGCGGCTGATTTAGCGCTATTTAAGCCTGCAAACATGGGGTTTGTTGTCGAGTGGTCGGATCACATGGACCCTTATTTGGGCGCGCCTTTGAAAAACATTGCATTTTGTGCGGGTGAGACCCCAGTTCGGGGTGAAGCGGTGATCTCTTCGCGTGGGTTGGAAGGCGGCGGAATTTACGCGGTCTCGGGTGCAGTTCGTGACGGCGCAAGGCTGACGTTGGATTTGCTGCCTGACTTTAGTGTTGAAGAAATCGAGAAACGGTTGCTTCGTAGGCGTGGTAAGGCAAGTTGGTCAAACCACTTGCGTAAGAATCTGAAATTGGGGCCAGTAAAAATGGCGTTGTTGCAGGAATTTGCGCGGCCTTTGCCACAAGCGTCTGGCGCGATGGCTGTGCTGATCAAAGCGATGCCTGTGCCCCATAAAGGACCGCGACCGATAGATGAGGCGATTTCCACTGCGGGCGGGATAGCGCAGGACGCCTTGGACCGGAATTTAATGCTACGGGCACGCCCCGGTGTGTTTGCCGCTGGCGAAATGCTGGATTGGGAGGCCCCGACTGGTGGTTATTTGATCACCGGATGCCTTGCGACGGGGCGCTGGGCTGGCCAAAAAGCCGCGAATTATGCGGGAAGTTTGTAGAGATGCTACGCTGATTTTAGCGCTAATCCGTGCGTGCGGCAATGTAGGCGGGCCGCGTGTGCAAGGTCGCAAGGTAGTCTACCAAACGTGGCTCGGATATCTCAAATTTGGCAGCATTAGCCCAGTCTAGACAATGGCCAAGGAAAATATCTGGTAGAGTCAGGTCTTCACCCATCAAGAATGGCCCATCGCCCATCTGTGCGACCAAGGCAGCTTGCGATCTGGCAAATTCCCACTTTAGGGTCTCTTTAATTTCCGGGATGCGTTTGTCTTTTGGCAGCACAAAAGTGTGACGTGCGGCGGTCCATAGGGCGCTGTCAAATTCATCGAGTATCATGTGGGTAAAGCCATCTTGCCGCGCCCGCCCGAGGGTCCCTGCCTTAAACGTCAATCCACCATGTTTATCGGCCAGATAAGTGACGATTGCGACACTGTCGGTCAAGGTTGCCCCATCATCAAGAAGTGCGGGAACCTTACCGGTAGGGTTATGCTCATACATCTCTGGTGAGTGCGGTGTGGCAGGAACTTGGGTATAGGTCAGCCCAAGTTCTTCTAGGGCCCATTTGACCCGAAAAGCACGGGTCTGATTGACTCCGATTAATGTATACATGGGCATTTTCCTTTAGCGGCGGTTCATCATGGCGAGGCGGATCATTGCACGCTCCATAAGGGCCATTTGCGGGGCTGTACTGGCAGAGCGTAGCTGTAGGTCTGTATCTGTCAACAGCCGCAACGCTTGCTCAAGCCTGTAAACACCCCAACTGCCTGCTTGCCGTGCCATTCGGTCTTTGCGCATGTAGGGAACTGGCGGACGGGCACGCGCTAGTCCTGCGTCAGGGCCATTAGGATCACTGGCTGCAACATGCAACTTACGGAAATGCTGCGTGGCGCCAATGCACAGACGAACAGCCGCAACGCCTTGCGCTTCCAGCTTCATTAAGATCGGTCCGATTTTTTGAAATTGCCCCTCGGCCACAATGTCGAGCGCATCGTCCAAAGATGCCTCAGATGTGGCGGGGGCACAATTGGCGATGTCTTCAGGTGTTACAGGGGCGGTGTCGCCGTACTTATAGAGAGAAAGCTTCTCGACAGTTTGGCGAAAGTCACCCGGCTCTAGAATGCGGCCCAGATCCATCAAATCCCCCATGGCGTCGGGGGGGATGTCAGTTATGCCTGCTTTGCGCAGCTCTGCTTCGATCTCGTCGCGACCCGGCGGGTCGGCATAGATGGCAGCAGCATAGGAGTTGTTATGCCCCTCGAACAGTTTTCGCAGTGCGGAGCGGGGCGTTAACTGATTGGCGGTGACAAGGATTGTCGCGTCGCCTTGGCGCCATTCTTTGACGGCAGCGTCGATGGCTTTGGCGACGGTATCAGTGGCGTTCTCGACAAAAGCCACGCGCGCGCCGGGAAAGAAACCTTGCGCCTTGATAGCGTCCAGCAACATTGCAGGGTCTTTACGCAACTCAGACGCGGGAATGCGGGTCAGCCGCATTTCTTCATCGCCTTTGGGGCCAACAAGGGCCGCGATAACTTCTTGACGGCGTATCGCGATGCGCATTGCGTCGGGGCCATAAATCAGCAGCCCTGTGCGTGTTGGGTCAGGTTTGGCAAAGAACGCACGAGCGTCTTTTGGGGCCAGTTTCATTTGAGCTTGCCAGAATTAATCAGCAGATCAGAAGTGATCTTATTGGCGAGCGCACGCATCAGGCGGGACTTGGCGTCACGCTCTGCGGTTAAGGTTGAGACAGGTTGTGTCGAGGCGGAATAGGCGGTGAATGTATCGACTACACCTTTGTAGACCTGTTTTCCGGTTTCAAGGTCGCGCAACGCGTAGACGGCTTTGCCCAGTACATTATAGCGTGTGATATCGTTGGAGCCTGAAATTGCGAGCCCTTTTTCCTCTACGCTCAATGTCACAGACATGGCATAGGCGGGGGCTTGGGGGCGGCCGAGGCGTTCTTCCAGATGCGCCACAAGGTCAAAGCTGTTGCGCGTTGTCGGGGCGTCTACAATGATAGAGCCGCGCAAACCTTCTGCGCTGCCGTCTGTGCCGTAGACAGGCTCGAATCCGCAAGCCGCGAGTGCTGGCAGGCTGAGCAGTAAAAAGCGGCGGTTAAACAACGACATTGACGATCCGTCCCGGCACAACGATGAGTTTCTTAGGCTCGCGACCCTCCAGAGCCTTGATGACAGCATCATGGGCCAGCGCTAGTTTTTCAACCTCTTCCATCGAGGCTTTGGCGGATACTTCGATTTCACCACGGCGTTTACCGTTGATCTGGATCGGCATGGTGATGGTGTCTTGCACCAATAGGGCCTTATCGGCTGTAGGCCATGGTGCGGTAGCAATCAGGCCTGTCCCGCCCAAATGCGCCCAGATTTCTTCCGACAGGTGCGGGGTCATGGGCGACATCAGTTGCGCCAAGACCTTGACGGCTTTGCGTTTTGCGCCCGGTCCAGCTTTGGATTTGGAGATCGCATTGGCAAACTCATAGAGCTTGGCCACGGATTTGTTGAACCCGAAGGTCTCGATGCCCAGCGTGACCTCATGGGTGGCGACAGCGCTGGCGCGCTCTAGGTCTTTGTCAGTATCGTCGCCATCGCCCAACTCGGCGGCCAAGCGCCAGACGCGGCCCAAGAATTTCCACGAGGCTTCGGCGCCAGAGGCAGTCCATTCCACGTCACGTTCTGGCGGGCTATCAGAGAGCACGAACCAGCGCGCAGTATCTGCGCCGTATTGGTCGATGATATCCACCGGATCGACCACGTTCAGCTTGGATTTGGACATTTTGGCAGACGGGATGACTTCGACAGCTTCGCCAGTTGCGCGCAGGGTGGCGTTTGCCTCGTCCACATCTTCGGGCAGGTGATAGACGGGGCGGTCTTTGTCATCGCGGGTTTGATAGATCGCGTGCGTAACCATGCCTTGAGTGAACAATGCGTCAAATGGCTCGGTGGCCGTGGCAGGCAGGTGGCCGGTTTCGTGCATCGCGCGCGCAAAGAAGCGCGAGTAGAGCAGGTGCAAAATGGCGTGCTCGATACCGCCGATATACTGGTCGACATTCATCCAATATGCAGCATCCGCCGTATCGGTTGGCGTATTGGCGCGCGGCGCGGTGAAGCGGGCGTAATACCAAGAGCTGTCCACGAAAGTATCCATGGTGTCGGTTTCGCGCGTCGCGGCTTTGCCACATGATGGGCAAGGCGTGTTGCGCCAAGTGGGGTGGCGATCCAGCGGGTTGCCGGGGATGTCAAAGTTGACATCATAAGGCAGCTCAACCGGCAGGTTCTCTTTCTTCTCGGAGACAATGCCGCAATCGTCGCAATGCACGATCGGGATTGGGCAGCCCCAATAGCGCTGGCGCGACAGGCCCCAGTCACGCAGGCGGAATTTGGTGACGCCTTTGCCCCAGCCAGCCTTTTCGGCAAAATCAATTGTGGTGTTGGTGGCATCTTCGCCTGTTGCGATATCCAAGCCTGCGAAGTGATCGAGGAATTGTACTTTCTCGGTTTTCAACGGCACGAAGGCTTCGTTTTCAACAGGTGTTGGGTTGTCTAGCGCCAAGAAGGTGTCTTTGACGGGCAAATCATATTTGCGGCAGAAGTCCAAATCACGCTGGTCATGGGCTGGGCAGGCAAAAATCGCACCAGTACCGTAATCCATCAAAATGAAGTTGGCGACCCAGACGGGCAGCTCCCAATCGGGGTTCAGCGGGTGTTTGACCTTAAGGCCAGTATCAAAGCCGCGCTTCTCGGCCTTCTCTAATGCTTCTTCAGTGGTGCCAGTTTTACGGATCTCGGCATTGAAGGCGGCCAGTTCAGGATTGTCGGCCTCTAGTGCTTTGGAAATCGGGTGATCGGGGGAAACCCCTACAAAGGAAGCGCCCATCAACGTGTCGGGGCGCGTGGTGTAGACTTCGATCGGATCGCCGCCGTCCGTGCGCTCGAATCCAAATTGCAACCCGCGCGATTTGCCGATCCAGTTGGCTTGCATCAGCTTTACTTTGTCGGGCCAGTTATCAAGCCCGTCCAAATCGGCCAGAAGATCCTCGGCCATGTCGGAGATTTTGAAGAACCATTGCGTTAGATCGCGGCGCTCTACTGGTGCGTCGGACCGCCAGCCCTTGCCGTCAATAACCTGCTCATTGGCCAGAACGGTCATATCAACCGGGTCCCAGTTCACGGTAGCATTCTTGCGGTAGACGAGGCCTTTATCCATCATGTCGAGGAACAGTGCCTGCTGTTGGCCATAGTATTCAGGATCACAGGTGGCGAATTCGCGGGTCCAGTCGATGCTAAGGCCCAGCGGTTTCATCTGCTCGCGCATCGTGGCGATGTTGCCATAGGTCCAGTCCTTGGGGTGTCCGCCTTGCTTCATTGCGGCATTTTCAGCGGGCATCCCGAAGGCATCCCAACCCATTGGGTGCAATACACTAAAGCCGCACGATGACTTATAGCGCGCGATCACGTCGCCCATTGTGTAGTTGCGCACATGCCCGATATGGATGCGACCTGACGGGTAGGGGAACATCTCGAGGACGTAGTATTTGTCTTTGCTATCGTCGCGCGTGGCTAGGAAGGTTTGCGCGTCATCCCAAGCTTTTTGCCATTTGGGTTCCACGGTGCGGGCATTGTAGCGAGACATTTGATCTTCCTTAAAACGAAAAGCGCCGGGCGTTGCGGCCCGGCGTTGGTCATACTGGTGCAACTGCGCAGGGTCTAGAGGCTAGAGTTTGCCGTCTGCGATACGAAGCTGGCGGGCGCGGGTAAGAATGGCGTCCTCAATGGCACGGGCCGTTTCGGTCGAGACAGCACGACCACCGGAGCCTTGCAGGGATACGCGCAATGAGCGTGCATCAAGTGCTGGATCGGTAATGTATATAGTAGCGCGGTAAGCGCGTCCGCCGCCTTGCGGGCGACCATATCCTAGCGCGATCGTGCCAGTGAACGGGTCTGCGGCTTCAACGGGCATGAAGTTCAACACGTCCAGCGAGGCTTTCCAAAGGTACTTGTTCACCTTCAGAGTGACGTTCGGGTCGTCATTGTTGCGAAACAAATCGCCTATCTTGCTGCCTTTTTTGACAGCGTGGGAGCGTGCCGCGCTATCATAGTCGCGAGAGAAGCCGTTGGCGTCATTCTCGCGGCGCTGGTTTTTGCCAGAGCCAAAAATGCTTTTTCCGCCACATGCGGAAAGCGCTACGACAAGTGCGCAGGTTGCTGTCCATCGTAAGATTCGGGTGCTCGCCATGGTGAAATTGCTCTCGCCTGTTGTTTTGAATGTCTTATCGGAGGTCGGGCGTTCAAACAAGATAGAATACCTGTCCCAGAGATATAGGCTGGCTTGGCGAGTGTGGCTCTGTTGCATCAATTCGTTTGGTTTGACCTCTAGTGGCCTCACGTTAGCTTGAACTGCCGGGTTTTAAATCACAAACAGTCTAGGACTCAGTTCGGATTCCCTGAATTGAGGTGCACCTAATTTAAATTCTCGAGGGAAAACGATGAAAAAAATTCTCTTTGCATCCACTGCATTGGTCGCTTTTGGTGGCGCAGCTGCCGCTGACGTTGCTCTGTCCGGCCGTGCCGAAATGGGTATCTATGACCAAGGCATCGTAGGCCGTGGCGTTGAGTTCTTCACCGACATCGACGTGACATTCACTATGTCCGGCGAAACAGACAATGGCCTGACTTTCGGCGCATCTGTTGATCTGGACGAAGCTGACGGTTCCGCAGTAACTGGTGTTTCCGGCGCAACCGGCAACAACTCTGACGATGGCGGCGCAACGATCTTCATCTCCGGCGGCTTCGGCACCGTAACGATGGGCGACACAGACGGCGCTTTGGATTGGGCTTTGACTGAAGCTGGTAACGTGGGCAACCCCGGTTCCATCGCTGATGACGAAACTACCCACGCTGGCTACCTTGGTGCCTACCTTGACGGCGCTAACGACGGTCAAATCCTGCGTTGGGATTACACCTCCGGCGCGTTCGGCGTTGCAGTGTCCTTGGAAGATGACAACGGTTCTTCCGTTGTTAACACTGGTATCGGTTACGCCATCGGTTTCAAATACTCTTTGGACCTGTCCGGCACGACTGTTAACTTCGGTATCGGTCACCAGCGCGCAGCTGACGGCGCTGGCGTAACACCTGACGTAAAAGCAACTGGTTTGTCCGTGTCCGCAACTTTGGCTAACGGCCTGTCCGCTGGCATCGTTTACACAGACTTCACTAACGCGGCAGCTGACAAGCACATCGGTGTTGGCCTTGGCTACACAACTGGTGCGTTCTCGGTTCACGCCAACTACGGCAAATACTCCGGCGTTCTGCCAGCAGCTGACGCAAAAGGTTACGGCCTTGCAGCAGCTTACGACCTTGGCGGCGGTGCAGTTGTGCACTTCGGTTACGGTTCCGGCAAAGTTGGCGCAGGCGCTTCTACTAAAACAGCTTCCTTGGGTCTTGGTCTGAGCTTCTAAGCTTAACCCCCAACATTAAGTTTCGGAAAGAGCGGGCTTTGGCCCGCTCTTTTCTTTTGTGCGGTCTTGTGGTGGATAGGTGTGAGCCCAGAAAAGGAGCCTACTTATGTCGCTGACCGATATTCAAAGCCGTATCTCCGCTGAGGAAGCGCGTGTGGGCCGCGCCGTTGGCAGCACCCGTCTTATTGCAGTGTCCAAAGTCCAGCCCAATAGCCGCGTCGAGGCCGTTCTTGAGCAGGGCCACCGCGTATTTGGTGAAAATAAAGTACAAGAAGCTGCAGGGAAGTGGCCTGATTTCAAGGCTCGGTTTGCGGGTATTGAGGTGCACCTTCTTGGGCCTTTGCAAACGAACAAAACACGCCAAGCGATGGCACTGTTTGACGTTATCCACACACTTGATCGAAAAAAGCTGGCATCCCGCCTTGCGACTTTGCGTGACGAGCTGGGCCACTGTCCAAAGCTGTTTATCCAGGTAAATACTGGTGGAGAAGAGCAGAAAGCAGGCGTCGCATTAGGTGATCTGGACAGCTTCGTTGCGGAGTGCCGTGCGTTGAAGCTTCCGGTCATTGGCTTGATGTGTATTCCCCCCGTTGATGAGGAACCGGCCTTGCATTTTTCGCTGCTCGCCAAGCTTGCTAAGCGTAATGGGTTATCAGAGCTAAGTATGGGAATGAGTGATGATTTTGAGAAGGCGATAGCGCAAGGGGCAACCTATATAAGGGTTGGGTCTGCAATTTTTGGCGACCGTGTTCCTGCTGCTAAAGGCTGATAATTACGCGGCTATTTTTCTCCAACCGCTGTGCAACCCACAGCAAGTCCGCGGCACAGAAGGCAACACAGCCTTCTGTTGGATGTCGGGGCTTTCGCCAGCGATGAATGAAGATGGCAGACCCCTTCTCGGGGACTGATGTTGGCCAGTTCCAATCCGTAAGTATGATGAGGTTATAGAGCGGGTCCGCGCGGCGAAGTGCTTCATGGCTGGGGGCGTAGGGGGCCTGAACCAAGTGATTGTAGCGCGGGTCATCGGATGCGTCAGACCAAAGGTCCCGAGGGCCAATCGGAGTGGCCCAGTCAGTGGGCTTCGTCATCCGGTCGGCGCGATACAGCATCCCGACGATACGGTGCGTGCCTGTTGGGGTTGCGCCGTCGCCTTCGCATTTTTGCGAAGAGAGGCCACCCTTACCGATGCTGCATGGAAATTTGCGCCCCATGAACCGTGTCCCCCAGCGGGAGACCACCAAATCATGAGGCGTCACAGAAGGTGCCCTGATTTGGCGGCCTTCGTGGCGAGATACTCTTTATTGTGATGTGTTTCGCCGACTTTCAGCGGGACACGTTCGACTACGTCTAACCCATTGGCTTCAAGCATTGCGATTTTCGCGGGGTTATTCGTTAGCAGTCGAACTTTGCTGAACCCCATCGTTTGCAAAATTTCTGCGCCAATCCGAAAGTCGCGCTCGTCGTCCTCAAACCCAAGGCGGTGGTTGGCTTCGACAGTATCAAATCCTTGATCTTGCAGGGAATAGGCACGCATCTTGTTTGCCAACCCAATGCCGCGACCTTCTTGGTTGAGGTAGAGCAGGATGCCATGCCCCTCGGCCCCCATTTGCGCCAGCGCTCCACGAAGCTGGGGCCCGCAGTCGCATTTAAGAGATCCTAGAAGGTCACCGGTAAAGCAGGCGGAGTGCAACCGGGTCAGAACCGGCTTGGAGCGTGATGGCTGGCCAATTTCAATCGCGTAGTGCTCCTCTCCGCCATCTTCTGGTCGGAAAACGTGCAGTTTTCCGGCCTCACTGACTTCCAGAGGAAGGCGGGCGCTAACCAATGGGTGAAGGGGGCTAGGAGAGTTGAAACTCTGCCCCAAAGCCTTCGTGTCGAGCAATGTCAGATTGTTTTTGGCGGCGTATTGTGTGGGATCATCTAGATTGCAAATCAACACGGCAGGGAGAAGGCGCGCTGATTTTGCAAGTTGGATGGCAACACGGGCATCCGTTGCATCGCCATCACGGAGCGCTTGCAAAGGGCCTTTCAGCGGAGCGTTTAAATCATCGGCGGGGTCTGCAATGGCCATGACCCAGCTTGCAGGGGCATCACTAGGAACGAGGATCCTCGCAAGGTCGCCGTCATAAACCCGCGCTTTTAGTGTTTGCGCGCGCCATTCACTGATTGCCAAAACGAGGGGCATCGCTGCAACCTGCAAGGCGTTTAAGCGTGCCTTGCTCAGAGTCTCGGCAGCAAGTACTAATGAGTGCCCAATGATAACGGGCACGCCCATTCGAAGGTCGGCGCGGGCGCGGGCAGTTAGTTCAATTGTGTCAGGTGCTAGTGTCATGCAACTCGGTCTTGTAACAAATTCAGCGTCTTTCTACGCCAGATTGACGAAAGTTGAAACAAATCCCTGTTTCGCGACACGAGCCCGTGAATAACGGGGCCGTGAGTTGTTTCTTTTGGGAACAACCCACATCTTAGGCACAACGGAAGAGGACAGTGAAAATGGCAACGCTAAAGAAAATCTTGTTGGTAGACGATGACGACGACCTGCGTGAAGCGCTATCTGAGCAATTGATCATGACTGAAGATTTCGATGTATTCGAAGCGGGCAACGGCGCCGACGCAATGCAAAAAGCCAAAGAGGCGATCTACGATCTTGTGGTTTTGGATGTTGGATTGCCCGATACTGATGGCCGCGAACTGTGCCGCCTAATGCGTAAACAGGGTGTGAAATGCCCGGTTGTGATGCTGACGGGCCATGACAGCGATGCTGATACTATCTTGGGGCTTGATGCGGGTGCTAATGACTACGTGTCTAAGCCGTTTAAATTCCCTGTTCTTTTGGCGCGTATCCGGGCGCAACTGCGTCAGCATGAACAATCCGAGGATGCGGTTTTTCAGCTAGGGCCATATACCTTCAAACCTGCGATGAAGATGTTGATTACTGATGACGAGAAGAAGGTTCGCCTGACCGAGAAAGAGACGAATATTTTGAAGTTTCTCTATCGCTCGACCGATGGTGTTGTTGCGCGTGACGTGCTGCTTCACGAGGTTTGGGGATACAATGCAGGTGTTACGACGCACACATTGGAGACACATATTTACCGGCTTCGTCAAAAAATAGAACCAGATCCGTCAAATGCGCGCCTTCTTGTGACCGAATCAGGCGGCTATAAGTTGAATGTCTGAGGCTTGACCTCAATCAAGTTCCCCTGACCGCAACGGGGTAATGTTGCGGTATTCTCCCTGTTGGACTGGCCCGGGCAAATGCCCGGGCGTTTTTTTGTGGCATGCCCGTATCTGTGATCGTTAGAGTCCGGCTATGGTGCGTAGAACTTTGATACTGATTGCAGCGCTAGTTGTCGCTCTTGTGGTTATGCTGCTGGCCTTTCGTATGGCTGCAAATTGGCGCGAGGTGGAACCTCGCAATCTGGCGCTTCCGACTGAGGGGCGGTTAATAAACACACGCTTGGGACAGGTTTACGTGGATGAGCGCGGGCCAGTTGACGGGATGCCTGTTTTGTTGATTCACGGCTCTGTCGGCTGGGCTGGGTTTTGGTCCGAAACCTCGGAGGCGCTTGCGGCCAATGGCTACCGCGCAATTGCGATGGATTTGGCGCCTATGGGGTTTTCAGATGAAGATCCAGAGGGCGATTATGGCCGTATCCGGCAATCAGAACGCATCGTTGCCGTGACCGAAAGCATTGGGAAGCGCCCCGTTCTTTTGGCCCATTCATTCGGCGCAGGCCCCGCAATGGAGGCGCTGATGCGCCACCCCGAGCAGTTTCAAAGTGCGATCATTGTTGATGGCGCAATCGGCGTTGGCGATCAGGTAAAACCCTTGATTTGGCCGCTTCGTTCTCAATGGGTGCGGGAGGTTGCGGTGTCCGCCACAGTCACCAACCCGTTGCTGCTGCGCCGACTTTTGGCGATGTTCCTGCATAAAAAAGAGCGGGCCACCGCACAATACGTTGAGGTGTTGAAGCGGCCGTTAACCCAAATCGGCACAACGCGGCGGATTGCGCAATGGCTTCCTACTTTGTTGACGGCTCCTGACGGGGCGATGAGCATTAATCCCGCGAGCTACGCTGACCTGAAATTACCAGTCGCGATAATCTGGGGTGCGGAAGACACAGCCACGCCATTGCATCAGGGGGAATGGCTTAAGGGGGCGATTGAGGGAAGCCGTCTGATGGTTTTGCCGGGGCTTGGGCATATTCCGCAGATCGAAGATCCAAACCTCTTCCAAAAGGCGATGCTTGAAGCACTGGAGGGATTTTAACGGTTAGGCAGCCGTAAACGTGCAGTGCCGTAAATCGCAAGGCCGATGCAGACAAATGCCCCGAAAACATAGGGCATACGAAGCGCGGTTTCGCGTCCCAGTGGGTGCTCTAGTGTCGATACCATGAGGCCTGCAAACAATGCGCCTAAGGGAATAGAGCCCCATCCAAAGAACCGATAGATCGAGTTGACGCGGCCAAGTAATGCATCGGGGATCAGTCTTTGCCGTAGCGAAACGGTCACAACATTCCATGTCATGCCTGCCGCCATTTCTAGGAAAAGTGCGGCCCCTGCAAGGTAGGCATTTGAAGTGAGGGCCAGCAAGATGAAGGGTATCGGGAAGGTTGCTAACGCCCCAAGAACGCACTTCTGTGCGCCAAACCGGCTGACCAGTTTTGGGCCGAACATCCCGCCCAGAACGCCGCCAGCAGCCCCGGCAGTTAGAAGGAATCCGTGGCCTGTGGCCCCTAGCCCCATGATTTCCTGTGACAAAAGCACTAGCATTGTGGCGCTCATCATGACGACAAAATTCAGCACGCCTAGCATAAGGGCCAGACGCAGGATCAACGGCTGAGTGCGCATCCAATCTACGCCCTCGCGCATTTGGGTCCAAAACCCAGTTGTGGGTTTGATGTGCATACGAGGGAGCATGGCGATCTGCCACACCAGAAAGGCAGCGATGCCAAAGGTTGCGGCATCAACGACAAATGGCGCTGGAACTGCCAGCGCGATCAACACGCCCGCAACAGGTGGGCCGATGAACTGCCCCATGATTTGCTCGATACTCCAGAGTTGGCCGTTGGCGCGCTCCAGATCATCTTTGTTCACCACCGAAGGTAGGGCCGTTTGTGCGGCATTGTCACGGACAACTTCTGCACTGCCCAAGAGGAACGCGGCGGCGCATAGGCTGGCGATCAATGGCAAAGCTTGAGCAGCGCCATCGACCATGGGAAATGGCGGCGCGGACAGGATTAGGCCAATAACCCCAAGCGTTAAAATCATGCGTAACACATCCGCGCCGACCATCAGGCGCTGCCGGTCCATCTGATCGGTGATGACCCCTGCGGGGAGCGAGAATAAAAGCCACGGTAGCCGTGTTGCCGCTGCCACGGCGGCAATCAGCAATGGGTCACGGGTGATGAGGGTGGCAAGCCATGGGAACGCTAAAGCCGAGATGCCGTCGCCCAAGTTCGATACGGCGGTGGCCGAAAAAAGCAGGCGGAAGTTGCGGTTGGTGGCAATCAGCGGCATGAGGCGTTTCCTTGTGGTGCTGGGCGCAGCCTCGGACTAATCTGGGGGTAAGTCAAACCGGAGAAGCCACATGTCATTCACGCTCGCCACTTGGAATATCAACTCGGTCAGGTTGCGCGAGGAGCTGGTTTTGAAGCTGCTGCGAGAGGAAGCCCCCGATGTGCTTTGCTTGCAGGAATGCAAAAGCCCAGTTGATAAAATCCCACTCGAAGGGTTCCACGCGCTTGGCTACACGCACATGGTTGCGCGCGGCCAAAAAGGGTATAATGGCGTCGCGATTATTTCCCGCCTGCCGATCGAGGAAGCGGGTGCGCAGGATTACGCCTCCCTTGGTCATGCGCGCCATATTGCGGGGCGTTTGGAGAATGGCGTGACGATCCATAACCACTACATTCCTGCGGGTGGCGATGTGGCTGACCGTGAAGTGAACGAGAAGTTTGGCCAAAAGCTGGACTATCTGACAGAGCTGCGTGATGCGTTTCGTGCTGATAAACCGCAGAAATCTATCCTCGTGGGTGATCTGAACATTGCCCCGCGCGAAGATGACGTTTGGGATCATAAAAAGCTGCTTAAGGTTGTGAGCCACACACCTATTGAGGTCGAGCATTTCCACGATGTGATGGACGCAGGGGGTTGGTCCGATGTGACCCGCAATGACATACCTGATGGTAAGTTATATTCATGGTGGTCTTACCGTGCCAAAGATTGGGACACGGCTGACAAAGGTCGCCGTCTTGATCATATGTGGGCCACGGCTGACATCGCCGCATCGGGCCACTCATCACGCGTTGCGCGCTCTGTGCGCGGGTGGGAAAGACCCTCTGATCACGCGCCGGTTTTTGCGACATTTGATCTTTGAGCAAAGAGCGCACATATACAGGGCAACTAAGCCTAGACAGCACTAAGGACATGGACATGCTTGAGTTGAATGTGGGCGGTATTCCCGCCGAAGGTAGCGACCTGATCAAAGACACCAGTGAGGCCACCTTTATGGTAGATGTGGTTGAAGCCAGCCATGAGGTGCCGATAATTGTGGACTTTTGGGCGCCATGGTGTGGTCCATGCAAGACGCTTGGGCCAGCATTGGAAGCCGGTGTTAAAGAGGCCAAGGGCGCGGTTAAAATGGTGAAGGTCGACGTTGACCAGAACCAACAAATCGCGGGCCAGTTACAAGTTCAGTCAATCCCAACGGTTTATGCATTCTATAAAGGCAAGCCGATTGATGCCTTTCAGGGTGCACTGCCCGCCAGCGAGATCAAGAACTTTATAGACAAGTTGATCGCGGAGTCAGGTGGTGAAGTTGACAACGGGTTGGCGGATGCAATCGCTGCAGCCGAGGCAATGCTGGAGGAAGGTGAGGCTGAGGATGCGGCGCAAACTTTCGCGGCCATTCTTGGCGAAGAACCTAACAATCCAGGCGCATACGCAGGTCTAATTCGTGCGCATTTGGCGCTGGATGACCTGGATCAAGCTGTAACTTTACTGGCCAATGCGCCGGAGGAATTGAACGGTTTGCCTGAAATTGAGGCGGTTCGCGCGCAGTTGGAGTTGCTGCAACAAGCCGCCGACACTGGCCCTGCCGCAGAACTGCAAGCCGCTGTGGACAGCAACCCTGATGACCATCAATCCCGTCTTGACCTGGCCGTGGCGCTTCATGCTGCAGGGGATGCGCAGGGGGCTGTGGATCAAGTTTTGGAATTGTTTCGGCGTGATCGTGAATGGAATGATGGCGCGGCAAAGGCGCAGTTGTTTACCATTTTTGATGCGATGAAAGCAGACGATCCGATTGTGTTGAACGGGCGTCGCAAGTTGTCGTCGATGATTTTTGTTTGAGGCCTGATGCGGGTTAAAGAATGTTCACACTGAGCGCTTCGGAACTGCCTGATACAATCTGTCTATTTCCGTTGTCCGGGGCGTTGCTACTGCCTCGAGCGCGGTTGCCATTGCAAATTTTCGAGCCACGGTATTTGCAGATGTTTGAGGATAGCCTGAAAACACCTCATCGGCTGATCGGCTTGGTGCAACCCCTCACCGCTGCGGATGATGATCGGATTTATGGCGTGGGGTGTGTTGGGCGGGTGACGCAGTTCTCCGAGATTGATAGTGAGCGCTACATGGTAACATTGACGGGGGTTTCACGGTTTCGGATCACCGAAGAGATCAAAGGGTTTAGCCCGTACCGGAATGCCCGTGTAGATTGGCATGAGTTTGAGGGTGATGTAGGGCAAGCTGAGGTTGATGTGAAATTTGACCGGAATTCATTTTTAGCAGGGCTTAAAAAGTACCTTGATGCGCAAGATTTGCGTACAGATTGGGATGGTCTCAAGGATGCGGAAACTGAGTTGTTGATTAATTCGATTTCTATGGTTTGCCCGTTCGATCCGGAAGAAAAACAAGCGCTTTTAGAGGCTTCGTCTCTTAGGTCACGGCGCGAGATATTAACGACCTTGATTGAGTTTTCGTTGCGCGGTGGCGCGAATGAGGAGATTTTGCAATGACAGACCCTAAGTTTGACCGGCATATGCTTGAAGGGCTGGTTTGCCCGGTCACACAAGCGACTTTGGCTTATGATGCGCAGGCGCAGGAGTTGGTGTCGAAAACGGCCAAACTGGCGTTTCCGATCCGAGATGGAATTCCAATTATGCTGATCGACGAGGCTCGCAAGCTTGATTAAAGCGCGCGGCCTTGAAGTAGGCGAGGTAGGTTCCCGGTTAGCCCTGCGGCCTCACGGATAAAGCTGCGGCGCAAGGATGGGAAGGAGTTTATCAATCCCATGCCTATGTCGCGTCCTGCGCGTAGCAACGGGTTATCGTTTGAAAACAATCCGTTGAAGCTGTTGGTCGCTAAGGCTGATGTGGTTGTATCAAAGCGACGCCATTCGGAGTAGCGCGCCAGAACGGCGTCTGATCCAATATCTTCGCCCCGCCTGCGCGCATCGACAAGGACCTGCGCCAATGCGCCAATATCGCGCAGGCCAAGGTTCAAGCCTTGCCCGGCAATCGGGTGAACCCCATGGGCAGCATCGCCTACTAGCGCTAACCTTTTACCGGTTAAGCGGTCAGCCAATGTCAGGTTCAAGGGATAGGAAAACCGGGCGCCAGCCACATGAATATCACCTAGAAAATCGCCAAAAGCTGGACGCAGGGCTTCGATAAAGGCGGTGTCATCCAGTGTTGATAGCTCGGCCGCGCGCGTGTGAGTTTCAGCCCAAACGATAGAGCTTCGATTGCCAGTCAGTGGCAGAATGGCGAGCGGCCCCGCGGGCATAAAGAACTGATGTGCCACGCCATTATGTGGCTTATCGTGCCCAATGGCCGCGACCAGTGCGGTCTGCCCATAATCTTTGAAGCCACGCCCGATTTCGGCGCGTTCAGCAACGCCACTGCGGCGGCCATCACAACCGACCAAAAGGCGGGCGCGCATGATTTGACCCGATGCCAAGGTTACTGCCGCGCCGTTTTGGTCAATGTTTTGAGACACAACAGTCTCGGGTGTCACATGTGTGATCAGGTCGTTTCGTTCAATCTCGGCCAGAAAAACGCGGCGCAGGTGGCGATCTTCGACCATGAAACCCATCGGGCCTTCTTCGATCTCGGTGTGATCAAAGTGCATCCAAAATGGGGAGGGGCCTTCGCCGGCCCGCCCGTCGGTGACTTTGATTTCCAGCATCGGCTGTGCATCATCCGACAATTCGCCCCATAGGCCCACAGCACTCAAGAGGCGTTTAGAAGCCAGAGCCAAAGCATAGGCCCGACCATCAAATTGGTCACTTTTCAGGATTTTGAGTGGAACATTGTCAATTATAGTCACGGACAAGCCACCACTGGCCAGTGCACTTGCTAGTGCGCAGCCATTCAGGCCGCCGCCGACGATGGCGATATCGCTGTCATATTTCATGAGTCGCAATATGAGGGTGTGGGCGGGATTGTCCATGCGTTGTCGTGCCGCTACCCTTAAGGTGAACAAAGGTAAGGAGCGAACGATGTCGGACAAATGGTTGCGCATGACCGCAAGTGACTTAGGGCGTGGAATTGGCGCTGGGGAGATTGACCCCGTGGCGTTGACCGAGACCTATCTGGACGCCGCGCGCACCCATCCGCAAGCTGATCGGATTTATGCAAGGCTAACCGAGGATCGTGCCTTATCTGAGGCGAAAGCCGCAAAGGCGCGCGCTGATTTGGGGCAACGGCGTGGACTGCTCGATGGGGTGCCAATTTCATGGAAAGATCTGTTCGACACCGCAGGCATTGTGACAGAGGCTGGAAGTGCATTGCTGAAAGGCCGAGTGCCGGACGCGGACGCCGAAGTGCTGGTTAAGGCGACGCACGCGGGGACTGTTTGCCTTGGTAAAACCCATATGTCCGAGTTGGCGTTCTCGGGGCTTGGTTTAAACCCGGTCACGGCGACATCGCCCTGCGTGAATGATTTGGATGCGGTCGCAGGGGGATCGTCATCGGGGGCGGCGACGTCGGTGGCTTTTGGGCTGGCGGCGGGCGCGCTTGGGTCTGACACGGGTGGCTCGGTCCGCATACCTGCGGCGTGGAATGATCTGGTTGGGTTGAAAACAACGATTAACCGGGTTTCGGTTAAAGGTTGCGTCCCCCTTTGTTCGCGGTTTGATACCGTAGGCCCGCTATGCCGGTCAGTCGAAGATGCGGCGCAATTGTTGGCTGTGATTGAAGGTGGCAGGGCCGCCGACTTGCGCGGTGCGACTTTGGAGGGTGCGCGTTTGATGATCCTCGACACTGTGGCGTTCGATGACATCCGGCCGCAACCAGAGGCAGGGTTTAACAGCGCGGTTGAGCGTCTAAAGGCAGCGGGCGCGGTGGTTGAGCGTCAAGAAATCCCTGAAGTGGCGGAGGCTATGGCGCTCACTGGCATTCTGTTCGCTCCCGAGGCTTACGGTATTTGGAAAGACGTGATCGAGGCTAATCCAGACGTGATGTTCCCTGAAATATTGGGCCGATTTAGGTCCGGTGCAGGCGTTTCGGCTTCGGACTATGTTGCTGCATGGCGTCGCCTTGATGAGCTATACGAAAGCTGGGCCGCGCAAACCGCCCAGTATGATGCGGTTATTCTACCAACATCGCCGATTTTGCCGCCAAATGCGGAACGCTTGATGAGCGACAGTGAATATTATGTAACGGAAAACCTGTTGGCGCTGCGTAATACCCGCATTGGTAATATTTTGGGCTTGGCGGGGATCACGTTGCCGACGGGCCTGCCCTCGACCGGGATCATGTTTCTTGGGGCACCCAATTCCGAAGAACGATTGTTGCGTCTTTGCGCCGCTGCGGAGCGTGCGCTCAGTTGATAGGCCAAAAAGTCACAGGCATGTGACCACGTTACTGATATTGCGGTCCTTTTTGTGGACCATGCCCTGCGTATTGGGGTAGCTTAGGGGTAACGGGGCAATCATGATCCCGATCCTTGAGTCAGTATAAGTAGGTCCAATGACCTTTCCAGAGCGGTTTTCGAACCTGCCACCATATGCATTTCCGCGTTTGCGGACGCTTCTTGCCGGGCTAGAGCCGGGCGAAACACCCGTGGATATGACCATCGGGTCGCCTCTGCACCCGTTTCCGCATTGGATTACTGACATCATTACAGCGCATTCTGCCGGTTTTGGTGGCTATCCGCCCAATGATGGTACGCCGGAATTGCGGGCGGCAATCTCGGCTTGGATCGCGCGCAGGTACGGCGTTACCTGTGATGCGGACACCCAGATAATGCCGCTTAATGGCACCCGCGAGGGGCTATTCAATGCAGCTTTGGCTTTGTGCCCCGAGGAAAAGAACGGCACGCCAGCCGTGTTGATGCCGAACCCGTTTTATCAAGTTTATTCCGTTGCCGCATTGGCTGTGGGGGCTGAGCCTGTTTATGTTCCGGCGACCAAAGACACAGGGTTTTTGCCCGATTTCGCAGGACTGCCCGAGGATGTGTTGAACCGCACGGCTATTGCATACCTTTGCTCGCCGTCGAATCCTCAAGGGGCCGTTGCAACGGCTGAGTATTGGGCCGAGCTTTTGGAATTGGCTGATAAGTACGATTTCAAGATTTTTGCCGATGAATGCTATTCGGAAATCTACCGCAAGATCGCTCCGGTTGGTGTTTTGACTGCGGCCAAGACACATGATCCGGAACGGGTGGTGTTGTTTAATTCCCTGTCCAAGCGGTCAAATTTGGCTGGGCTTCGATCTGGTTTTGCGGCCAGTGGCCCGAAAAACATCAAACACTTGAAAGCTTTACGTGCATATGCCGGCGCTCCGTTACCGCTGCCCTTGCAGCGTGTGGCTGAGATGGTTTGGGCAGATGAAGATCATGTGAAAGCCAACCGTGCGCTTTACCGTGAGAAGTTGGATTTTTGCGATGAGATGTTCAGTGATGTGGAGGGCTACATGCCTCCAGAAGCTGGATTTTTCCTTTGGTTGCCGGTCGAGAACGGCGAAGAAATGACGAAACGGCTATGGGTTGAGGCGGGCGTTAAAACTTTGCCCGGTGCTTATTTGGGCCGTGAATATCAGGGCTCAAACCCTGGTGAGAAATATATCCGGGTGGCTTTGGTCGCCCCAATGAACGAGTTGCAGCCGGGGCTAACGCGCCTCAAAAGCTGCGCATACGGTTGAAGGTGAGGAACTAGACATGGCGTTTCAGGCAAGACCCCGCGATCCGTTTTTGGACAGTGACATGCAGGCGGCAATTGAGAAGAAAGGCAAAGAGCTTTTCGGTCTCGGTATGCTGGCTGTAGGCGTCATGATAACCATGTTGTTGTTGTCTTATGTGCCTGAAGACCCCAGTTTGATGTCTGCTACCGATGGGCCGACCAAGAACTGGTTGGGGCGCACAGGTGCATATGTTGCCAGTTTTCTGTTCATTACTGTGGGCTTCGGCGCATGGGCCATTCCGTTTGTTTTGGTGATTTGGGGGCTGCGCTTTGTGATGCATCGGGGTGAAGAGCGCGCTTTGGGATGCTTGATGTTTGCCCCCGTAGCTGTGGCTTTGGCGTCTGTCTATGCCTCAACCCACGTTCCGGTGAGCGAGTGGACGTATTCCTTTGGTCTTGGTGGCATGTTTGGAGATACCGTTCTTGGGGCCATCCTTGGGGTTGTACCTATCAACGCCACATTCGGCCTTAAAGTGTTGGCATTCGTGGTTTTCTTTGGGCTGTTGTTCTTGTCTTTGTTTGTTCTTGGTTTTGTTCGCGAAGAGATTAAAACTGCTGCTCGTTTCATGTTGGTCGGCGTTATTTTGACTTATGCGAGCATCATGAAACTGTTCGGCTTTGCTGGAAAGGGAGCAGTTTTTGCGGCGGTGAAGGCTAATGAAGTGCGCACTAAGCGCAAAGAAGCGCGTCTGACTGCCGAGGTTGAGATATTTGAGGAGCAAACTCCGATTGCGGGGCCATCACTACGCCGAACACCCGTAGTTCATGCGACCCAACCGATTGTGGCGCCTCAGCCTGATGTTGAAAAGCCGGGCCTTCTTGCACGCCTTCCGGGGCTGAAAGCACGCGATCCGGAGCCGGAGTATTATGACGAGCCAGCGGTGATCCATGATGATGTGAGCCATGATGATCGTATTAAATCCAAGATCTCAGATGTGATAAGGAACCGTGTTCGCAAATCTAGGCCTTTGGAGTATTCGGCCGAACCTGTGTCTCGTTCAGAGCCACAATTGACCCGTCCTACCGGCCCTGAGCCGTTGCGCATTGAACCATCTGTGCGGGATAATTATGCAGCGGAGGCTGGCGATGGAGAGGTTCCGGCTTCAATTACGCCACCTCTCAACCGTGTTCGCGCATCTGCGGCAAAACCAGTAGTACAACAACCGGTTCGCAAAGCTGCACCCCCATCCAAACGTGCGGTCGCGGAGGCCCAGCCAGCACTGCAATTTGAAGATACCTCGACTGACTTCGAGTTGCCGCCGTTGAACTTGCTCACCAGCGCGTCAACAGTTGAACGTCATGTGCTTAGCGACGAGGCCTTGGAGGAAAACGCGCGCATGTTGGAGGCTGTTCTGGATGACTATGGCGTTAAGGGGGAGATCGTTTCGGTTCGGCCCGGCCCCGTGGTCACCATGTATGAATTAGAGCCTGCACCGGGCTTAAAAGCCTCGCGCGTTATCGGCTTATCTGATGACATTGCTCGATCGATGTCGGCTTTGTCAGCGCGTGTTTCTACTGTTCCAGGTCGGACTGTGATTGGGATTGAGTTGCCTAATGAGAAACGTGAAATGGTGGTGCTACGCGAGATACTCGCGGCCCGTGATTTTGGCGACGGAAACCAAAAGTTGCCACTTGCTTTGGGCAAAGACATTGGCGGTGAGCCTGTTGTCGCGAACCTTGCCAAGATGCCTCACTTGCTGATCGCTGGTACAACGGGCTCTGGTAAGTCTGTGGCAATCAATACGATGATTTTGTCATTGCTGTATAAGCTGACGCCGGACGAATGCCGGCTGATCATGATCGACCCTAAAATGCTGGAACTTAGTGTTTATGATGGCATCCCTCATCTGCTTTCTCCAGTGGTAACAGACCCTAAAAAGGCGGTTGTGGCCTTGAAGTGGACTGTGGGCGAGATGGAAGAGCGCTACCGCAAGATGTCTAAGATGGGTGTGCGTAATATTGACGGCTATAACAGTCGGGTGAAAGATGCGCAGGCGAAGGGCGAGATGTTTTCACGCACTGTTCAAACCGGATTTGACGATGAGACCGGTGATCCGATCTTTGAGACAGAAGAGTTCAAGCCCGAAACCATGCCATATATTGTAGTGGTTGTGGACGAGATGGCCGACTTGATGATGGTTGCCGGTAAAGAGATCGAGGCGTGCATTCAACGTCTTGCACAGATGGCTCGGGCCTCTGGTATTCACTTGATTATGGCTACTCAGCGTCCGTCTGTGGATGTGATCACAGGGACGATCAAGGCGAACTTCCCGACGCGGATATCATTTCAGGTAACGTCAAAAATCGACAGTCGTACAATCCTTGGTGAAATGGGGGCGGAGCAATTGTTGGGCATGGGTGACATGCTTTACATGGCGGGCGGATCGAAGATTACACGTGTGCATGGTCCGTTTGTGTCAGATGAAGAGGTTGAAGAGATTGTTAACCACCTCAAGTCCTTTGGTCCGCCATCGTATATGTCGGGGATTGTTGAGGGTCCATCAGACGAAAAATCTAGCGACATTGATATGGTTCTAGGTCTTGGTGGAAATACTGATGGTGAAGATGCCTTGTATGACACAGCAGTTCAAATTGTCCTTAAGGATCGTAAATGTTCGACATCCTACATCCAACGCAAATTGGCGATTGGCTACAATAAAGCGGCGCGTCTTGTTGAGCAGATGGAGGATGAAGGTGTTGTTTCTTCGGCCAATCATGTCGGGAAGCGCGAAATTTTGGTGCCAGAGCGGCAATAATACTGAGCGAAATTACGCTATGTTTCAGTTTCGTGAAGGGCCGAGGGTTTAATCTCTTGGCCTTTTGCTTATCTTTAAGGAATGAAGATGAAAACCCTGATCCTTGCCCCTTTGCTGTCGCTCGCATTAGCAGCGCCAGTCTTGGCCGATAAAATCCCACTCAAGCAGCTTTCGAAATACCTCAACAGTTTTCAAACTGCGGAAGGTGAATTTACGCAAATTAATGGCGATGGCTCGGTTACGACTGGTAACATTCTGATCAAGCGCCCTGGGCGCGTACGCTTTGACTACGCGGCACCTGACAATAGTTTGGTGATCGCAGGCGGTAGTCAGGTCGCTGTCTTTGATCCGAAATCGAATGTGCCGCCACAACAGTTTCCATTAAAGCGCACACCGCTGAATTTAATTCTAGCAAAACATGTCGACTTTAATCAGTCCAATATGGTCGTCGGGCATCGGGATGACGGCACCGCAACCGTTGTGAAGATCCAAGACCCGAAGCACCCAGAGTATGGCAACATTCAACTGAAGTTTACCTCGAAACCAGTGGAACTTCGTCAATGGATTATCACCAATGACGCGGGCACTCAGACCACCGTCATATTGGGCGAGTTGAAGAAGGGCGTTAAAATTGGTGCCCGCCCATTCAATATTCCTCAGGAAATACAGGCGCGCGGGCTTAATTAGGGTCTTAGTTAACCATTAAGCCTTACCGCAGCTGATAAGTTGACTGCGGTACATTTGTGCGCGATCAGCAACGGCTTGAGAGACCCTCAGGAGCCATGATTTTCTATTATATGATCCGCGCGCAAAGCCCGTGCGACCCTCATGGTAGGCAAGGTACTGATTGCGTGCATCATACTTGGAAATGCCCAGCCTTTCAGAACTGCCATGCATGTACCAACCCATAAAATCGACGGCATCCCCAAAGCGGTCACGTTTGGCGCTAAAGCGGTTTTGGTCTTTCTTATATTCTTTCCAAGTCGCATCCAGAGCTTGGCTGAAACCGTAGGCAGAACTTTGGCGCCCCATTGGGATCACGCCAAGTGCATAGCGGAAGGGTGTTCGTGCATCGCCTACGAACTTACTTTCTTGGTGAATCGTCGCCATCTGAACATGCATGGGGACGCCCCACTTACGCTCAACTTTTTTCATATCTTTCAGCCAGCTGGCGCGCTGGGAAACGATGGAACACGCGTTATCTAGGTTGCGTGGGGCCTTGCCGCCCCCTCCGCCGCATGCGGCCACGAGTAGAACGAACGCTAACGCGGTGAAAAGTTTCTTCATGGTACCTGCTCGCCTTGGTTTGGGCTTTTGCCTTTTTGGCTTTAGGTAATTCTAACCCAAAGTGAGCCTTAAGAAAACCGCGCAGTGGCCTTGGCTAGATCAAAAACGCTAATGTGAGCGGGATATAAGCAACAGATAGCAGGGTTGAAACTACAACAAGGCCTGCAACTGCTTCGCTGTCAGCCTCATATTTTACCGCAAGAAGGTATGATGTTACCGCTACGGGTGTTGAGACTTGTAAGATCAGTACTGAAAAGGGGATTGGTGCGAGCTTGAACCACAGGCCAGCGAGGGTGGCGGCAGCGATACAGATTATGGCCTTTAGGACGGACACCATTACTGCTTTCCCGACGCCGTTAAGCTTGAGGCGCGCCACTGCAACGCCGAGAGTAATCAGCATTAATGGGATCGCCATTTGACCTATCAACGAAATTGAACTTGTCAAAAACTGGGGTGTTTCCCAACCCATAAGAAGAAAGATTGCCCCTAGTATGGTTGCGCCAACCAATGGTTCTCGGATGACTTTTGTCAGTGACCCGCCACCCGATACCAGCCAAACCCCAAACGTAAATGAGTAAATTGCCATGATGGCAAAAATAACAATTGCATACCCAAGGCCCTCATCTCCAAAAGCAAATAGAGCAAGGGGAAGACCTAAATTACCAGTATTTCCAAAGATAATGGGGGCAAGAAAGGTACGCATTTCCATTCCGAAAAACTTTATCAACACATAGCATAAAGCCGTTACAATGGCATATGCGGATACGGCAGCCAGTGAGACAGCGGTCAGCGCATCGGGTGCAATTTCAGTTTGCATCAAGGAAACAAAGATCAGGCAAGGGACTGACAGTGTCATTGCAACGCGGGTCACAAACTCAATTTGGTAGTCAAATCCAAGTTTGACCCAGCAAAACCCGATTGCCGCAAGAATGAAGACGGGGGCCACGACCTCTAAGACTGTTAAGATCAAGTTCACAGACTGTTTCCTGAAAAAGCGCCCCTCATTTGTGGACAAACTATGTGCTTAGGGTCTATCTACGGGCGATAGAGGTTGCAATGTAATGCTGAAAACTCAGGCTAAATTTACGCTTGGCCAAATTGTGCGCCACAAGAAACATCCCTTTAGAGGGGTGGTTTTTGATGTGGATGCAGAGTTTTCAAACTCTGAGGAATGGTATGATAACATTCCCCCAGAGAGCCGTCCGAGTAAGGACCAACCCTTCTATCACCTGCTGGCTGAAAATGACGAAAGCTATTATGTAGCCTATGTGTCGGAGCAAAATTTGGCAGCAGATATGACTGGAGAGCCAATTGACCACCCAGATTTAAGCGCAATGTTTGGCGATTATGATGGGCGTGGAAAATACCCGCTTCAGTTTGATTTCAATTAATAGCCTAGCGCACAACCGTCTTTGCGTGGGTCGGATGCCCCATGAAGTACGCCGCTTTCGTGATCGATGAGAATTGCTTGCGCACCGCCGATTGGCCCGTCTGGAATCGAAATTCTATGGCCCATATCAGCTAATTCTTGACGGACTGAATCTGAATAGCCACGTTCGATTTTTAACTCGCCAGCATCACTAAAGCTGCGCGGTGCGTCGATAGCTGCCTGTAGGTCCAAGTTGTAGTCGATCAAATTGGATATCAAACGTGCGTGCCCATTTGGTTGATAGGCCCCACCCATTACACCGAAGGGCATGGTCACTTTCCCCTCTTTGCGCAACATTCCAGGGATGATTGTGTGCATTGGACGTTTGCCACCGCAAGCTTCATTCGGGTGCCCTTCTTCGAGGGTGAAACCTGCTCCGCGGTTTTGAAATAGAATGCCAAACTTGTCTGATGCAAGTCCCGAACCAAAGGCGTGGAACACCGAATATATCAATGAGACCGACATTTGGTCCTTATCAACCACGGTGATGTAGATGGTGTCTTTATGAACCTGTTCCGTTAGGTTTTTTGGGTCTGCCAAGGGTTTTTTAGGGTCGATTAAGCTGGCAAGGTTTTTTGCGATCTCGGGTGATAGCATGCGTTCTAGACATGTCACGTGGTTGGCATCTGCAAGAAACCGATTGCGGGCATCGTAGGCTAGTTTTGCGGTCTCGGCCTCTAGGTGGGCGCGTGCTGCACCGAAGGGATCCAGAGACGGTAAGTCGAACTGGGCAAGGATATTGGCCATTAGAATTGCGGTAGCGCCTTGGCCATTGGGCGGGTGCTCGACCAGTTCGGTGCCCTTGTAATTACCGGATATTGGCGTGGTGTAATCGCAAGAGTTTGTGGCGAAATCTTCAAGTGTGTGTGTGCCCCCAGCGGCGCGTAATGATGCCACCATATCCTCGGCGACCTCGCCTTGGTAAAATGCGTCGCGGCCATGGTGTGCAATGCGAGCTAAGACTTCGCCTTGCTGCGGCGCGCGAAAAATTTGACCGGGGGCTGGGGCCTTTCCATTCATCAGGTAGTATTTTTCTGCAACGCCTTTTGGAACGGATTCGGCTATGGTCCAGTCGAAGCTGGTGCGAGGGCTGACGGGTATTCCTGAGTTGGCATAGTGTATTGCAGGCGCAAGAACTGATTTGAGATCTAGCTTTCCATGATCAGTGCTTAGGCGGCAGAACGCGTCGACAGCACCCGGGATCGTGACTGTCTCTACGGAATGTATTGGGATGGCGCTCAAGTTCTTATCTCTCAGTGTGGCGGCGGATAATGCTTTTGGTGCGCGGCCGGAGCCGTTGAGAGCGATAATGTTTTCTTCGCCGGGCTTGTCTAATAAGATAAAGCAGTCGCCGCCAATGCCAGTCATTTGAGGCTCGCAAAGCCCAAGTAATACGGCCCCGGCGATAGCGGCATCGACAGCATTTCCTCCGTCTTCCAAGGTTTGGATGGCGACCTTTGCAGCAAGCGGATGCGATGTCGCACACATGCCATTGGTCGCGAAGACGGTAGAACGCCCGGGTCGATGGAAATCACGCATGCCACTTGTTCCTCTTAATGATGAGGCTGATAAGATAGGTAGAGGGTTGAGATGTCTACGGCGGAATGATGTTTGGGGAGCTGATGTTGGGATGTATTCTCGGCACCACGCATCGGGGTGGGGGCTGATTAACGCGGTGCCGAGAGAAGCTATACAGCTACGGCTTCCTTATCAGGTTCAATTGGGGAAAAGATGTGAACCTTTTGAGAGAAGTATAGGTTTATTGTGTGGCGAAATATGGACAGGTTTGGGCTTGTGGAGCAGAAGGCCGTGATTCCAGAACGGTATTTATTTGAAATCAGGCTCGCTGGTTGTACATGTAGAAATTTGGACACAGAAAATATTCTGAGATCCAACACGACGATATTCCATATGAGTAGATAAACTGCGAATAAAGAACCAGCCAAAGCCACCTTCGGGTAAATCTTCGACCGCCATGGGAATTTCTTCCAGCTCGGTTTCAGGAGGTGTCAAGCCGGGCATTGGGCCCCCGTAGTCTCTGGTCTCAATCGAGATCATATCATCTGTGCACAGGACAGACACCAAAATACTTCCTAAGTTAGAGCCTTCGTAGCTGTGCTCCGCGATGTTATTGAGGACTTCGGCTAGGATAATTTCTGTACTGATGATGCCTTCGGACTGTGCTGGGAACTCGTTTTGCAAACGGGCCATAACCTCCAAAATGGCATCCCGAACTGATATTGGGTCCGCGTTTATTGTTTCTTCATAATGTAGACGGGAGCCACCGAACGGGTGGGGCTTTTTGGCCATGTTGATCACGCGGCATCGGCGTCTTTCGAGCCGCCATTGGCGAGTGCATTCTCTCGATCATTGTGAACTAGGAAAACTTTGTCCATTCGCGTCAATTTGAAAACTTTGTCGACTGTTGGAGTTAGGCTGCATAGCTCTAGCTTTCGCCCACCCAATGTTTTGAGCGCGGCGACCATGGCGCCTAGTCCACTACTGTCCATGAAAGTCACTGCGCCAAGGTCCATCAGAATGCGACCATGGCAGTCACTTGTGGCTTTTCGGAATTCGTCTTTCAGGTGAACCGCGCTAGCTGCGTCTACGCGATTGACCTCAACAGTTAGGACGAGAACCCCGTCCATGGTCTCTGATTTCAAGTTCATGATCCACTCTCCTGATATTTCAGGTCATGGGCTAGACGACAAAGGTTACCACTCTGTATGCATAGGTATGTTTCTAAATCCAAAAGGTGTTTCAAAATGTCTGTATTTATCACGGGTGCCAGCCGCACGCCGATGGGTGGCTTCCAGGGCGTATTCAGTGGAGTTGATGCACCTCAGTTGGGCGGTGCGGCGATCAAAGCGGCGCTAAGCCAATCGGGCCTGAGCACGGTTGATGAATTACTGATGGGATGCGTGTTGCCTGCAGGGCAAGGCCAAGCGCCAGCGCGGCAGGCCGGATTTGCAGCGGGTCTGGGCGAAGATGTGCCAGCCACGACACTGAATAAGATGTGCGGGTCGGGCATGAAGGCCGCGATGATGGCGTTCGATCAACTGTCACTGGGCCATGCTAAAACCATGGTTGCAGGCGGAATGGAGAGCATGACGAATGCACCGTATCTTCTGCCAAAAATGCGCAACGGGGCGCGAATCGGGCATCAGGCGGTGCAAGATTCGATGTTTCTTGATGGATTAGAAGACGCCTATGATAAGGGTCGCCTGATGGGCACCTTCGCCGAAGATTGCGCCGAAGCGTTCCAATTCACCCGTGAGGCGCAGGATGAATATGCGTTGCAGTCGCTGGCCAATGCCTTGGCTGCACAGGAAAGCGGGGCCTTTGCTGGAGAGATTTCAGCCGTTGAGGTTGGAGGGCGTAAGGCGTTCACTGTTACCGAGGACGAACAGCCGGGTAAAGCGCGCCCCGAGAAAATCCCGCAGCTGAAACCTGCGTTTCGCGAAGGTGGCACGGTGACGGCTGCAAACTCTTCGTCGATCTCGGATGGTGCGGCTGCGATGGTTTTGGCCTCGGCTGCTGGTGTGGAGGCCTATGGCTTGACGCCGCGCGCGCAGATCATGGGCTATGCCAGCCACGCGCAGGCTCCGGCTTTGTTCCCGACCGCACCGGTTCCTGCTGCGCGTAAACTGCTCGACCAAATCGGGTGGAGCATTGCGGATGTGGACCTATGGGAAGTTAACGAGGCCTTCGCCGTGGTGCCTATGGCGTTCATGCAGGAGATGGGGCTGGAGCGCGCCATTGTGAACGTGAATGGTGGGGCGTGTGCATTGGGCCACCCAATCGGGGCTTCGGGTGCTCGGATAATAGTAACCTTGCTAAATGCGCTGGAAACCCGTGGCTTGAAACGCGGCATTGCGGCTATTTGCATTGGCGGCGGCGAAGGTACGGCCATCGCGATTGAACGCGTCTGACGGTCGGCATGAGGGTTCTGTCGTAGAGTTTTCTGGAGGCTGTTTCCGTCAGGTTTTACTACAATTAAGTAGCTAAACCTGCAAACTACTTGAACGGTGACGTGTGGTTTGACTCGAATTTCTTCTTTCGGATCATGTGGTTATTTCGATATCAACGAGCGTATCAGCGGCTGAATGGACGGTCTTGAAGCCCAGAGTTGGGCGCATAACTTTCTTGATAAGTCGATGGTCCTGTTCGGCAATATTAAGGCAGCTTTGGATGAAGGCAAGCTGGACGCAGACTGTCTCGCATGCAGTTTGTTGGCCTAGATGCTTACAGGCAGGCGGGTGGCGCATTGACCGCCAACCTGTTTCCCCGGTTAGATTTCGAGGGGAATACGCCGCGTGCATCCTGACATTTCATAAGGCAAGTTACTTGGCCGCAAAGATTTCATTTAAGACCATGGCGGCAAAGCCGCTGGCCCTATAACCATCACCAGTTCGCGCAATAACCAAAATGTCTCCCCGCGATGCAACTGCATAGGTATCACTGATCGAGAAACGTGCGACTAGGTCTGCCCCCGCCTCTAAAACGAGCTCCACACCGTCGAGTGGAGCTGAAATTAGGTCGAAACTGCCTGCTAAACGGTCAGCTACTCGGTTTCGATCCGTAATTTGGGATATTTCAAGCCTCACAGCTAGAACGTCGTTCTTTTTAGAATACGCATTTACAACAAGATCCCGTCCTTCTCTGAAATTTTTGAAACTCGTAATGAGGACATCATCACCAATCAATGCTTTGAAGCGGTCTTGATCGAAGATCAAAGGGCGCCCTAAGGCGGCTGATGGAACAAGTTTCGACAACTTTAGCGCAGCTTCTAGTTGAGCGTCGCGAGAGGAAAATTCGGTCATGTGGTTCAGGTCCTTCCCGGAATTATCGGCAAATGCCGCTGCACCTGCCAGTGCGCAAAGCAAGATCAAACAATTGAGGTGATGTTTATATAGCTGTCGTCTATTGCCCATGCTGCCCTCCATGCTGCGGGTGTCGGGTGCGTCGCCGTTACCACAGCCGTATCCACGGAAGCACTCATATAGGTCAAATAGTCTTCCGTCCCTAGATGCGGCCCTGCGCAGGCGTCAAAGATAACATTTGCATCGGTGTTCATATAAAATTGGTGGTTGCCAAAAGATGTTCGCCGAGCGAGCATTGTTTCGACAGGATTTGTTCCATTCTTTCTATAAAACGGGTTGTTAGAAACAATACCACCAACAAGCGTCGTTGTGTTAATATATCCAAAAGTTGCGTTTGCAGGTGCGCCTCGCTTGTAACCAACAAAACGCGTGTATCCAGCCACTCCGATTATCGCTCCGCAGACCAAAACCCCAGATGCCTGATCATAACAGTTTACAACATCTCCTAAGCTCTTGGTAATGTAGTCCAGCAAATAGAAGGTGCTGCCCGTGCTACTGAGATAGGCAAAAGCTCCCCCGGTCGTCTCATATGTTAACCCATGCCCGCCGTGCAGATACGTGGTTATACTGCTCGTCACCGTCAGATCGCTTGCTGAAATCGACGTGGCGACATCGGTTCCAGCGACCGACATTTTTTCATAGATAAAGCGGAGTGCTTCGGCAGGGCGGCCGGCGGACAAAAACGATTCAGATTGATCGCGGATGATGCGGTAGATTTCGACCCGTGTGCGGCCCACGATGTGCCTGCCGCAACCCGGCACTCTGGCTTCCCAAGAGATATTGCCGCGGTGGCGGGCTAGCTTTGTCGTGGCCGCATCCATTTTGACGGTGACTGAATGCTCGCCCACGGTGACAGGGAACGTGCCTTTAAGCTCAATGACAGTTCCATCTGATAAGGTACCGATCAGCTCTGCTTCCCCGCTCAATCCATCTGCGGAGGTAACATCGATTTTCACGCTCATTTCGAGGTCCGAGCCATCTTCGGTCGGCACCGCCGCGGGATGGGTCGAGTTCATTCCGTCCTCATACATAGGCGGACCAAGCGTCCAATACGGGGCCGACACGGCGGTGCCCGCGACCGTAACATCAACACTGTCGGCGATTGACGTGATCTCTGTGATATTGCCTTGAAAGCGGGTGCATGGCTCAGTGATTTCCTCGACATCTCGCCCCGCATCGGGCACCGCACTAGGCGGTGTCGGGCTTCCTGGAGGACCGTAATCGGGCCCAGTGCTGGGCGGAGCCGGGTGCGGTCCGTATTCGGGAAGTGAACTGCCTGCGCCAGTGGTAGGCGCAGCTGGCGCTGGCGGAGCTGCTTGTTGTTCCTCGCCAAATAAGTAGTCATAAAGTGTGGTCATTGCTCGGTCACCGTTTTTAAGATGGCTTCACTCCAAGTTTTCGATTTACGTACAAGCGGTCTTTCTAAAGGCCCTGCTGCTTCTTGCGCTCCACGGGCAAGGGCCTGAGTGATCCAGTCGTATTGCGGATCCTCGGCGCAGCGATGGCCCATGAAAAAACATAGCAAAACGAAAGCGCGGATACTGCCTTGATCGAGGTTGGGAAATGGAGCCAACTGTCTTCGGATGCTTATCAGAAAGACTTTAACGCCTTCATCTCCAAGAATGTGGAATTTCTCGGGATAAACGCGACGTAGCAAGTCCGAATAAGATTTTTCATCAGGGGCGTCCAATGCGTCTCTTGCACGCTTTAACGCCTTATTGAAATGGGAGTTCTCTGCCCCATTCACCTTGATCGTGTATTCTGCAAACCGGCTTACAAGCGCTTCCATTGCAGCCATCTGGTTTTGCAATGTGACGCGCTGCAGGACATCCGAGACCCATGGATACATCGGATCGTCAGCCATGCCCGCCCCCAACACCAATCGAAGCTCCGTGAAGGATGTCACTGGACCTCGCTTCGTGATATTTAGGTCTTTGGCCTCTTTAATACTCTCTAGTATTAGATCTCGGCGGGCGACCTCGGGCAGCCGTTTCACGGTCTTTGGAAATTTGGATGCGCAATGTGCGATCAAGGTTAAGGCGAAGGCGTCGCGCGCTTGCTCCTTCAGTACTTGGGTCAGATTTGGGGTATATCTCAACCGCCCTTGAGGGCTTTGCGCATGCGGAACCGCGATTGCGACCGTGTCTTGCAATGGGTCCGGCAAGATGATGGCCTGTATCGAGGTGCCTGATTTTGAGTTGAAAAAATGCAGCGGGTCTAAGAAATCGGGCGTGGTAGCAGCCAATATTCGGTGAAGTACTGGCGCATCCCAGAACCGCAGATATCGCACTTTCCCCACTTCGTCGTTCAATGCAACCAAAGTGCGCAGATGTTCGGCGATGTCATTGAGATTATCTCTGCTTTGTAAATATATTGTTGCTCCGAAGTCCCACCAATATTGTTTTGGGTCCGCGCGCGTAAAGCTCTGCCGCAAGAGCGGGGCATCGGCCTGTACTTCGACGAGATATGGTGCAACGTCGCGCAACTCTTTTGCCAAGTGGCCTCTATAAAGGCACTTAAAAGGCGCTCTATCCCCCGCTAAAATTTCTGGTAACCCTTGGATCTTGGCACCATCTAGAACCACGAAAAGCTGCATATCATTAAATTGAAAAATATCTTTGAGCGCGTCTGGAACCGTCAAAAGCGGATACTCGCCAAACTGACTATCAAGTGGTTCAATTGCGATCAATGTAAGTGAGACAGCAGGTCCCGTAGACACCTGTGAAGATTCAATTCCGATATTGGTCCAGTAGTCGTCCAATTGCATAATTGATCGCCCGAAAGAATAAAATAAAAGATCTGTTAAATAATTGGTAAACGCTATGCGTGAGTAGCCGAAAGAACAAGCCTTATTAGGCTTTTTCACGTTAGGGCCGAAAATTACTTTGTTGGAAGTTAGGTGATCGCGGCATCTCCTAATGCTCGTGCTTGTCAATAAGAAAACTATATTCGCGGCCATTAATGTGCGTTGCCGCGTCGGACAATTTGGGCTCGGACCCAACATCTGATTATTTCAGCCGGATGTCCATTTTCTCTCTCCCGCAAGGTTTTGGTGGCATTCTTGCTTTGCGCAATCGGTGGCATTTCTGCTTTGCCTTTACAAATTCTGCCCTAGTTTTGTGACCCTAAGAACTCCCATCTGGGCACAGCAAGTTTACCGCTTGATCTCTTGCTGAGATCTAATCAAATGTCACCAAACCAGAATAATTGCTGCCCGATATGGTTGTAGTGCACAGCGCAGAACGGCTCAGCGCCCTCACCAAACTTGTCGCAGGCGAGGCGTGATCCGAGCGGCCGGGGCGCGGTATGGTGTTGGAGCGCTTACTTCAAGTTCTGATGATCGAGGCCTTTCGCTCGCCATCCGAAACCACGGCAGTGCGGACGCGCCTGGCCCTGTCTCTTCGAGCCCTTCATGCCGCCCCTCAAGGAGCTGGACGGTCGCGGACCTATCACGCTCTGGGTGTTTCGCATGCTTTAGTCGCAACGCGGGCATACCCCCGATGGATTACCTACAAAGGTGGCGCATGACCATCGCCAAAGACCTGCTGCGTCGCGGCCACAAAAACACCGCGCAAGTTGCCCTTGAGGTCGGTTACGGGTCCGCGAGCGCATTCAGTATTGCCTTCTTCCGGCAGATAGGCCGACCGGGCAATTCGCGCGCCAGAACGGACAGAATTTAGCTCCGCCAAGCAACGCTGAATAGCGTAATCTGGAATTTAAACATAGATCCAAGTTGCGGAGCATTTGGATGGATGACTGGCTGAAATCTTATTTGCAGGTCACAAGCTACCATTCGGCAGCCAGTTCGTCGCTGCAGTACAGCTTTCGCAAAACAGGCGTTTAGCTAAATGCCAAGATTACCCACTCGGTGAACCCCCGAATTCTTGGAGATAGATATCTGCCTTCGGGGTGAAATACCGATACCGGCGATGTCGGTGGTGGCGCGTCTTGCAGTAGCTTAATTAGGCGACCATTTTTAAGTCCGTCATCAGCAGAATCGCGTGGATTTTGGATGATCCCAAGATCAAGATGAGCGTAATGTGCGAGCGTGTCGAATCCAATTGACGATTACCGATGTTGACAATTTTACGCTCTTAATTTCAGCCCCTTGAATGAACTCCAGCGGCACTATACTTCCGGTAGTCGTTGAGCAAAAATTAACCATTTTGCGCCCTTCAAGCGCGTCAATATATTTGGGATGCCAAAGTTGTTAAGGTATTCTGGAGACGCACACGCCACTTCATCTAAATCTGCGATTTTGAGCCGGACCAAATTGCTATCAACGGGCCCTCCGCCTCGCAGTACACAATCCACCCCCTCTCGGACAAGATCAACCAGTCTGTCACTCTCTCCGCCTATATCGACACCGCGCTCAGCCATTGCCTACTCCAGATCATGATAGGAAATAGCGTAGCGAACGTAGAAAAATACCGCGTACAAGACTACGTCTTTCGGATAGTGGCTACCTTTGAAATCAATGCTCATATTTGGCGGGCCTTGCCTGTGAGGTTTTGGCAAACATACGACGGGTTCAAGGTGATACTGAAATTGAGTGAAAGTTTGAGACAGAACCAACAGCGAATACCGCTGCCTTTATCCGTAAGGATGTGGGTCATCTGGCCCAGGTTTTGAACGCGGTAGTCAGTCAAATGTAACTGGAATTGGGGTAAGAAAACCCTTGCGTCGCATGTGTGATTTGTAGTTTGGTGAAATTATGGACCAAAATTTCATGAGATTCGATTGAAACGCACACCTTCCCATACGACCCAAACCTTGGGAGTCGACCTTCGGGCGTTGCGTAAAGCGCGTGGGTTAAAGCTCGTAGAGTTGGCAGATACGCTTGGCCGCTCTGTCGGATGGTTAAGTCAGGTTGAGCGCGATTTGTCCGACCCCTCGATCACCGACTTGCGCCATATGGCGCGCGCGCTGAATGTTTCGGTATCGAGCTTATTTCGCCAAAATAGTGTCGATTCTACTGAACACGGTTATATCGTGCGAGCCAGCGCCCGCAGGCCCATCGGGTCGCGTGAGGCGGGGCTGATTGAGGAACTTTTATCCCCTGACCTGACAGACGACTTCGAGGTGGTTCATTCAACATTTGAGCCGGGCGCAGAAATCACCGTCCCTGTTAGCAGGCCGACCCAAGAAGTCGGCTATGTTATGTCTGGGCGGCTGGATATCTGGATTAATGGCGCGATCTTTAAATTAGGTGCTGGCGACAGTTTCCGTGTCCGTGGAGAGCCTTTCCGCTGGATGAACCCCTACTCAGAGCCAGCGGTGGCAATCTGGGTTATCGCGCCGCCAGTTTATTAGCATGAAAGGATACTGATATGACTTGGGAGGGGTGGCTAGTTTTTGCGGTCTTTTGGGTTGTCTTCGTGACAACACCGGGGCCAAACGCGGTTAACTGCATTCAAAATGGCATGGCGCATGGTTTTAAGCGCTCCTTATGGGGCGTGCTTGGCATCCTGACGCAGGCGGCGCTGTTCTTGCTGCTTTCGGCTGCTGGGGTCACGGCGCTATTGGCCCAAGCACCAGAGGCCTTCCATTGGGGCAAGCTGATTGGCGCGGCCTTCTTGGTGTTTTTGGGCGTGCGAGGGTGGTTGAACGCAACCAAACCGGTCACCCCGCGCAAGGTCTCGGCGCATTCGATCTATGGACGTGCATTTTTGATTGCCACAATCAACGTAAAATCTATTGCCGGGTATTTTGCCGCCTTCACTCAATTCGTGCAGCCAGATGTACCTGTTTGGTCGCAGATGTGGGTCATCATGCCGACGGCACTCGCCATCACGAGCCTTAGTTATGTTGGGTTTACGGCTATTGGCGCAGGCCTTGGGCGCGCAGCTATGGGGGCGGTTCTGAATGTTTGGGTACGCCGCGTCATGGCGCTTTGTTTCATCATCTACGGCGTGCTTTTGGGCAGCGCCGCGACACCGGGGAGGGCGTAATGCCAAGAGGACAATGTGAATGCGGTGCGGTGGCATTCGAGGTGCCAGAGCTGCGTGAAGAAGTAACTTTTTGTCATTGTAGCCAATGCCGCCGCACGAGCGGGCACCAATGGGCTGCCACCCGCGCGCCCTTCGCCTCACTAAGATTTACAAATGAAGAGGGGCTGGCTTGGTACCAGTCCTCTGACTGGGCTGAGCGCGGGTTCTGCAATAAATGCGGCTCTAGCTTGTTTTACCGAATGAACGACGAGGACGGGGTCGGCATCGCAGCCGGGTGTATAGATACACCCAACGCCCTGCGTCCGGGCAAGCATATATTTACCGCTGATAAGGGCGTCTATTACACCATTCCCACCGATGCGCCGCATATTGAGAAATACTAGGGGCCATATGTCTGATTTTCCAACAACGGCCCGTGTGGTCATTATAGGGGGCGGTGTCGTTGGCACCTCCACGTTGTATCATTTGGCCAAGGCTGGTTGGAAAGACTGCGTGCTGTTGGAAAAGAACGAACTGACCGCTGGCTCTACATGGCACGCGGCGGGTAATTGCCCGAACTTTTCCAACTCTTGGGCGGTGATGAACATGCAGCGCTGTGGGCTAGAGATGTACCGCACGCTGGGTGACGATGTGGACTATCCGATGAACTATCACGTCACGGGGTCACTGCGTTTGGCGCACTCGAAAGAGCGGATGCAAGAGTTTGAGCGGGTCGCAGGTATGGGCCGATATCAGGGTCTAGATATGGATGTATGCACGCCTGCGGAGCTGAAAGAGCATAACCCGTTCCTAGAGATACATGATCTAGAAGGCGGGCTGTGGGATCCGCTGGACGGGGATATAGACCCTGCGCAACTGACCCAAGCGCTCGCTAAGGGCGCGCGTGATGCAGGTGGGCGGATCGAGCGGTTTAGCTCGGTCACTCGTGTTTCGCGCGACGGTGATGAATGGATTGTACACACTGCTAAGGGCGACATTCGTTGTGAGTATGTGGCCAACTGTGCGGGCTATTATGCGCAACGCGTGGGCGAGATGTTTAAGCCTTTCGGCGGGCGTACGGTTCCGATGGTGGTGATGTCCCATCAGTATTTTTTGACCGAAGAAATCCCGGAGTTGGCGGCATGGACCAAAGAGCAAAACCACAAAATGCCAATGATCCGCGACGTGGATATCAGCTACTATCTGCGCCAAGATAAAAACGGCCTGAACCTTGGCCCCTATGAGCGGAATTGTAAGGCGCATTGGGTGACGCCGGATGATCCGATGCCAGATGATTTCTCGTTTCAATTGTACCCCGATGATCTGGAACGTCTCGAATTCTACATCGAGGATGCGATGGCGCGGGTACCTGCCTTGGGCACAGCAGGAATTTCGCGCAATATCAATGGCCCGATCCCTTATGCGCCCGATGGCTTGCCGATGATTGGCCCAATGCCCGGTGTGAAAAACGCATTTGAGGCGCATTCGTTCACGTTCGGAATTGCGCAGGGCGGGGGCGCTGGCAAGGTCCTGTCAGAATGGATTATGCACGGTAAAACTGATCTAGATATGTGGGCCGTGGATCCGCGTCGCTACACTGATTTCACGGATCATGATCATTGTCTAAGTAAGGCGTTAGAAACTTATGGCCATGAGTACGCGATGCATTTTCCGCGCCATGAGTGGCCTGCTGGGCGCAACAAAAAGCTATCCGTGAACCATGAAATCCTGCTGGCCTCTGGGGCGCAAATGGGGGCCTATAATGGCTGGGAGCGGGCTAATTGGTACGCCAAAGACGGTGATGATACCTCCGAGGAAGCCACGCAGACTTGGAACCGCACAGGCCCTTGGTCGCAGCGCATCAAGGAAGAGGTTGAGGCCTGTACCAACGATGTTGGCGTGTTGGATATGCCGGGGTTCTCGCGGTATAAATTATCCGGTGATGGGGCGGCTGAATGGTTGCGTTGCCAAATCACTGGGGCCTTGCCCAAGGTTGGGCGCATGAACCTTGGCTACTTTGCCGACACACGTGGGCGCATCGTGACCGAGGTCACGATTATTCGCTGGGCTGAGGATGACTTTTGGCTGATGACCGCCGCTGTGGCGCAATGGCATGACTTTGAGTTTCTAGAGAAGGCGCTGCCCGTCGGCGGCTCTTTGAAGCTAACAGATGTGACCACCAGGTGGTCCACATTGCTGGTCAACGGACCAAAGTCACGCGAGATGATTGCCGCGCTGGCCCCAGATGCAGACCTGTCTAGCGGCTGGCTGACAATCCAAGATACGATTGTGGCCAGCAAGCCCGCTAAATTGTTTCGCATTTCGTTTGCCGGTGAGTTGGGCTGGGAGGTCCACACATCCTTTGAAGATAGCGCGCCGATTTACGAAGCCTTGCGGGCGGCTGGTGCCAAACCATTTGGCATGTATGCACTGAACTCGATGCGTGTCGAGAAAGGTTACCGAACTTGGAAGGGTGATTTGTCTAGTGACTACACCATGCTGGAATGCGGCCTAGAGCGGTTCATTCGGTTTGATAAACCGCAAGGTTTCCCAGGCAAGACTGCGTTGCTGAGGGAGAAAGAAAGCGGCCCTAAAAAGGGGTTTGTGACGTTGGTTGTCGAAGCAGGCAATGCCGACGCTCCCTATATGTCCACGATTTGGCATGGCACCGAAGTTGTGGGGGAAACCACGTCGGGGGATTGGGGCTACAGGGTGAATAAATCCATAGCTTTGGGTATGGTTAGAGCCGATTTAGCAACCCCAAATACCGAGTTGGAGGTTGAGATTTACGGCAAGCGCTACAAAGCGATCGTACAGGAAGATCAACCTCTTTGGGACGCCAACAATGCAAGATTGCGCGCTTGATTTATGCTCTCGGCAATTAACGACAAGGAAAGACGACTATGACCCTTCCCACGCACGCACGCGTTGTAATTATCGGTGGCGGCATCATTGGATGCTCAGTTGCATATCATCTGGCTAAACTGGGCTGGAAGGATGTTGTTCTATTGGAGCGCAAGCAGCTGACCTCTGGCACGACATGGCATGCGGCCGGGTTAATTGCCCAGTTACGTGCCACTAAAAACATGACGAAGCTCGCGAAATATAGCCAAGAACTTTACGGTGACTTAGAGGCCGAGACGGGCGTCGCAACGGGGTTTAAGCGGTGCGGTTCGATCACCGTGGCGCTGACTGAAGAGCGGCTAGAAGAGATCAAGCGCCAAGCTGCGATGGCACGCTCATTTGGAGTCGAAGTAGAGTCTATCACGCCCCAAGAAGTCAAAGAGCGCTATGAACATTTAAACATCTCCGGAGTGAAGGGTGGCGTCTACTTGCCGCTGGATGGTCAAGGTGATCCGGGCAATATTGCCCATGCACTGGCGAAGGGTGCACGGAAGAATGGCGCTTCAGTTAAGGAAGGCTATTTGGTCACATCAATCGAGAAAGAGGGCCGGCGCGTAACCGGGGTGAGTTGGGAGGATGAGAATGGTGAAACAGGCTCTATCAAGGCGGAAGATGTAGTAAATTGTGGCGGCATGTGGAGTCATGCGATCGGCCGAATGGCGGGCGTGAATGTTCCGCTTCATGCCTGTGAGCACTTCTATATTGTGACGGAGAGCATCCCTAGCCTGACCCAAATGCCAGTCTTACGAGTACCAGATGAATGCGCCTATTATAAAGAAGATGCAGGCAAAATGTTGCTGGGAGCGTTCGAACCTGTATCCAAACCTTGGGCGATGGATGGCATTCCCAAGGATTTTGAATTCGATCAACTGCCCGAAGACTTCGATCACTTTGAACCAATCCTAGAAGCCGCAGTCGAGCGCATGCCAATGTTGGCAGAGGTCGGGATTCATACGTTCTTTAATGGCCCTGAATCGTTCACGCCTGATGACGCGTACCATCTTGGCCTTGCTCCTGAATTGGATAATTTTTGGGTAGCAGCAGGTTTTAATTCCATCGGTATTCAATCCGCAGGTGGGGCGGGGTCGGCATTGGCACAGTGGATGGATGAGGGGCAAAAGCCTTTCGATTTAGGCGACGTAGACATTGCACGGATGCAGCCCTTTCAGGGCAATAAAACCTATCTGTTTGAACGGTCAAAAGAAACGCTTGGGCTGCTTTATGCGGACCACTTTCCTTATCTTCAAAAGAAGACAGGACGCGGGGTGCGGCGCACCCCATTTCACCAACACTTGCTTAACAACGGCGCGGTTATGGGCGAGTTGGCAGGGTGGGAGCGTGCCAATTGGTTTGCGAATGCCGGACAGGAACCAACTTACCAATACTCTTGGAAGCGGCAGAATTTCTTTGGCAATATAGCCACTGAACATAACGCGATACGCACAAATGTTGGCATGTACGATATGTCATCATTCGGCAAAATTAGGGTCGAAGGAAACGACGCCGAAGCATTTCTAAACTACATAGGTGGTGCGGACTTCTCGGTGCCGGTTGGTAAAATTGTCTACACTCAATTCTTAAACCGTAACGGGGGAATTGAGGCTGATGTAACAGTGACCCGTCTCACCGAGACCGCGTATCTTGTGGTGACGCCAGCCGCTACCCGGTTGGCCGATGAGACCTGGATGCGCCGCCATATCGCAGATTTCAATGTAGTGATTACGGATGTTACTGCGGGCGAAGGCGTGCTTGCAGTCATGGGGCCGAATTCACGAAAATTGCTCGAGATGGTTTCACCCGCAGATTTCTCGAATGGGGCTAACCCGTTTGGTACAGCGCAAGGTATTGAGATAGGCATGGGTCTCGCCCGGGCGCATCGCGTGAGCTACGTGGGGGAGTTGGGTTGGGAGTTGTACATCAGCGCTGATCAGGCTGGGCATGTGTTTGAAACGCTACATGAAGCCGGGCATGAGATGGATTTAAAGCTGTGTGGAATGCATATGATGGATAGCTGTCGAATGGAGAAAGGGTTTCGCCATTTCGGCCACGATATCACTTCAGAAGATCACGTGATGGAAGCGGGGTTAGGGTTTGCGGTTAAAAAGGACGAAGTTGATTTCATTGGACGAGAGGCGGTCTTGAATAAAGCAGAACAGGGTCTAAATATGCGGCTTTTGCAATTCAAGCTTACTGACCCGGAGCCACTTTTGTACCACGCTGAACCGATATATCGAAATGGTGAAATCGTTAGCTATCTGACATCAGGTTCATACGGACACCATCTAGGGGCAGCGATGGGTATGGGGTATGTGCCTTGCTCGGGAGAGGCATTGGCAGATGTTTTATCGTCTGAATTTGAAATCGACGTTGCAGGGACGCGCGTGAAAGCTGAGGTGTCATCAAAGCCATTTTATGATCCTAAATCAGAGCGTGTGAAAGTCTAAGTCTTGCAACTGGCGGGTCATGATGATGAATGATCCTATGGTTGATGTGAATGACAATGGATCGAGAAGCGGTGACAGCTCTGCGGGGCTTGGGTTCGCGGTATCCGCCTATGTGCTTTGGGGTTTCTTGCCGCTCTACATGAAGATGCTGTCGCATGTTCCCGCTGCTGAAGTCGTGATGCACCGGGCAATTTGGTCGGTTCCGATAGCGGGGCTTTTACTAATTGTAATGGGCCGCACTAAAGATATCCGTATGGCTCTAACATCGCCTAAAATGCTTGCAATGGGCTGTGTGACGGCGGCATTGATCTCTGTGAATTGGGGGATTTATGTCTGGGCTATCGCCTCTGGAAATACGCTAGAAGCGGCACTTGGTTACTATATTAATCCGATTTTCTCGGTATTCTTGGGGTTTGTGTTGCTCAAGGAACGCCTAGCTAAGTTGCAATGGTTTGCGGTGGCATTGGCTTTTGCGGCGGTGATTGTTCTGACCATTGATGCGGGGCGGCTGCCTTTGGTGGCAATCGGATTGACTGTGTCTTGGGGTTTCTACGCCTTCTTCAAGAAGTCTTTGCCGATTGGGCCGAACCAAGGGTTCTTGCTGGAGGTTTTGATCCTAGCGGTTCCTGCATTGGGATATTGGGTCTATTTGGGCGGCACGGGAGCCAGTCATTTCTTGCCGAATATATGGCTCTTGATGGGGTGCGGTGTGGTGACCTCTGTTCCGCTAATTCTCTATGCTAATGGGGCAAAGCGCTTACGATTGTCTACTATCGCAGTGCTGCAATATATCGCGCCAACGATGATTTTCTTAGTTGCTGTCTTTGTGTTCGGGGAGCCCTTTGGTAAGGCGCGAATGATTGCCTTTCCAATGATCTGGGTGGCGTTAATCCTGTATACGTATTCCATGGTGCGCAACCGTGATCAGTAGTGAGTATAACCCGCCGACCGACCCATTGGACGTGATCCATGAGGATGCGGAGCTGTTGCTGGTAAACAAGCCTGCGGGATTGCTGTCGGTGCCGGGCAAGGGCGAGCATTTAGCGGATTGCCTGATGGCGCGGATACAATTGGCCTTCCCTACCGCGCTGCTGGTGCATCGGTTGGATCGTGACACGTCTGGGGTGATGGTTTTTGCACTGACCAAAGCTGCTCAACGCCACTTAGGATTGCAGTTCGAGAGGCGACATACCAAGAAGGTCTACATGGCCGTGGTGCATGGAAAAGTAGTGGAAAAAACTGGATTGATTCAACTGCCTTTGATCGTGGATTGGCCCAACCGTCCCTTGCAGCATGTGAATTTTATCCGCGGTAAACAGGCAATAACAGAATGGCGTCGGGGAGCTGTCAAAGATAATACGACACGCATGAGGCTGATGCCGAAGACAGGGCGTTCACACCAGTTGCGGGTGCATATGTTGGCCTTGGGACATCCTATTGTGGGGGATCCGTTCTATTCGAAAAATGCGGATCAATACCCTCGCATGATGTTACATGCTGAAAGCCTAAAGCTGCGGCACCCTCAGGGTGGAAAAGCGGTCGAGTTCAAGGCCAAAGCTCCATTTTAAAGTGCGTTGAGTTTTATTGAGTATGAATTCAGGGTGGCTCAATTGCGCGAGCTTCCAGAAACTCTTTGCGACAGAACCACTGCACGTGCATATAATCTTACTATGATACGCATAAGCCTTTTCCTATTCGCCCTTTTGAGCACGGCTCCATCTTTTGCCCAAAACACGCATCGCTATGACCACTCTCGCGACTGGGCAATGTTTAGCGATGATGGTGCCTGTTGGGCTACCACGATGCAGCGCTCAGGAGGGGTCAGTTACTTTCTCTATGTCACGGTGTTCGAGGGGCTTGGCGCGCCGCAAATCTCGATCAATGCATCCCCTCGGTTTCAAAAAACAAGAGGGCTCCGCCTGCATCTTGGCACGCGCCGTTATCCGATGAAATCTGATGGCGACAGTGCTTGGCCACCTAAAGAGAGCGACAAGTTGATCATTGAACGGCTTTCAGCTGCTGATAAGCAGGGAGATGAGGGTGCCATTTTGAAAATTCCAAGCTCCCCCAATGTGAACTTTTCTTCTGCTGGATTTTCAAAAGCCTATAGTGCGATTTTAGCGCGCTGCCATTTGGCGCCACTTCTGGGTCTGTCGTGATCACGTCCCTGTTATTGCCCCTTTAGGAGTAAATCCGCTAAGCTGGTTACAACATATTGCACCGCGTCGGATAAGGGCGGGAAAAAAGGACCGATCATGATTAATCGCCGTACATTACTGACAACTTCTTTAGCTGCCGCGGCGCTGGGCACTCCCGCACTGGCGCAACGCAAATCTTGGGTCATGCCCGAGGAATACAAGCCCCGTATCATTACCTTAAAAGGTGATTTGCCCGCAGGAGAAGTTCATGTCGACCCGAAGTCTTTTGCGCTTTACTGGACCCTGCCCGAGGGCAAAGCCATCCGCTACACCTGCGGCATCGGCAAAGCGGGTCTCTACGAGTCAGGCAAGTTCCACGTCGGAGCCAAGAAAAATTGGCCCGCATGGACCCCAACCCAAGATATGATCAAACGCAATCCCGGTGCCTATAAGCAGTATGAGGACGGCATGCCCGGCGGCCCGGCCAATCCGCTTGGCTCGCGGGCGCTGTATCTGTTTACCCCCGGCAAGGGTGATACATTCCTGCGCATTCACGGCACTTCATCGCCTTGGACCATTGCCTCTGCCGTCTCAAATGGCTGTGTGCGCCTGACCAACGCGCATATCGCACATCTGTACCAGCAGGTGCCTGAGGGCGCGAAGGTTGTGCTCCACTAGGGATCAACAATCGTTGCAATCAAAAAAGCCGCCCCCAAGGAGCGGCTTTTACTTTAATATACCAATGCCTTAGCTAGGTGCTTTGACCGTGCGCAGGTATGGCAGGATGGTATTCACCTCACCAAATTTAGCCATCGCATCTTCGGTGCTCACCGCAGGCGGTACGATTACATCCTGGCCCAATTGCCAATTAGCAGGCGTCGCCACGCCTTTGGCCGACATTTGCAAACCGTCCAGCGCGCGTAGGATTTCCGCAAAGTTGCGGCCTACTGTCATCGGATATGTCATCGACAATTTCAGCTGCTTGTCTGGCCCAACAATAAACACCGAGCGTACAGTCGCGCTATCTGCTGGGGTACGGCCGTCGGGCATGTAGGCCTCGGCAGGCAGCATGTCAAAGGCTTTGGCCATTTCCAGACCTTCATCCGCCACGATAGCAAACTCAGCTTTGGCATCGGCCACTTGCTCGATATCACGCTTCCATTTGACGTGGTCTTCAACCCCATCCACGGACACGCCCAGCACTTTGGTGCCGCGTTTGGCCCATTCATCAGCCAATTGGGCAACCGCGCCAAATTCGGTCGTACAAACAGGCGTAAAATCTTTCGGGTGGGAGAATATAACCGCCCAAGAATCACCGACAAAATCGTGCAGAGTGATCTCTCCCTTATCGGTCATCACGGTAATATTGGGAATTGTGTCGTTAATGCGCAGACCCATGGCGGTCCCTTTCTATTTATGGTTTCACTAGCAAATATAGTCGGCACAGCATTGAAACACACCCCCGAACGGAGCCTCCCATGCCTAATAGCAAAAATTTCTACATCAACGGTCAATGGGTCGCACCCGCGACAGCAAATGACTTCGACGTTATCAACCCCTCCACCGAGGAGGTTTGCGCCACGATTTCCCTAGGCTCCGAGGCTGATACCAATGCCGCCGTTGCCGCCGCCCGCACCGCCTTCGAGACTTGGGCGTTTACTCCGAAGGCCGAGAAGTTGGCCCTGCTGCGCAAGTTGCTCGACATCTACAACCGCCGTTCAGAAGAAATGGCCGTTGCTATGTCCACTGAAATGGGCGCCCCGATGAAACTGTCGCGCGCCCAACAGGTTGGCGCGGGCTCATGGCATTTGGAAGGCTTCATCAAAGCCTTCGAAAACTTCGAATTCGACACCAAGTTCACCGACACCGAGATGACCCTGCGCGAGCCTATTGGTGTTTGCGCGCTGATCACACCTTGGAACTGGCCGATGAACCAGATTGTACTCAAGGTTGTCCCAGCCATCGCTGCCGGCTGTACCGTTGTCCTGAAGCCATCTGAGATCGCGCCTCTATCAGGCATCTTGTTTTCCGAGTTCATGGATGAGGCGGGCTTCCCCAAAGGCGTCTACAACATGGTAAACGGCGATGGCCCCGGCGTTGGCTCGCAGCTCTCTGCGCATCTCGATATCGACATGGTGTCCTTCACGGGTTCGTCGCGCGCGGGCAAGCTGATCTCTGTTGCCGCCGCCGAGACCCTCAAGCGCGTGTCGCTGGAATTGGGCGGCAAAGGCGCCAACATCATCTTCGCGGACGGTGCCGACAATGCGGTCACGGATGGCATTATTCGTTGCTTCCGCAACACAGGCCAATCGTGCAACGCACCCACACGTATGTTCGTCGAGCGTGCGCGCTTTGATCAAGCCGTGACGGAAGCCAAAGCCGCCGCCGAGGCTACCACAGTTGGTTCCGCATCCCAAGATGGCCGCCATATTGGGCCAGTCGTCTCTGAAATGCAGTATGATAAAATTCAAACCTTGATCGAGGCGGGCATAGCCGAGGGAGCAACCCTTCTCGCGGGTGGTCCTGGTCGCCCCGAAGGCCTGAATCGCGGCTACTATGTGCGCCCGACAGTGTTCACGGATGTGACCTCTGATATGACAATCTACAAAGAGGAAATCTTCGGCCCAGTCTTGTGCCTGATGCCATTCGATACCGAAGAGGAAGTCATAGGGATGGCCAATGATACGCCCTATGGGCTGACCAACTATATCCAATCTTCTGATCAAGCGCGCCGCCGCCGCATGGCTCGCCGCCTGCGCTCGGGTATGGTGGAAACCAACAGCTCCGGCTTCGCCCAAGGCTCGCCTTTTGGCGGCTATAAACAATCGGGGAATGGCCGCGAGGGCGGTGTGTTTGGCCTAGAGGAATTTCTAGAAGTCAAAGCCGTGAGTGGGTGGAGCGACTAAGTCATTGCCTGTTATAAAGAGAGAGGGCAGCTCCGTGCTCTCTCTCAACAGTTTACTGACCCTAGCGTCCTAGACACCTGCCTCGTTCATTCTCCGTTGCTTCTCATAGCCAATCGGTGACAGCACCGTTGTTCGTATGCTTGTGGCTTAAGGATGCGCGATTTGATTACGACCGGCCCGCGAAACCCGAGGGCAGGAGGCTCATACGCGTATGTAGCTACGCCAAAATTTTTCGTGGCGTTTGATCTGCGAAGCCTGCGAGATTTTCCGGGTATGGAGCAGTTTGTAAGATGCAGGATGGTATCGTAATTGATGCCACGTGGCTTCCTAATGCCACCTAATATCGCCATGCGGAGTCAGATGTACTGGTTAAAGCTGTTTCGTCTATTAAATTCAAACTAGCGACACAACCTGACAATATCTGTTAAACGAGTCACGATAAAGTCGCGGATTACCGATATGAGTTTTTATTCATTTCGTCGCATAGAAGGCCAATGCAGCCCCATCGTTGGGGGCGAGAATCCGATCGTGCAAACCCGATGCTCTGGCCGCCGCGATGACATCGCTTCGCGAGACAGGACAATGGCTGATTGCCTCAAGATGGTTAGCGATGACCGTCCCCCTTGTGAGTCGAGCCAACTCGCACATGTCATCCGCGTTCATGATGATCTCGCGGCCTATGTCAAAACGCGCACCGCCTGCGGGTGCAACTATGACATCTGGCGAAAGAGATTGAACAACATTGCGAACGTCTTGGGTCAGGATCGTATCGCCTGTCAAATAGAGCTTGGGTTCATGCGGCATTGTGATGACATATCCAACGCCATGTTCCATGAAACGGCCAATCAGTCCGCGCCCGTGAACGCATGAGGTCGTTTGAATGGTCCCTGTTAGGAATGGCTGTGATGTCATATCATTGCGTTGCAATGGGCAGATGTTCAAGCCTTCTTGGCTTAGAAAGCTCGCATCACGTGGCGTGCAGAAGACCGGCAGATCACGCTCGATCAGCCACTTCTTGGCCGCGCCATCAAGATGATCAAAATGCCCACGCTGGCAATGAGTGATCAAGCAGTGAGTTGCGCTGTCTAGGAGGTCATCGGCACTTGCCGGCAAAGAAACTGCGGGATTTCGACCGCGCATTTTGAGCAGACGCAAAGGTGGCAGCGTATGCTTTTCTGCCAACATCGGGTCAACAAGCAGCCGAATGTTCCCAAACTCAATTAGTAAGGTCGCGTTGCGTATTTGATGTATCTTCATTTCGTGTTCCTTTGATCTGCTGCGGTTTTGGTTTTTCGCCTCGTGAAACGGTGCTGGGCCGTAGACTATTGAGACGCGACTTCCTTGATGATGTCGGCGAGCAGTTCGGGGTGTTCTGATGTCGTAAGATGCCCACCCGGTAGAATTCGAACATCCAGACCGTGGTGCCCCAGCCGCTTACGGGCCAATTGCGCCTGCTGACCCTCGAAGGGATCGTTGTCACTGCCAACAACGTGAAAGGACACAGAGTCTTGGGTGGCCATAAATATGCGCTTTAAATTCAAACGCGCCGAATTGCGTTTATGATGATCAACGAAGCCCGCAGTTTTGTTGAGTACATACGTGCCATTGCGCCGCCCAATGGCGTCGTGCAGCGCATCAACCTCTGCGTCGGTCACGCTAAACTCTTTGGACCAGAGCGAATTCATGATTTCGCGAAATAGAAACCTAGACCGTTGGGCTATCGACATTGCAAACTCGCCAATGACTGACTTGATCAGCGGTGTCGTAAACCATGGATGTGTATGCCCGTCGGCAAAGAGGCCGCCATTAATAAGCAAAACACCTGTGATTTTTGTGCCTCCCGCTTCGCCCTTTGCGCGTCGATCGATTTGCCGACTTAGCAGCTCCAATGCGACAATCGAGGAGTAATCAAAGCCCACGATGAAGGTTGATTTTACGCCATGATATTTCCAATGGGCTTCGACCAGATCCGCGCGCTCGTCGGTGCTGTAAGAATAGTCGCTTGGTTTGTCTGAATCCCCCGCGCCAATATATTCGACGAATAGCCGAGGACCGAGCTCTGCAGACTTAAGGTGCTGATTGGCTTTTGACCATCCATATGAGCCGTCAGGCCAACCTGGTAAAAAGGTCGTCCAGACGGCGTTATCTTTCGGTTTTGCATCGCTTGAAATCTTTCGAAACACCTTAAGAGACGTCGACGATACGGCGGTATGGCTGAAGTTCAATATCCTCTTCGAAACGGGGTCGTATGGAATCCGGGTTCCTTGGGCAAACCAGTCTTGTGCTGTCGTGACATGGGTTTCGGGGGCGTCCGAAAAGTCGTTCGCGACGGCATCGCATTCAGCCGTATTGAGCTTATTTTGGATAGTCATAGCGTGCTCCTTCCAAGAGATGGGGTTGTCGCGCCGACAGCGCGTCGGAATGAGAGTGACTGCGATAAGGCTCCGAAAAGTATCGGCAACGAGACGGCCTGAATGAATAGCGCGATGGGAAGCTGATCTAGATGCCGCCCGGCGATAAGGCGATCAGTGATGATTATGCCGATGTCGACACCGCCTATTGCAAGACCGAGCACTACTGCACGACGCAGTATGCCGTGAGAGAAAATCGTCATTAAGAAACGCTCTTGTTTCTCTCCCTGCTCCCCATTGGCACATGCAGCTGCGCGCGTGCCCATAACCTGAGATGCGCTGACAACAACGAAGGGCGTAAGGTAAACGAGGATCATGGGCACGCACTGAAGGTGGGCAGGGCCGAAAACCGCGTTGAATTGGTTTGCAATCGTCGACCCGGTGCCGAGTATTGTGGCGACGATGGCGGCTCGGGCGAGCACCACTTTCATCTGCCCTGTGCTGCAGTGTGCAGTCAGTTCTGAATGTGTCATATTCGCGCTCTTTTCTAAGCATTTTGGTCAAGGAAATTGGGGCGGCTGCGTCGATCATCCCGGTGATTTCATTTTTGTTTGGAAAGGCGGGAGCGCCCCTAAGGGCGCAACCCTCAGTTTGCGTTACGATCCATGAATTTGATCATCAGATCGGAAATTTCGGGGCCATATTCCTCAAGTGCGAAGTGACCTGTGTCGAGGAGGTGGAACTCCAAGTTGTCCAAATCACGTTTGTACGGATGCGCACCATCAGCCGGGAAAATATAATCGTTCTTGCCCCACATCAGCAGTGTTGGCGTTTGGTGTTCGCGAAACAATGCCTGCCATTTTGGATATTCGGCGACGTTAGTGCCGTAATCCAAAAACATCTCAAGCTGAACTTCCTGATTGCCGGGACGGTCTAGCAAGTACTGAACGTGCCAGAAATTATCAGGGCTGATCTCTTCGGGGTTTTGCGTGCCGTGGGTGAACTGCCACTTCGTCGCATCCATCTCAAAAAACCCACGCAATTGGTCGCCATTTTCAGCAGAAGGATCGGCCCAATAGGCCTTGAGAGGGTCCCAAAATTCTTTCAAACCTTCCTCGTATGCATTACCGTTCTGAATAATAAATCCAGAGACCCGTTCAGGGTGTTCTGCGAACATCCGAAATCCGACCGGCGCGCCATAATCCATCAGATAGACCGCATAATCTTCGACGTTTTTGCGGTCTAGCAATTCCGTGATAATTTCTGCCGTGTTGGCAAATGTGTATTCGTATTCCGCGGCACCCGGCATGTCGGATGCGCCAAAGCCCGGATAATCTGGTGCTATGACGTGATAGTTTTCAGCCAATTCCGGAATCAGATTGCGGAACATATGCGAAGATGTTGGGAACCCGTGCAGCAACAGGATCGTTGGGTTTGACGGGTTACCCGCCTCGCGGTAGGCAACCTTGATCCCATCGATGACCTCTGAACGGAACGATGTTCGTGCGGTATCAATCGTTGATGTGGGTTCAGCTGCGTTTGCAGGCGCCGTTGTCATGATTGGCGATGCAAACGTCACCGCTAGTAGGCTCGCGCCTAAAATTGATTTGATGGAATTGGACATTAGGGATTTCTCCTATGTTAGGGTTAGGGTTAGGGCTCTGTTGATGTTGGTCAATTTGCTCAAAATGAGTCGCGGTCAGTCGATCTAATCGAGCGCCAGTTTCAGGTTTTCGTTCTCTAATTTCAGTCGTGATAGCTCGTCTCGTACGGGTTTGAGTTGTGGTTCCAACTCTTCCATCGTCAGGCGCAGAGGAATGTGCTGAGGGCAGTTCCAATCGAGCGCTTCGACGGTGATGACAACCGCGCGTTCGGTGCGCCCGCGATAGGACGTATCTTGCAACTGCGTCATAAGTAACTGGTTATCGGTTGCTTTGATTAACTTTGCGCGGCCCCAAATTTTTAGCCGCCGACGGTTGGGGTAGTCCATCAGGATCATCGAAATTCGATCATTGTCCGTAAGATTACCAGCGCTTAGATATTGGCGATTCCCGCGAAAATCAGCGTAAGCGATCGTTTGAACATCCAGCACCTTGAGAAAGCCGGTGGGGCCGCCACGAAACTGCACATACGGCCAGCCATTATTATTGACCGTTGCCTGATAAAAACTGTCTCTGCCGGCGATGAATTCGGCTTCCATAGGGCCGATGCGATCTGCACGATCTGTATCTGGGTTCAGGAAATTTGAATACCCATCCGCCGATCCATTTTGTTTCTGAAAGGCCAGAACTGAGGGCGTAAAACTGATTTCTGCGAATGCGCGTGACATAACGTACTCCTATCTCAAGTGGGTGAATATGGTTGCGTTCAGAGGCCCAAATCAGTGAGGCTTGGGTGATCGTCGGGTCTGCGACCGCGAGGCCAATGGAACATTCGATCAGATTCAGAAATGGCGAGATCATTGATGCTTGCGATGCGGTGGCGCATCAGCCCGTCGGCATCAAATTCCCAGTTTTCATTGCCATAGGACCGAAACCAATTGTTCCTGTCATCGCGCCATTCATATGCAAATCGAACGGCAATACGATTTTCAGTGAAAGCCCATAATTCCTTGATCAACCTGTATTCAGTCTCTCTGATCCACTTAAGCTTAAGCAACGTTTGAATCTCTGTACGCCCCTGCGCGAATTGAGATCTGTTCCGCCAGTTGCTGTCTGGGGTATAGGCAGGCGCAACTTTAGCCGGATCACACGAGTTCCAACCGTCTTCGGCGGCACGTACCTTTTGGATGGCAGTTTCTTTTGTGAAGGGTGGCACTGGGGGGCGGGTCAATTTTTGATCCTCACATAATTTGTTGCAATTGGTGGCAGGCGGAGCATAAACGTCGCGCCTTTATTGAAGCCGTCGCTATCGGCGAAAAGCTCGCCACCAAGTGAATTGATGATGCGCCGGGCCGACCAAAGCCCAAGTCCGCTGGATTTTTCACCGGCTGTTGGCTTTGCAGACAAGCGCTGAAATGGTTCGCCAATTTTCGCCAAATCCTTGCGCGTCAGCCCTCGGCCATTATCCGTGACCTGTATGAAAGCAGAGCGTGCGTCTTGGCCGATTTTGCAGTGTATTTCGCTGGCGTAGTTGGAAAATTTGACCGCGTTACTGACCAAGTTATCAACAACTTCAACCAACAAATCCTGGTCGAGGGTTGTCAGAATTTTAGGGCCTACCTGATGAATTCTAATGCCTTTCTTCCGGGCGTTTAAAAGGCTAAACTCGACTGCAGTTCCGACGATGGCTCTCAGCGTGTTTGGCGTCGCATTGGCCGCTGGAGGCGGAGGTGGCTGTCGCGCATTGTCCAGCAACCTTTGGATCATGCCGTCCATTCGCTCCGCGGCGCGGAGCCCGCGACGCACATCTTTACGCAGGCCCTCTGAGGCATTTTTGCCCGCGCGACTTTCAAGCAATTCCAGTGTTGAGACAAGGCAGGATAGCGGGTTGCGCAAATCATGGGCTGCCATCGTGACTTCTTCGCGTGAAATTTTTGCGAAGATTGAAACTGGCGGGTTTGTAGCAATTTCTAATGCAGGCGTCATAGTTATGGTTCCTTCTAAAATTGGGCACATTCGATTAATGAATGTCTGGATCGCCAAGCGCGTAGCCTTTGAAAATCAAAACCACTGGATGTTCTTTGATGGTCCCCGGGCGATCTGCAGGGAGAGGGCCTGATCGCCCGGAGTTGTGGGGGCGTCGCTTAGTTAGCGACGGCTTCCCGCATTTCGGCGACAACAGTGGCAGTATCGGCCACATGGCTTGCTATCATCCGAAAGTTTGTCAGCGCTGCGGCATATCCATCCAGTCCCGGTAATTGCGCCGCGGCCGTTGCGTCGGTGACGACCATCACTCGAAATCCCTGCTCTTGCAGCTCGCGCATATGGGATTCGGTGCACAGATTGGCGGACATTCCGGCAATGATGACGTTGTCGATGCCCTGTTTGCGCAACTGCAGGACCAGGTCATTTGTTTCGGGACCGAATACCTTATGCGGGCTTGAGACGATTGTGTGGCCATCCTCAATGTAAGGTTTGTATTGGGCCAGCCAGTCAGCGCCGGAGCCTTCGAAACCTTCGCTCGACAGTTGGTCGGGGCGGTTGAACATGCCAATATTATGCATCAACGCTTCAAGCGCGCCTTCGATCTTCCAGGTGTGATCGTGTGGATAGTAATAATGCGGTGAAACGAAGACGGGCATGCCAGTTTCTTTTGCGGTTGCAAACAGCGCATCGATATTTTCCACCGTACCGACCTCCTCGACATTTGCACCGACGACGCCCCAGGCCACGCCGTCAGGGCTGAGAAAGTCGTTCTGCGGATCGGTGACGAGTAGCGCAGTGTTGCCAACGGTGATCTCAAATCCGGGATGGGGCAAACCGTCGTCGGCGTAACCGGGACTTGCTAGCTGCGCAAAAAAAGCCAGAGCGGTCGTAAATGTGAGCAAGTTTATGGGAGAATTCATTTTTATTTCCTTTTGGGAGGTGTAGATTCAGCGCACAATGCGTTGGTCGTTCTTGTAAATTGGAATGTCGTTGGCGCTCATGTCTCGGCTATTGAGGTAGCCGTCTGGGTCAAATTCCCAGTGTTCGTTGCCGTGTGTTCGAAACCACTGCCCGGTTTCCTCGTGTTGCCATTCACATTCAAAACGAACTGAAATTCGGTTTTCGGTGAACGCCCAAAGCTCTTTTATTTGCTGGGCTTGGGATTCATTTGCCCATTTGCGCTTCAGAAAATATTCAATTGCTGAACGGCCTTGAAAAAAGTTGTCGCGATTTCGCCAAACACAATCAATCGCACACAACAGCGTGACCTTTTCAGCGTCCCGAGAGTTCCACGCCTCTTCGGCAATTTGAACGGCCGCGAATGCGGTTGCTTGTGTAAAAGGTGGGGGCGCTATCCTTTGCATGACTAATGCCTCAAAAAAACTGGTTCATGTCAAAGTCGATACGAGCCGCGAGCGCCGCCGGAATGGCGTCCAGTCCAACATCATCGTCTTCGCAAAATAGCTCTACAGTGTCGTGTTGTCCTAGGACCGACATAGCGCTGCCTGCATCGTCAAAGTTGTAAATACGCAGTGAAAATTGGACTTCTGGTGTAAATTTTGCGTGTAAATCTTTGATGTCTCTCATGGCAATTGTCCTAGCAGGCTGGTTCATATTTCTATTTTTATGCAATCAAGTTGACTGCCTTGGACCAATTGTAAAAATTATCTTGGGCCCTAGACAAACGATAATAATTGTCGCAGGCTTAGAAAAACTTAGGCATAGACATGAGTCGTCGAATTTACCCACTAAATGCGCTGCGTGCGTTTGAAGCGGCTGCGCGTCATCTAAATTTTGTGGGCGCTGCTGCAGAACTAGCGGTGACGCCCGCTGCGATCAGCCATCAGATTAAAAAGTTGGAAGAATATTTAGGTACAGCGCTTTTTCTGCGTCGGTCGCGTGGCCTTGTGCTTGTCGAGACCGGACAGCTGTTGGCGAAAGAGCTGCGAATGATATTTCTTGATCTCGATCATGCGATGGAAAAGGTGATCGACGTCGAAAGCGGTGGATCGCTGACATTGACGGTTGCACCTACTTTTGCGGCTATGTGGCTGATCCCACGTCTGCAAAAGTTTTATTCATTGCACCCCGAAATTGACGTGCGCATCTCAACAGGGCTCAACCTCGTTGATTTTCAACGCGACGACGTTGATGCGGCGATCAGATTGGGGCACGGCCAATGGTCCGGTCTAGAAGCAATAAAGTTGTTCGACGAAACTGTTGTGCCAATGTGCAGTCCGCGTTTGCTTGAAGGGCCGGACGCGATTAAGGAACCTGAAGATTTAAAGAGACACGTGTTATTGCACAATCACTCTATGGATTATGATCCCAGTGCCCCAACCTGGGAAACATGGCTTGAAGCAACAGGTACAACGGGTGTCGACGCGACGCGCGGCATGCATTTCAGCTTGCCTGACCATGGATTTCAAACTGCAATTGATGGTGCAGGCGTTGTTTTGGGTTGGAAATTTCTATCTGCGAAAGACGTCGCAGCCGGACGTCTAGTTGAGCTTTTTGACCGTGCACTTCCTCTAGGCTCCACCTTTTATCTTGTCTATCCCGAGGCCCAATCGCAGCGGCCAAATATTTCGATTCTGCGTAATTGGCTTTTACAGGAGATTTCAGAAAGTTAGTTTACCGAAAGGGGTTTGTTGGGTTTTGATCGATGCGCTTGTTGATGCTTGTTAAAAAGTTTTGTTGTAAAGCCTTTACTAAGCGGCGGCGCGGCAGGGCCCTACCAGCTGCGAGCCAATGGAAGCCATAGGTTTGCCACGTTGACTCCAGTTTCAACATGCACTCCGGTTTTGAAGATTTCGCTAGAAAGCGGCAGCGATGCTCCAAGCGATGATATCGGATTGTTAAAGAGATCGTCGACGGCACAAAGAAGGTCCTTGGGTTTGTACTCAATATGTATCGCGCCATGACCAATTCGGACTGGTCGCCGCTGTCAGCATCTCGCAAGTTGTTGATGAAGTCGGCAGGTAAGTCGGCTGGTTTGCGGACCGAGAAACATGCGCATTTCCTGCAAGGCTCAAACCGCACAGCCTAATTGGTTATTTTACCCAATATAGTTCGACAAAATTCAATATCGTGCAGACAGTGTTCCTATTCTGCCAAAAAACCAAGAATGATGTATACGGTCTTTGAAACGCCCGGCCCGGGCGAAAGGCGCATATTTCAGAGGAGCTATCAGATGACCAAGCGTGTACTTCTATTGTTGGCAGATGGCTTTGAACAGCTTGAGGCCGCAGGCTTCATCGACGTTCTGGGTTGGGCTAACATTGATGGGGACACACCGATTGCGTTGGTATCGGCCGGATTGCAAACCCCCGTGAAAACGACCTTTGGCTATTCGGTTAACCCTGACGCGTTGCTGGCAGACCTTGAGCTGCACCAATTCGACGCGCTTGCACTTCCGGGTGGGTTTGCTGGCGCAGGATATTACGCGCAGGCTTACGGACCAGATTTTGCTTCAGTGATTCAACATTTTGCCAAAAAAACGCAACCCATTGCCTCTGTCTGTGTGGCTTCTCTTGCTGTGGCTAAGGCGGGTGTACTGAACGGAAAAAAAGCGACGACCTACCACCAGATAGGCGGACAGCGGAAAGCCGAGCTTGAAGACTTTGGTGCAGTTTTCGTTGATGAAGCGATCGTCACAGATAACGGAATCATCAGCTCAACCGGCCCGGGTACTGGCGTTGAGGTGGCGTTTGAATTGTTGGAATTGCTGACCTCATTCCAGAATGCGGAACGTGTTCGCGCCCTGATGCGCATGCCGCCACGATCCGACACCTGGCGTAGCACACCGCAAGTTACCGTCTGATTCCAGTGTTGTTCTTTCACGACGCATCACAAATGGAAGGCCACAATGAAAGCCCACCCACCTCATTAAGATGTGTGAGTGCTCCTAAATTTATTAACGCTTTTCTTTGTAGTTTTTGAACTATGGAGAGACGGAAATCAGGATGGCGTTTCTTGAGATGGCTCGGTGACGCCGATTTTGCGATGGGTTTGAGACAATTCAGGATGTAGGGCAAGGTGATCGATGCAGCGCGGGCAAAGCGTCAGATCACTGAAGTCAAACCAATGCCTGCATCGCAACCTGCCGCACGCCCAAATCATGTCGACATTTTGCCAACGATATCGTGATTGCTGGTCATTTCACCTGATAGATGTGATTTACAGTTCAGCAGGAATGTCCAAAGTAGTTCGAAGGGTATTGCCAAGTTGTTTGCTCGGCGTGACAGCGCTATGCCAGAGCAATGAAAACACCTAACCATACGCCCCGCCTGAA
>NZ_JBYVDD010000010.1:0-1984 GCF_058136045.1 Litoreibacter sp.
GACTCTGCGGTTTTTTTGTGTTGGAAGTTTTCTTGGGGTGTGCCGAGTCGTTGTGGATCTGTTGTTGTTGTGTGGATTCGGGGTGTTTTGATCCACATTTGGTGTTTTGTTTGTTGGTAACCGCAAGAGGCGGCTGTAGCTGCCCTGAGGGAAGCAATGCGGTTGCAGCATTTTGGGGTATAATTTTCGGGTAATTTTAGGTTTATGTTGTTGTTTTTAAGGGTTTTTGTTTGTGGTCTGCAAAAAATGTCATCTTTCTGCAAAAAAGGTGTTGCGGGCGTGGGCTACTGGGCCTAGAACCCACTTCACCGGAGGCGCAGTGATGCACTAACGGGGCGCCGGACAGGCCTTAGGGTCGAGAAAGCGGAATAAAAACAGAGACTTATGCAGGCAGTTGCGCCAGACGATTTGGGCGCTACGGTTTGTTTTTGTCTCTACGCTCTTTGAAATTTATAGAACACATGAAGAGATATGTGGGCGGTTTGGCCATTTCGATGGATCAACCTCGTCACATATCAAAACTCACTAGCGAGGTCGTTTTCGGATGATTTAGCGATAATGTGAGGTCAGCTTCACTGTTTGGACGGCTTCTAGTTATCTTTGATAACTTCAAGCACAACCAAACGGTTAAGACGTCATCGAGATTTCAGTAAGGTCTTGATGATGAATATGTGCAGAGGTTCGACGTCAAGGTTAAGCATGCAAATGCTTTTCAACTTGAGAGTTTGATCCTGGCTCAGAACGAACGCTGGCGGCAGGCCTAACACATGCAAGTCGAGCGCACCTTCGGGTGAGCGGCGGACGGGTTAGTAACGCGTGGGAATATACCCAAAGGTACGGAATAGCCTCGGGAAACTGAGAGTAATACCGTATGTGCCCTTCGGGGGAAAGATTTATCGCCTTTGGATTAGCCCGCGTAAGATTAGATAGTTGGTGGGGTAATGGCCTACCAAGTCTACGATCTTTAGCTGGTTTGAGAGGATGATCAGCAACACTGGGACTGAGACACGGCCCAGACTCCTACGGGAGGCAGCAGTGGGGAATCTTAGACAATGGGCGAAAGCCTGATCTAGCCATGCCGCGTGAGTGACGAAGGCCTTAGGGTCGTAAAGCTCTTTCGCCAGAGATGATAATGACAGTATCTGGTAAAGAAACCCCGGCTAACTCCGTGCCAGCAGCCGCGGTAATACGGAGGGGGTTAGCGTTGTTCGGAATTACTGGGCGTAAAGCGTACGTAGGCGGATTAGTCAGTCAGAGGTGAAATCCCAGGGCTCAACCCTGGAACTGCCTTTGATACTGCTAGTCTTGAGTTCGAGAGAGGTGAGTGGAATTCCAAGTGTAGAGGTGAAATTCGTAGATATTTGGAGGAACACCAGTGGCGAAGGCGGCTCACTGGCTCGATACTGACGCTGAGGTACGAAAGTGTGGGGAGCAAACAGGATTAGATACCCTGGTAGTCCACACCGTAAACGATGAATGCCAGACGTTGGGGGGCTTGCCCTTCAGTGTCACACCTAACGGATTAAGCATTCCGCCTGGGGAGTACGGTCGCAAGATTAAAACTCAAAGGAATTGACGGGGGCCCGCACAAGCGGTGGAGCATGTGGTTTAATTCGAAGCAACGCGCAGAACCTTACCAACCCTTGACATGTGTATCGAGTTTTCTGGAGACAGATTACGTCAGTTCGGCTGGATACAACACAGGTGCTGCATGGCTGTCGTCAGCTCGTGTCGTGAGATGTTCGGTTAAGTCCGGCAACGAGCGCAACCCACATCTTTAGTTGCCAGCAGGTTAAGCTGGGCACTCTAGAGAAACTGCCCGTGATAAGCGGGAGGAAGGTGTGGATGACGTCAAGTCCTCATGGCCCTTACGGGTTGGGCTACACACGTGCTACAATGGCAGTGACAATGGGTTAATCCCAAAAAGCTGTCTCAGTTCGGATTGGGGTCTGCAACTCGACCCCATGAAGTCGGAATCGCTAGT
>NZ_JBYVDD010000010.1:1995-5072 GCF_058136045.1 Litoreibacter sp.
CGTCACACCATGGGAGTTGGTTCTACCCGACGACGCTGCGCTAACCTTCGGGAGGCAAGCGGCCACGGTAGGATCAGCGACTGGGGTGAAGTCGTAACAAGGTAGCCGTAGGGGAACCTGCGGCTGGATCACCTCCTTTCTAAGGATGTTCCTAGCAGCATTAGAACTTGTTCTTTTACTCGTGGAACACTTAGCAGTGCTTTAAGCACATAGGTTCGGATGTCACTTCGGTGGCATACCGGCCAATCGGTTCAAGCCGTCCTCATATCTCTTCATGTCGAGTTATTGCCGTCAGGCAATAACGGGAACCGTGGCAGTTGATTGCGCAGCAATCGACGAGAGCGGTACTCACACAAATAAAAACAAAGACACGGGTTACCACCCGTCTTGGGTCGGTAGCTCAGGTGGTTAGAGCGCACGCCTGATAAGCGTGAGGTCGGAGGTTCAAGTCCTCCTCGACCCACCAACATTCAGCTTCTTCGATGCTGAATGAATGACGGTTCCACATATTGCTAAGTGGCAGGTTCTTTTGCGAAAGCAAAATGACCGAGAACGCTTCTTGGTATGGGGTCAGTCACCACATTATTCCAGCCGGGTGCTTCTCGGTGACTTTGCAAGCAAAGTAACCTGTCAGCACTCAATTTGTTTGGCTCTGCCAAACGAAATTGTGGGGCGTTAGCTCATCTGGGAGAGCACCTGCTTTGCAAGCAGGGGGTGATCGGTTCGAGTCCGATACGCTCCACCATATCTCAGAATTGCTCGATTTGACCATTAAGCGCTATTTGAGCGTTTAGTCGTCCAATCGGACGCAGAACGTAAGTTCTGTCTGCGTATTACCTTGGTAGTATGCGGGAATTGACATCGTATAGAGAGAATTAACATCAGTTTTTTATACTGATCGGGCGCGTTAGTCTGATCTACCAACTTCGAGTTGGACGTATAAAGAATGTAGTGTTTTGTATGATTTGGGAGCCTTCCCGGCACCCTTATCTTGGGGTCCGACCCCGAAGTACAAGACACAATCCAAGTCAAGTAAACTAACCTACAAGATATATCGCAACAGGCTTTGAACCAGACTGTTGTGATGGGAAAAATTTACTCTTTTGATTAAGAGGTTCCTGAAAAGGACCTCACCCCGGAGGCTTACAAAAGGGCCATCGGGGCGCGGAAGAAGCAGACCTGCACGGGTCCGTCTTCTTCTGGATCAAATCAAGCGCGAGAAGGGCGATTGGTGGATGCCTTGGCAGTAAGAGGCGATGAAGGACGTGATACTCTGCGATAAGTCGTGGTTAGCCGAGAATAGGCTTTGACCCACGAATTTCCGAATGGGGCAACCCACCTGATACTTTGTTATTGTTATCCACTGTCAGCTCTAGGGTTGGCAGCGGCAGTTCAATAATGAGGTTAACCAGGTATTTTTAGACTGAATACATAGGTTTAAAAAGGCAAACCCGGGGAACTGAAACATCTAAGTACCCGGAGGAAAGGAAATCAACAGATACTCCCCTAGTAGCGGCGAGCGAACGGGGACCAGCCGAGCTGTGATTGTGATTAGAATGGTCTGGAATGGCCAACCATAGTGGGTGACAGTCCCGTATAAGAAGCAAGATCGGACGTATTAAGTAGGGCGGGACACGTGAAATCCTGTCTGAACATGGGGGGACCACCCTCTAAGGCTAAGTACTCCTTACTGACCGATAGTGAACCAGTACCGTGAGGGAAAGGTGAAAAGCACCCCGACAAGGGGAGTGAAACAGTTTCTGAAACCGGTCGCCTACAAACAGTTGGAGCCCCCTTGAGGGGTGACAGCGTACCTTTTGTATAATGGGTCATCGACTTAGTCTATCTAGCAAGCTTAAGCCGTTAGGTGTAGGCGCAGCGAAAGCGAGTCTTAATAGGGCGAATGAGTTAGATGGATTAGACCCGAAACCGAGTGATCTAGGCATGACCAGGTTGAAGGTTAGGTAACACTAACTGGAGGACCGAACCCACATCTGTTGAAAAAGATCGGGATGAGTTGTGCCTAGGGGTGAAAGGCCAATCAAACTCGGAGATAGCTGGTTCTCCGCGAAATCTATTTAGGTAGAGCGTCAGACGAATACCCTCGGGGGTAGAGCACTGGATGGGTAACGGGGACTCACCGTCTTACTGATCCTAACCAAACTCCGAATACCGAGGAGTAATATCTGGCAGACACACGGCGGGTGCTAACGTCCGTCGTGAAGAGGGAAACAACCCTGACCTACAGCTAAGGCCCCTAATTCATGGCTAAGTGGGAAAGCAGGTGGGACGACCAAAACAACCAGGAAGTTGGCTTAGAAGCAGCCATCTTTTAAAGATAGCGTAACAGCTCACTGGTCTAATTTAAGTTGTCCTGCGGCGAAAATGTAACGGGGCTCAAGCCATGAGCCGAAGCTTAGGATGCCGTAAGGCATGGTAGCGGAGCGTAGTGTGACATAACACCATGTCTCTTTTGCTCGTTTTGTAATGCAATTCTTCAGATAGCACAGGCAACTGTGTTTATGTGTCGAGGGTTATTACAAGTATAATGAGCGTCGGAGACGCGGTGTTTTCTGTGAAGCCGGGGCGTGAGCCATCCGGTGGAGAGATCACTAGCGAGAATGATGACATGAGTAGCGACAAACAGAGTGAGAGACTCTGTCGCCGAAAGTCCAAGGGTTCCTGCTTAAAGCTAATCTGAGCAGGGTAAGCCGACCCCTAAGGCGAGGCCGAAAGGCGTAGTCGATGGGAACCAGGTTAATATTCCTGGGCCGTGAGGTGGTGACGGATCTCGAAGGTAGTTCATCCTTATCGGATTGAATGAGCTGCTAAGAGGTTCCTGGAAATAGCCCCTCTATAAGATCGTACCCTAAACCGACACAGGTGGACAGGTAGAGAATACCAAGGCGCTTGAGAGAACGATGTTGAAGGAACTCGGCAAAATACCTCCGTAAGTTCGCGAGAAGGAGGCCCAGTTTCTACGCAAGTATTGACTGGGGGCACAAACCAGGGGGTGGCGACTGTTTACTAAAAACACAGGGCTCTGCGAAGTCGTAAGACGACGTATAGGGTCTGAC
>NZ_JBYVDD010000011.1:0-72923 GCF_058136045.1 Litoreibacter sp.
CTACAAATCTAGGGCCACCTCACTCGTGGCTTCCGTGCTTGGCGAACGCGACCGATCAGCCAAACCCAACGGGACGGTAAGGTGCTTTTGGCCCATGTTCGTGAGCAGCATCGGCTCAGCCTACAAAGTTATGGGCGCCCACGCATGACGGAAAAGTTGAGAGACCTGGGCCCGCCAGTCGGACACCGTCGGGTCGGTCGGTTGATGCCTGAGAACGCGATCAAGGTTGTCCGAACCCGCAAGCATAAAGTCACGACTGACAGCAATCACCGCTTCAATATTGCGCCTAATCTGCTGGATCAGGATTTCTCAACCCCTTGGCATTCGAACCAAAGGCTGCCGAACATGAGCTAACAGACCCAAATTTTTGTGCGGCAAGTCCAGTCACACGTTAACCGCTCGGAACTCTATAGGGGGCGGTTCAATACATCTCCTAAAAACCAGCCAGTGATGTTCGCCTCTCCGATGTGGTCATCATTTAGGCCGCACCGAAGACGAATTACCTTTTCACGTTCGGTTCTCGCGGCTTCAATAACGACCGAGGTAGTTAGGGGTTGCCCGTGTGGCTTTACTCCGCAGGAATGGCCGCTTCTTCATGGCTTAGTGGCACAGGGATATGGACAAGCATTTCTTTCGGGCAAATCTGCAAGAAGTTTTCCTTCTCAATGTCCCAATCTTGCAATATTTGAGCCGCTTTGACGCTGCCGGTCTCACTCAGGTGTTCTTCGATCAGGCCCTTAAGGTGCCGTTCCCAGTGATCAACAGTGACCGGGCAGGTCACCAATGTTTCCATGTTCATCAATGGTGCCGATAAGCCGTCAGGATCATATAGATAAGCCATGCCGCCGGTCATACCTGCGCCAAAGTTGGCTCCGATGGAGCCGAGAATAACAGCCACACCACCCGTCATGTATTCGCAGCCATTGGTGCCGCAGCCCTCGATCACAGTTGTCGCGCCAGAGTTTCGCACACCGAACCGCTCACCAGCGCGCCCGGCGGCAAACAGGTAGCCATTGGTTGCGCCATAAAGCACAGTATTGCCGATGATCGTGTTGTCATCCGCCTTCAACGGGCTATTTTGGGCAGGGCGCACTACGATGCGCCCGCCAGACAATCCTTTGCCCACGTAGTCGTTGGCGTCACCAAAGACTTCGAGCTTCAATCCCGGTGCCGCGAAGGCCCCTAAAGATTGTCCAGCAGAGCCTGACAGTTTGACCGTTAAGTGGTCGGGTTGCAGATCATTGCGCATCCCAAAGCGTTGCACGATGTGCGATGAGGCCCGTGTGCCGATAGAGCGCAAGGTGTTTTGTACCGCATAAGACAGCTGCATTTTCTCACCGTCTTTGAAGAACGGCTGTGCGTCATTCACAATCTGCGCGTCTAACGTATCAGGCACCGGATTGCGGGCTTTTTCGCGGTCGTACACGATGCGATCTGCGCCATCGACGGTGATCAAAAGCGGGTTCAAATCTAAGTCATCCAGATGAGCAGAGCCACGCGAAACCTGTGTTAACAAGTCCGCGCGTCCGATTACTTCGTCCAACGAGCGTGCGCCGATAGAGGCCAGAATTTCGCGGACTTCCTGTGCGTAGAAGGTGATCAGATTCACCACTTTATCCGCAGTCCCGGTGAATTTAGCCCGCAGATCTTCGTCTTGAGTGCAGACACCCACAGGGCAAGTATTTGACTGGCACTGTCGCACCATGATGCAACCCATGGCAATCAGTGCCGCAGTGCCAATGCCGTATTCCTCTGCCCCCATCATTGCGGCCATAACAATGTCGCGTCCGGTGCGCAGCCCACCATCGGTGCGCAGAGTGACCCGCTCGCGCAGGTTGTTCATTGCCAAGACTTGATGTGCCTCGGTTAGACCCATTTCCCACGGAAGGCCCGCGTGTTTAATGGACGTCGCAGGAGATGCAGCCGTGCCGCCATTATGGCCAGAAATCAAGATGATGTCAGCCTTGGCTTTCGCTACGCCAGCCGCAATCGTGCCAACGCCTGAGGCGGCGACCAGCTTCACCGTCACCTTGCAGCGCGGGTTGATTTGCTTGAGGTCGTAGATCAGCTGCGCCAAATCCTCGATCGAATAGATGTCGTGGTGGGGCGGTGGCGAGATCAGCGTGACCCCTTTGGTTGATAGCCGCAGCCGTGCAATAAGGTCGGTTACCTTCATGCCGGGTAGTTGCCCACCCTCGCCAGGTTTTGCCCCTTGTGCCACCTTGATTTCAAGTTCCTCGCAGTGGTTCAGGTATTCTGCCGTGACGCCAAACCGCCCAGATGCCACCTGTTTGATTTTCGCAGAGGGGTTGTCACCGTTCGGTTCTGGCACGAAATGCTTGGGGTCTTCGCCGCCCTCGCCACTGTCTGACTTCGCGCCAATCCGGTTCATGGCCACACTGAGCATTTTATGTGCCTCGGGTGACAGCGCACCCAGTGACATGCCCGGCGTCACGAACCGTTTGCGGATCGCGGTGATAGACTCAACCTCGTCCACAGAAATGGCTTTGCCCATCGGCTTGATGTCCAGCAAATCACGCAAATGGATAGGTGGGTTCGCCTGCATTGTGCGGCTGTATTGCTTCCACATGTCATAGCTGGCGTTCGTGCACGCAGCCTGCAACATATGCATAGTTTGCGCTTCCCAAGCGTGCTTTTCGCCTGAGCGGCGGGCTTTGTAAAAGCCCCCGATCGGCAAGATATCTGTGCCCTCACGCCAGCCAGCCGTATGCACTTCGGCGACTTTGGTTTGGATGCCAGATACGCCAATCCCTGAAATTCGGGACTGCATACCGGGGAAAAATTCCGCAACCATAGCGCGCGAGAGGCCCACGGCCTCAAAGTTCAAACCACCGCGATAAGACGAGATCACCGAGATCCCCATCTTCGCCATGATTTTCAACAGGCCTTGATCAATCGCCTTACGGTAGTTGGCAACAATTTGCGTCAGCGTCCCTTCCAGCAGCCCACGCTCGATGCGATCTGCCAGTGAATCTTCGGCCAAATAGGCGTTAACCGTGGTCGCGCCACAGCCGATCAACACCGCGAAGTAATGCGGGTCAATGCATTCCGCGCTGCGCACATTGAGCGAGCAGAACGTCCGCAACCCTTTGCGCGTCAACCAACTGTGCACCGCAGACGTCGCAAGGATCATTGGCATGGCCACATGATCTTCGCCCTGATTTTGATCGGTCAGCACAATGTGTCCGGCACCAGAGCGAACAGCGTCTTCTACCTCATCGCGGATACGTGCCAGTGCATCATGGAGCGCGCCTTGGCCTCCGTCCGCAGGGAAGGTGCAATCAATTGTCACCATGTCAGCGTTGAACTGGTCGACCAGTTTTTCAAACTGAGCATTGCCAATGAAGGGGCTATCGAGGACTAAAATTTCGGTCTGGGATGAATCCTCATCCAGCACATTTTTCAGGTTCCCGAAGCGGGTTTTCAAGCTCATCACACGAAATTCACGCAGGCTGTCGATCGGCGGGTTGGTTACCTGAGAGAAGTTTTGGCGAAAAAAGTGGCTCAACGGGCGGTACTTTTTCGACAACACCGCCGAGGGGGTGTCATCGCCCATCGACGCCAGAGTTTCTTTGCCATCTTCCGCCATCGGGGCCAGAACTTGCTCAAGCTCTTCTAGTGAATACCCGGCTGCAATTTGCCGCTTACGCAGCTCGGCGCCGGTAAACAGCGGCTGTTCTTCGACATCGCGCGTGATCTCGTCCAGATCGGTGATTTTCCCGACCCATTCGCCAAACGGCAGCGCCTTGGCCATTTTGTCCTTCAACTCTTCGTCGTGGAACAGTTTGCCTTTGCCCATGTGGACGCCGATCATTTGACCCGGCCCAAGTGCGCCTTTCTCGCGCACGGTCGCCTCGTCAAACGGCACCATTCCGGTCTCGGAGCCAGCAATGAGCAGCCCGTCACCCGTCACCGCATAGCGCATCGGGCGCAAGCCGTTGCGGTCCAGACCCGCACAGACCCAACGGCCATCAGTCATCGCCAAAGCGGCGGGGCCATCCCACGGCTCGATGACCGAGTTGCAGTAGGAGTACATGTCCTGCCAAGGTTTCGGCATCTCAACCGCCTGCTTGGACCATGATTCTGGCACCAACATGGTTTTCGCCATCGGGGCAGAGCGACCAGCGCGCACCAGAACCTCAAACACCGCGTCCAATGCGGCGGAATCGGATGATCCACCGGACACGATCGGCTTGATGTCATCTGCACGGTCCTCAAAAGCCGCCGAAGCCATGCGGATCTCGTGCGATTTCATCCAGTTCAGATTGCCCTTTAGCGTGTTGATCTCGCCGTTATGAGCCAACATGCGAAACGGTTGGGCCAACCACCATTGCGGGAAGGTGTTGGTCGAATAGCGTTGATGGTAAATCGCAAATGCGCTTTCGAACCGCTCGTCCATCAGGTCGGGATAGAACTCCGCGACCTGCTCGGCCAGCATCATGCCTTTGTAGATGATCGAGCGGCAAGACAGCGAGGCAATATACAGTTGTGGCACCTGCGCGGCCAAGGCTGCTTTTTCAATGCGACGACGGATGACATAGAGATCGCGCTCAAATTCTTCCTCATCCATGCCCTTGGAATTGGAGATGAGAATTTGCTCAATCTCCGGCCGTGTCGCGTTGGCCTTTTCGCCAAGACAGCTGGTATCAACGGGAACATGGCGCCACCCATAGATGTAGTATCCCATCCGCAAAACTTCGGTTTCAATGATGGTCCGGCAGGTTTCTTGCGCCCCGTGATCGGTGCGCGGCAAGAACACCTGACCGACGGCGATCAACTGATCCATGTTGGGCTTATGGCCCGTGCGCTCGATCTGATCATAGAAAAACTTGACCGGAATTTGCACATGGATGCCGGCGCCATCGCCGGTTTTGCCATCTGCATCTACCGCGCCACGGTGCCAAATGGCCTTCAGCGCGTTGATGCCGTTTTCCACAACCTTGCGGGATTTCTTGCCGTCAATCGCAACAACAAGGCCCACCCCACAAGAGGCGTGCTCGTCCTCATCGCGGTACAGCGAGTTCTCCGCCATCCAGCGGCGTTTTTCTTCCTCGCGAGCTACCCAATCTTGGTCAAATTCGGTCATGTTATAGGCTCCTTATTGGGGAAGTTTTTATTGATTGGGTCGGGCGATGCGCCCAACAGAGGTCCGATGTGTAATCGGGTTCACTGTTTAACAGTCTTAGACGCCCAGTGATGCAGGCCGCTTGGGCTTGCTGCGTTTTTTGAAATGGGCCTCTGCCATAGCAAACTCGGCGTAGTCCTCGCGCCGCATTCCGCCCGCGCGTTGCACCACTTTGCTCATTCGGCCAGGCCGGTTGTTGATCGCGGCCAGCACGATTTTGCGCAATGTATTCGCGCCCTTTAGGTTGCCAACAAAATTGTGGTCCGCGCCTGCGAAGATGTAATGTTTCAAGTTGGGGGCTGTCGGGAACCGCTCCCAATGCATCCGCTCGTCTGGCGTGTCGCCATGGAACATATAGATCGGCACTGGTGCCTTCGGCAGCTTGTTCATTTGCTTGTGCGGCCAGTTGGTAATCTTCTTTCGAAAAAACCGCCAGCGCTTCTCTTCTGGTAGCACATCGGGGTGAACCGAGTACTGTGGCGTGAAGCATATAATCCGCGACAAGGGTATTTTTCGGCCCAAAATCAGCGCGTTGTACGCGCCCATGCTGGTGCCAATAGCCATGACGTTGGTTATCTTGTGCTCCAACACGTAGTCGCTGATCTTGGTCACGATCAGATTGGCCATTCCGTTGGCGTTCATCCAACACCGTGAAATATCGGTGATGCAGATCACATGGTTGCGCCCATTCTGAGAGGCCAGCCCGACGAATTCTTTTGGTGGCCATTGATCGCGCTCTTGGCCCACGCTGGTGAAGCTGACGATCAAACGTGACTTCTCTCCCGGTGCGGCTTCGATCCGCAGCGGATGTTTGTCGTGCAGAAGTTTGAACTCCAGCAGTTTCTTTTGATCGGACATAGATCACTCGGCAGCTACCTGCGCCGCTGCGTTGATTTGATCCAAGATCGCCTCTGCAGCTTCGCGCCCATCACGAATAGCCCAAACAACTAGGCTTGCGCCACGTTGAATATCACCACAGGCGTAAACCCCCGGCAAAGATGTCTCATGGGTCTGGAAATCGGCCTTGATTGTGCCCCAGCGGGTCACTTCCAATTCGGGCACGTCCCACAGGGTTGGTATGGCTTCTGGTTGAAACCCCAAGGCCATGATGACGATATCGGCATCCTCAATATAGTCGGCCCCGTCAATGATTTCAGGGCTTTGGCGGCCAGAGGCATCCGGCGCACCAAGGCGCATTTGGGAGACCAAGACACCCTCAACACTATCGCCTTTGAAGCCTTTGGGGGCCGCGAGCCACACAAATTCGACGCCTTCTTCTTCTGCGTTCGCGACTTCGCGCTGCGAGCCGGGCATGTTTGCCTTATCGCGACGGTAGAGACATTTCACTGAAGTCGCCCCTTGGCGAATAGACGTGCGAACACAGTCCATCGCCGTGTCGCCGCCACCAATGACAACAACGCGTTTGCCTTCAGCATTCAACTCGCCGCTGTCAAATTCTGGCACCGCATCCCCAAAGCTTTTGCGATTTGACGCCGTCAGGAAGTCGAGCGCCCGCACAATGCCCTTGGCACCGGATCCCGGAGCTTTCAGGTCGCGGGACTTGTAGACGCCCGTCGCAATCAAGATAGCGTCATGCGTTTTCTGCAACTCCGCGAAGGAGACATCCTCTCCGATTGCACAGTTCAACTTGAACGTGACGCCGCCTTGCTCCAACTGGCCGACGCGTTTCATCACAACGTCCTTTTCCAGCTTGAAGCCGGGAATGCCGTAGGTCAGCAAGCCACCGGCGCGGTCGTTCCGCTCGTAGACGGTGACTTGCACGCCTTGGCGCCGCAGCATGTCAGCCGCCGCCAGCCCACCGGGGCCGCCGCCAATGATCCCAACGCTTTCGGCGCGCTCGTGCTTTGGGGAGGCGGGCTTTACCCACCCGTTTTCCCAAGCGGTATCAGTGATGTATTTCTCAACCGAGCCAATAGTGACTGTGCCATGGCCTGATTGTTCAATCACGCAATTGCCTTCGCACAGGCGATCTTGGGGACAGATGCGGCCACAAATTTCGGGGAATGTATTTGTCGCTTGGCTGATCTCATAGGCTTCTTTTAAGCGGCCCTGAGCGGTCATGCGCAACCAATCGGGGATGTTATTGTGCAGCGGACAATGCGACTGGCAATAAGGCACGCCACATTGGCTGCAACGGCTGGCTTGCACCGCGGCCTTTTCAGCTGCGAACTCTGAATAGATCTCATCGAAATCTTGAGCGCGTAAGTTCGGTGGCCGTTTCTCCGGCATGTCCCGATCTATTTTCACGAATTGCAACATCGGCTGCTTAGCCATTTCAAGTCTCCCAATTTGAATGGCTTGTTTAATCGGACTGTTGAGTAAATAAAAGTCATAAAGACTGACCTATTATCACATTTTTATGCCCACCTTGAGGGATTTCAGGGGGGTGAGCGGTTAAATAGGTAAGAATAAGTTACCCATTTAACCGCTTCTCATTTAATTCCCTGAGTTTAGGTTGGGAAAAATTGATTCGAGACGTGGGTATGCGATGTCACTCTTTCACTTAATCCTAGTCGCTTTGATCCAAGGGCTGACAGAATTCTTGCCGGTTTCCTCATCGGGGCACTTGATACTATTGCCCAACTTAACCGGGCTGGATGACCAAGGCCAAGCCATTGATACGGCTGTCCATGTGGGCACCCTTTTTGCGGTTGTCTTGTACTTCTGGAAGGATGTCAAAATCGCTGCCGCAGGAACCGGTCGTTTGATGCAGGGTAAGGTTGACACTCAAGGGGCAAGGTTAGCGCTTTACCTTGGCATAGCTACTGCGCCGGTCCTTTTGTTTGGTCTCATTCTCAAGCTTACTGGCTTGGATGAGGCGCTGCGATCCGTGGCGCTGATTGGATGGACGATGCTTATATTTGGCTTGGTTCTTTATTGGGCCGACCAAAAGGGGACCACATCCAAAGTTGCACAAGACTGGACCGTGAAAGACGCGCTGATCATGGGGTTATGGCAGGCCGCAGCCCTTATACCGGGGACCTCTCGCTCGGGGGCGACGATTTCAGGGGCGCGCCATCTGGGCTATGCGCGCGAAGACGCAGCGAAACTGGCTATGCTCATGTCTATCCCGACGATTATCGCGTCCGGATTGGTGCTTGGCGTAGAAGTTGTGGCTGATGCAGATATGGCGCTGGCAAAAGACAGTGCCATCGCTGCTGTGTTATCATTTGGCGCGGCCCTTTTGGCGCTCTCACTGATGATGAGGCTGCTAACGTCGGTCAGCTTCACCCCCTACGTGATCTATCGTATTTTCCTGGGCCTAGCGCTTTTGGGCTATGTCTACTTGTGATCTGCCCGCAAGTTCTGCGCCGATTCCATAATCGCGTCATACTGGCCACCTGAGCGGAACCGCCACAGATACTCTGGCAAAACCGCGTCGACTGAGGTCGGGCTAATCCCTAAATCAGCAAGCCCCTTTGCGTCATCCGATACAATATTGTCCTTGGCGAGGTTTAACACCTGATCTTTGGTTGCCGGGCCGCAAACAAGCCCGCCAGTCATCGCTTTTACAATATCAAAGGACCCGCCCATAAGCCGCCCAACAAAAAACGGGATATTCACAATCAAGCGCCGACGACGCACGATGCTCAGTGTTTTTTGCACCCAGTCACGAAGGGAGGCGACATCGGGGCCGCCCAGCTCGTAAATTCCGGCATCGGCAAGCCCAAGTGCCCCTTTGACGGCAGCCTGCGCGATGTCATCGACATGGATGGGCTGAAACTTTGTATCCGCACCGATAACCGGAAGGACAGGGCCAAAGCGAGACATAAACGCAAAGCGGTTAAAGAACGCATCCTCGACGCCGAATACGACGGAGGGGCGCAAAATGACAGCTTGTGGGAAGTGCTCAAGGATAGCGCTCTCCCCCAGTGCTTTGCTTTGTGCGTAGGCGCTATCGCTGTCTTCATCGGCACCGATGGCCGAGATATGCACCAATTGAGCAACGCCCTCATCGGTTGCGCACCGTGCAACACGCTCGGCGCCTTCATGATGCACCGCATCAAAGCTGTTTTTCCCGGATGGGGCCAGTATACCTACGCAATTCACGACGGCATCGGCGCCATGCATCGCCGCGCGCACCGAGGCATCATCGCGGATATTGCATAAAATCGGCTCAACCTGCCCAACCGCACCATAGGGTTTGACAAATATAGCCTCATTAGGCCGCCGAACAGCAACGCGGACCCTCCAGCCTTCTTTGGCCATGCGGCGCGCGATGTAGCGCCCGACAAACCCTGATCCGCCGTAGATGGTAACGAGTTTCGACATGGTGTTTCCCTTCAAAGCTGGCTGCATAGGGTTTACCGAGCCAGAATTCGCCAGACAAGGCGCATTTCGTCGCTTCTAGGTCTGTCTGCGATTAATTCGTAACAAACATTCCATTCTGGCCCCGAATCTCGTTGACACTCGTGGTCGCCCCAATTAATCCCGCGCTCACGACACCTGCCCAGGTGGCGGAATGGTAGACGCGCCAGCTTCAGGTGCTGGTGTCTGTATGGACGTGGAGGTTCGAGTCCTCTCCTGGGCACCAAAATCATTGATTATATTTATTCTTCAATTGCTTAGAGCGCCAACTGGTGGGGCCTGAGCCTCTTTCTATCCATCCTTGCGTGATCATTGCTGACACCTAAGTACCAAGGAATAGTTCACACTTTGCTTTAAACCCGTATGTGACTGCGACATCCCGCTGCTCAGGGAGTGCCCGCAAGGTTTCAAGGGGCCACCCTATCTTACTGCCGATGAGCCGCGCCCCGAGTTTCCTCCACTATTTGTTGTGTCTTTGGATGACTTTGATGGTCTTACGCGGCCAGTTTATCCATCTTAATTTTCTCCATGAATTTGGATGGCGTTAGGTTCCTAATTGAGGGGGGGCCTGCGGCTGTTGTAACTATTCTGTCCTTTTTCCAACACCTCGCGGGGGAGGGTAATGAGGTAAGCAATGTTTCATTTAGGCACTTATCGGTTTTGTTGCACAAATCGGATTAGGATATCATGTTGCGAATTCAGCATGATATCCGGTCGGCGTGACCAATCTACCCCATAACGGCGAGAATAGAGAGGGAGGGAAGTGGTTGGACACGGGGGAGTGAGGAAACCTTCAATCAATATCGCAACCGTCAGATATCCGATGAAGTAGACTCTAGTTCTGTTGCTTAAAATATTAGGAATGAAGTTTTCCCAAACCGATCTGCTGGTATAAAAATTATCAAAGGAGGGGCTATTATTAGGGTGCGTGCAACTTACATGTGCGAGGGTAGTGCAAGTTTCTGTGGAAATTTGGTGCCCGGAGCAATTAAAAAACTAAATGGGCATTGCGCGGGTTCGCGTTGTTTAGATCTGAAATTACGTGAAGTGTTCAGCCCAAAATATGCGAACTTACTATCATTGAGAGTTCTACCTCGCCTCACACAGCCAAGTATATAGCTACTGGAACACGTACAGCTCGTGGCTATAGGCACCGAAATGAGATACATATAGATCCAAGTTTTCGCAGTAGACGGCCAAACCGGGTGATTGCCCATGAAATAGGTCATTGGATGGGGCTTGGACACCAAATCAGACATGACAGTTTGATGAGCTATGGGAAAAGGGCAGCAACTAACTTTGGAGGGATTGATTTTCATAGGATTGCGTATGCGTATTAAGATCTTGCCTTTGCTGCCTTTGCTGCCTTTGCTGCCTTTGCTGCCTTTGCTGCCTTTGTTGGCTGGTTGTATTGAACCAAATTTATCTATGGTTGATGAGAGGGTTCCCTACAGATGCTCTGAACGAGCTTCAAATCAAGAGGTTGTCAAGAATGTGGAAGAACTACTGCGAGACGGCTCTCGTAGGATCGAAGTTTGGCAGTCTGCGTTGTCCGAGTTGAATGATGACCATGCAGTCGAAGAGTTCCTCAGGGTTTGGGAAAAAGCCGATAAATATAAGCTCTTAGACGTCATTTGCTACGAAGACATTGTACCGGTCGGTACTTTTTCGTTTGATTTTAGTTCGGAAAAGTTTGGGATTGTTACGATCCGAGCCACACTTCTGCATGGCTCAATCCGGGCTCATAGTGTCGGCTTGAGCGAATTCGAAAACATCTTCGAATAGCGACATCGAGGTCCGGAATTTCAAATCCGGCGCGGAGACGGTGGTGAGCTATCCGCACGCCTCGGTCCGGCTGGAAAATGGCAACCCAAGCTACCTGCACCGCGACCACATTGGCTCGATCCGGCTGATCACGGATGCCCTTGGCGCGCAGGAAAGTCGGCGGGTTTATAAGCCGTTCGGCGAGATGTTCTTAGACGGCGAAAGCGCCACGGCCCTGCCCGAGAGCAAAGGCTGGATCGGCGAGCGGTTCGACGCGGGGGCCGGGCTGCAATACCTAAACGCGCGCTACTACGACCCGGCATTGGGGCTGTTTTTGCAGCCGGATTGGTTCGAGGTGACGCAGGCGGGTGTCGGGACCAATCGGTATGCGTATTCGGGGAATGATCCGGTTAATTTGAGCGATCCGGGGGGGAACTACTCTTGGGGCGAATTCAAAGAGGACGCTAGTGGTTTTTTTGGTGGTTCCGGTGGAGGATCAAATAGTGGCCAATCAGATGCGCAGGCGTATCAGTATGCGGCGTATCAAAATGGGGGGACGCTAGCTTATTCCGATTTCAACAATGCGACTGGGCGAGGCTATTGGGGGCCAAGTTTTGGTAGGTACTCAGATGTCGAAGTAACACAGGGGTGTCGCAGCGGGAACTGTGTGACCAGCGCGCCGTACTTGATATTACGACACCCTCCAGGTCCATTCTCTGCGGGGCGAGGCAAGTACTACAATTCGACGGCAGCGTTGCCGGGTGCACGATATTCACCAAACTCTACGTTTCAAGCCCCCACTCGGTCTTGGTCATTGAAGGGTGCTACGAGGTACAAAAGGCAAGGGCCGGGCGGGTAAGTACCCTCATTTTGGCCAATTACCGAATAGCACATTCTACAAATCCGCTAACGGAAAGGTAACTAGCTACGCGAAATACGACGGAAGTGGACGGATCGCAAAAAGAGTTGACTTGACCGGAGCCGCTCATGGTAATGTGAAGACACCGCATGTGCATAAATTTGGCTACACATCACATACCAATGGTCGAGTTAGTTATAAGCGAATGCAGGAAGTTTTCCTGAGAAGGGCCTATTCATGGGAAATACTAAAACCACGATGAAAGCCCCCATTATCTCACCGCTCGAGTATAAAGGAAGATCTGAAGCGTATGAGAGGTTTCGTTTGGAGAGTAGTGGGGTTGTGCCCTCAAGGACTACGTTTTTGGATGTAACTGTGGGGGCGCAAGTGTTGCTTGAGTTCTGCCAATCAATTTTTCCATCATTTGTAGAAATTGATGGGATAACTACTTATGATGACGGATTAGGCGAATCTTCAAATTTTGATAGAGTTTCTAAGTGGACAAAAAATAAGTCTATTCCAAAGTTTGATATAGAGAAAGTTTTAAATCACCGCCATCTACTAGACTGCTACCAAAGTGTAGATTTATTGAGCGATGATGCGTTGAACGCGTTTGCTCAAGCTCACCTGCTCGCATTGCAAACGAGCTTGGACCGATCATTTCCAAAGCGTGTTTTTAAAGTGGCCTTCGTAGATGACGAGTACACGCTGAGTTTTTGGAGCGCCGATGAGCCAACTATTTAGGTGTGTGTTCGAGTGATTTTGATGCTTCAGTCAAATTAATTGCTTTAGATCAACGCCTTGAATGAAATGAGCCGGTTTCTCGCACCTAAATTTTAGCTGCGCCACAGCTCACTCGTTCCTCCAAATCCTCGAGACTCCTGCCATATCACTCACCTACAAATTCACCACCGACCCGCTTGCCAATAGTTTGGATCAAACCGTTCCATCAGCACCTCCCGTTGCTCATCTGATTCAGCAGGTGTCACAGAAAACCACTTGATGCCTGCTCCGGGACCACGTGGGCCGAGGGCTTCACCCGCAGGTTCAGCTATAACCGCGCAGGCTCTATCATGGCCAAGTCGGACGTTGGCGCCTACCTCTATAACGCGGCCAACGCCAACCACCCCCACGCGCCACATAAGGTCGGCACGACCAATCTGACCTATGACGCCAATGGCAATATGCTGGCTGGCATGGCTGGCAAGGTGATGACCTATGACGGCGAGAACCGGCCGTTGTCGGTGCTCTATCAGGGGCAGGCCACCAGCTATACCTATGGCGCGGATGGCACGCGGTTGAAGCGGGTCGAGGGCGGGGCGACCACGCTCACTTTTGCCAACATCGAGGTCCGGGATTTCAAATCCGGCGCGGAGACGGTGGTGAGCTATCCGCACCCTTCCGTCCGGCTGGAAAATGGCAACCCTTGAACGGAAGGTGGCTTAAGCGAGAACCTGAGGCGACACTAAACCGTGGCAGGTCCAAGCGGCAGAAAATTTATATCTGCGGCAATCACCTAAGGGGCCAAAGACTCCGGCGCTACTTAGACCTCAGGGACAGTTGGAATGCCCGGAGGAGGCTGGCGACGTAGATCGCCGTCATCAAGACAAGCGTCGCCCAGAGGTATGTGAACAGTGCCGCCGCGAGAAGCACGGCCGCGAGCAGCAAGAATTTTGCGTATCCGGCTGCGATTGAGCTGTTCTTGAACGAGTAGGTCGGCACCCGGCTGATCATCAAAAGGCCAATACCGAAAATATAGGCGGTGATGAAGGCAGGGGGGGCAATTGGCAGGTCGGAGAACAGGAACGAGACAAACATCGGAAGCATAACCAAAACTGCCCCCGCAGGTGACGGCACGCCGGTGAAAAAGCTGTCGTCGGCATCGGGATCATCACGTCGGCTGTCCACGTTAAAGCGCGCCAGCCGGAGCACGCAGCAAATCGTATAGCTCAGAACCGCCATCCATCCGGCACCGCTGAAATCTTGCAAGGCCCAGCTATGGAGCAACAATACCGGGGCCACGCCAAAGTTGACAAAATCCGCAAGCGAATCCAGCTCGGCTCCGACCGGGGTAGGGCAGTTCAACAGCCGTGCAAGCCGCCCGTCCAACCCATCCAGAACACAAGCCAGAAGGATCAGCCGCACAGCGGTCTCGTAGTTGCCTTGGTAGCCAAACCGAATGGCCGTAATTCCCGCGCAAATGGCCAAGATTGTCAACAAATTTGGAAGTAAATTTATGACTTTTACATTGGGTTTCTTGTCACTTGCGCGAAAGGGCATAGCTCAATCCGTCCGCGCGGAGCGTGCGGCTTCGGCGGAGGTAAGGTCGGCCAGCACGCTCTCTCCGGCGATCATGGTTTGCCCCAGATCTACCAGTGGTGACACGCCATCGGGCAAATAGACGTCCAACCGAGAGCCGAAACGGATCAGCCCGAAACGCTCGCCGGTGCGCAGGGTGTCGCCCTCAGAGACGAAGCTGACGATGCGCCGCGCAACAAGTCCGGCGATTTGGACAACCGCGATTTGGCGTCCGTCAGTCATCTCGATGCACAGGCTGTTGCGCTCGTTGTCAGAGCTGGCTTTATCCAGCGACGCATTCAGAAATTTGCCCGGCCGGTAGGCGATGGCGGTGATTTTGCCTTCGATCGGGGCGCGGTTTACGTGGCAATTGAAGACGCTCATGAAAACGCTAACCCGTGTAAGGGGGGCATCAGACATGCCCAATTCCGCAGGGGGGACCGCTTTCTCGATGAGGGAGACAACCCCGTCTGCGGGGCTGATGATTAACCCGTCGCGCATCGGTGTCGCGCGCTTCGGGTCTCGAAAGAAGTAGTAACACCAGATGGTTAGGATCACTCCGATCCAGCCCAACGGGGCCCAAATCAGGAAAAGAACAGCCGTTATCGCAGCAAAAATAGCGACGAACTTGCGCCCCTCGGGGTGCATCGGCTTGATGAAGGTGTCGCGCATTTTCACGGAAGTGTCGCCTTTTTTGGAATAATCACCGTTTGCTAGCCTGATCGCTATCAGCCTACAACATATTAAAAAGCGCGTTTTCAGGAAAGGTAAAACTCGCAACGCGGGCAGATGCGGCGCGTGGGTCGCTTTCCGGTGCAAGCAGGGCAGGGCAATGCTGATGGAATGTTGCTCAATTAATGCACTGTTTGGCTTCGGGTGCTTAGTAATTAATCGGTTTGCGCCTGCCAGCAACTGGCGAAGAGGCAGGGGCTGGCGGTCAGCATAAATGAGTGGTTTTATCCCCGCGAACGACGAGAATGGCGAGCCGGACTACGATGCTTGATGGGACTTACATGAAACAACCTCGTGCACTTGGCCGGGCGGAGCTGTCGAGCAAGCTTTACCAAGGGCGCAGTGTTTTGGGCGGGTTGCATCAGGCGGGGTGCATGCGCCTATTGTTCCCGCGCGCGCGCGCCAATTTAAATGCGGTTTTGATCAATACCGCGGGCGGGGTGACGGGGGGCGACAGGCTCTCGCTAAGCGCGCGGGTTGGTCAAGGCAGCACCATGTCCATCACCACCCAAGCCGCTGAGCGGGCCTATCGCGCCCAACCACATGAGGTCGGGCGGGTTGAAGCCGAGATTACAGTTGAGGCCGGAGCGGAGCTTCACTGGTTGCCACAAGAGTTGATCTTGTTTGAGGGCAGCAGGCTGCGTCGGAGGTTGGCTGTTACGCTGGAGAAAACGGCGAAGGCTCTGCTGGTTGAGCCGCTTGTCTTTGGCCGCACGGCTATGGGCGAAACGTTGCATGACATCGAGTTTCGCGACCGTATTTCGGTGTATCGGGACGGGAAGCCGATCTATCTGGATGGGGTGCGGTTGCACGGTAATGCTGCGCAGCATTTAGCGCGATTGGCGACGGGGCAAGGGGCCAATGTGATGGCCAGTCTTGTCTATATCGCGCCCGATGCGCCGCGCCACCTTGAGGCGGTCAGGGCGCATCTGACTACACTTGGCGGCGCGAGTTTGCTGGCCGATGATGTTCTTTCCATTCGCCTTGTAGCACAAGATAGTTTTGTTCTACGCCAACACCTTATCCCTCTTATTGAGCGGCTGTCGAATGACGCCCTTCCTGCCTGCTGGAGGCTATGACCTATGCAACTGACCCCTCGTGAAAAAGACAAGCTTCTGGTGGCAATGGCCGCCGAGGTCGCGCGAAAACGGTTGGCGCGGGGGGTGAAGTTGAACCACCCGGAAGCCATCGCGCTGATCACCGATGCGGTGGTCGAGGGGGCGCGTGACGGGCGCTCGGTCGCGGATATGATGGAGGCGGGGGCGCAGGTCCTCACCCGTGCGCAATGCATGGAGGGAATTCCCGAAATGATCCATGAGGTTCAGGTCGAAGCAACCTTTCCCGACGGGACCAAACTGGTCACCGTTCACAGCCCAATTCGATAGGAGGCGCATATGATCCCCGGAGAGATTTTCCCCGCTGACGGCCATCTGACATTGAACGCCGAGTGCCCTCAAACCGTGTTGATGGTTGCCAATACTGGCGACCGCCCGGTGCAGGTTGGCAGCCATTACCACTTTGCCGAAAGCAACCCCGCGTTGGAATTTGACCGCGCCGTAGCGCGTGGCCAGCGCCTTGATATTGCCGCCGGTACGGCGGTGCGGTTCGAGCCGGGGCAGCGCCGCGAGGTGACGTTGATCCCGATCGGCGGGGCGCGGCGCATATTTGGCTTTAACGCTGCCGTGATGGGAGACCTTTGATGCCTACTCAAATCAAACGCTCTGACTATGCTGCAATGTTTGGTCCGACCACGGGTGACCGTGTTCGGCTGGCCGATACTGACCTGATCATTGAGGTCGAGCGCGACCTGACCACCTACGGCGAGGAGGTAAAATTCGGCGGCGGCAAGGTGATCCGCGACGGCATGGGCCAAAGTCAGGTGCCACGCTCTGGCGGTGCGGTTGATACGGTCATTACCAATGCGCTGATCGTGGATCACAGCGGTATCTATAAGGCCGACGTGGGCCTGCGGGGCGGGCGTATTCACAAGATCGGCAAGGCCGGAAACCCCGATACGCAATCGGGCGTTGATATCATCGTCGGCCCCGGAACCGAAGTTATCGCAGGCGAGGGGCGCATCCTGACGGCGGGCGGTTTTGACAGCCATATCCACTTTATTTGCCCGCAACAGATGGAAGACGCGCTACATTCGGGCGTCACCACGATGCTGGGCGGCGGCACGGGGCCCGCGCATGGCACTTTGGCCACGACTTGCACGCCGGGGCCTTGGCATATCGGGCGAATGTTGCAGTCTGTTGATGCCGTTCCGATGAACATTGGGCTGTCAGGCAAGGGCAATGCGTCACAGCCCGAAGCGCTGGTCGAGATGGTGAATGCAGGGGCCTGCGCGTTGAAACTTCACGAGGATTGGGGCACGACGCCAGCGGCGATTGACTGCTGCCTGTCGGTGGCCGATGATATGGATGTGCAGGTGATGATCCACACCGATACGCTCAATGAATCCGGCTTTGTCGAGCATACGGTGGACGCCATGAAGGGCCGCACGATCCACGCCTTCCACACCGAGGGAGCAGGGGGTGGGCACGCGCCTGACATCATCAAAATATGTGGTGATGCCAATGTGTTACCCTCCTCCACCAACCCCACGCGCCCGTTCACGGTCAACACGCTGGAGGAACATCTCGACATGCTCATGGTGTGCCACCATTTGGACAAATCAATCCCCGAGGATGTGGCCTTTGCCGAGAGCCGTATCCGTCGCGAGACGATTGCGGCCGAGGATATTTTGCACGACTTGGGTGCGTTCAGCATCATCGCCTCTGACAGTCAGGCGATGGGGCGTGTTGGTGAGGTGTTAACGCGCACTTGGCAGACTGCCGATAAGATGAAAAAGCAACGCGGCAGGTTGCCTGAGGAGAGCGGCGAGAACGATAACTTCAGGGTCCGGCGCTATATCGCGAAATACACGATCAACCCCGCGATTGCCCATGGGATCAGCACCGAAATCGGCTCCATCCAAGAGGGTAAGCGCGCCGATCTGGTGCTGTGGAATCCAGCATTCTTTGGGGTGAAGCCCGAGATGGTGCTTATGGGCGGTATGATTGTTTGCGCGCAAATGGGGGATCCGAACGCCTCTATCCCGACGCCGCAGCCCGTATATTCGCGCCCGATGTTCGGGGCGATGGGGCGCGCGGTCGAGCAAAGTGCGGTGACCTTTGTCAGCGCTGCCGCACAGGCCGATGGTATCCGCGAAACGTTGGGGCTGGCCAAGCAAACAGTGGCGGTGAAAAATACGCGAAACATCGGCAAAAAGGACCTCATTTTGAACGATGCGCTGCCAAAAATAGAGGTAAACCCAGAAACGTACGAGGTGCGTGCCGATGGGGAATTGCTCACCTGCGAGCCTGCATCCGAGCTGCCGATGGCGCAGCGCTATTTCATGTTTTGAGGGGCACGATGTCTGATCCAGTTCTGGCGCAATCGTTTCAAAGGTCGGGTGAGTGGTCCGGTGCGGCGGGGAGCTGTACCCTCGATTATGACGCGCGGTTTTTGCGCCGGAAGCGGTTGCAAACGGACGCGGGGGATTTTTTCCTCGTTGATCTTGCCCATACGGCTTCGCTGGAACAGGGCGATGCGTTTGTGCTTTCCAACGGTGATTTGATTGAAGTTATAGCCGCCCCCGAGCCGGTTTTGCTGGTCTCGGGAGATAACCTTGCGCGGCTGGCCTGGCATATCGGAAACCGCCATACGCCTTGCCAGATATTGGCCGATAAATTGGTGATCCGGGATGATCCGGTTATTGCGCATATGCTGGGTCATTTGAACGCGATTTGCGTGAAAGATAGGCGGCCTTTCACACCGGAAGGCGGTGCCTATGGCCACGGGCGTACCCATTCACACGAACACGGGGCCAGCGCGCATGAGCACTGACTTAGACCTGTTAACCATGACGCAATGGCTGTCGCCCAGCTTCCCTTTAGGCAGTTTCGCCTACTCGCACGGGGTTGAAACTGCAATCGCCCAAGGCTGGATCAATGACGCGGCCTCATTGCAATTGTGGCTGCAAGATGTACTTCGAGATGGCACGGGGCGGGCGGATGTGACCTTGCTTTACGCCGCCTATGGGGCCGGTTGCGAACAGGATTTGAGCCGGATTGATGCCACTGCGCGCGCTTTCTCGGCCAGTCGGGAGCGGTTGCGTGAAAGCGTGCACCAAGGCCGTGCCTTTGTCCGAACATTGCGTGAAATCTCAGATATTAACCTTCCCGATTTGGTGTTGCCGGTGGCTTTGGGCTGGGCCAGCGCACAGGTGGGCCTGCCAAAAGCGCAAACTGCGGCGATGTATTTGCACGCCTTCAGCAGCAACATCGTTATGGCCGCGGTGCGGTTGGTCCCGTTGGGCCAGACCGAGGGGCAAAAGGTAATCGCGGCCCTGTCTGTAACTTGCTGCGATGTTGCAGACGCGGCGCTAGGCGATAGTTTGGAAGACCTCTCCAGCACCACATTCCTTTCTGATATTTCGGCCATGCAGCATGAAACCCTACAGCCGAGGCTTTTCCAATCATGACCAAGACAAACGGCCCTTTGCGCATCGGTATCGGCGGCCCAGTGGGGGCGGGGAAGACGACCTTGACCGCGCGTTTGGCGGCGCTGATGTATCCGGCTATATCTGTGGCGGTGATCACCAATGACATCTACACGCAAGAAGATGCGGAGGCGCTGGTGCGGATGCAGGTCTTGCCACAAGACCGGATTTTAGGGGTCGAGACCGGCGGCTGCCCGCATACTGCTATTCGCGAGGACGCCAGCATTAATCTGGCCGCGATTGCCGAGTTGGAAGCCCGTCACCCCGACCTTGATGTGGTGATGATCGAGAGTGGTGGCGACAACCTGTCCGCCACATTTAGCCCCGAATTGGCGGATCTGACGCTCTATGTCATTGACGTTGCGGCTGGCGAAGAAATCCCGCGCAAGGGCGGGCCTGCAATTACCAAATCCGACGTGTTGGTGATTAATAAAACCGACTTGGCCATTCACGTTGGCGCCTCACTAGACGTCATGCGCCGCGACGCTGCGCGGATGCGCGCAGGGCGACCGTTCATCATGGCCTCGCTGCGCAACGGCGAGGGCGCGCGCGAGGCGTTGGAGCTGATTTGCCAGATTGGCGGGCTGCGCGCCGAGGTGTTCAGCGCCTGACTGCCATTAGGCGAAATCTATGAATTTATTGAACGGCATTTCGCGTAACCTCTTGCCAGTGGCCGCGAAAATTGCGTTGGCCAACGCCGGTGCTGCGGGTGGCACGGGCGGCTCTCCGATGCCGCGAATGGCGTCGCCGTTCTCCAGGCCGCGCACCTCGATGACCGGGCACTGCGACAGGCGCATGGCCTCCGCATCCCAGAAATTGACCTGCTCGGCCATGCCGTCTGCATAGGTGATCTCGCAATTCATCGCGTGGCCCAGCCCGAAAATAACACCGCCTTGTACGAGGTTCTCGAAGTTGACCGGATCGACCACGCGCCCGACTTCTGCTGCCACCCAGACCTTATCTATGCGGATGCCGTCCTCGGTATTTGTGACCTCGACCACTTCGGCCGTCGCCACGCCAAAACTCTCGACAAACGCCACGCCTCGGCCTTTGTTAGGGGCCATCTCGCCGCCCCAAGACGACATCTCGGCCACGGCTTCCAACACCTTGCGCGACACGTCGTGGTTCATCAGTCGGATGCGCTCCTCCATCGGGTCGGCGCCGGCCTCATGGATCAACTCGTCAAGGAAGCTGTCAAAAAAGAACCCGCCAGTTGAGGCCCCAACGGAGCGCCACGAGCTGGTCGGGGCAAGCTCTGGCACGGCATAGGTGCGCAGGCGGAAGGTGTTGATTGCATAGGGGTTATTCCACGCGCCTGCCGCCAACTGGCCATCTGGTCCCGGTGCGGGCTGGCCTAAGCGACCCAACTGTGAACGGGTTGAAGAGACGGATGCGATGTTGAGGTCGATGCCCTCGACATGGCCGTCTTTTACTGTGCCTTCGCCGCGTGCCATGGCAATGTGGCGGGGGAAATCATGGGCGAAATCTTCCTCGCGAGAGTAGGTGAGTTGCACAGTTTCGCCACGCATCTGGCTGGCAATCTCGGCGGCTTGTTTGAGATGCTCCATCTCTAGGCGGTGACCAAAACTGCCGCCGATAAACTGGTTATGGAGGTGGATTTGCTCCGGCTCATGACCAGTTATCGCGGCCACTTGTTGTTGGGCAAAACGCGGCGCTTGATGGCCTGTCCATAGGTCAACTTTGTCGTCCGTGACACGGATCACCGCGTTCAGTGGCTCTAGCGGTTGGTGCGCCACATAGGGCGCGCGGTACTCGGCGCGGAGCACTTCCGCATCGCTTAAAGCCGCCGCGATATCGCCGTCATTGCGCCACTCGCTATCTAGGTGATCTGGCGTGAAAGAGGCCGCGACCGCCTTCCAATGGGCGTCTTGCTCGGGCGGGTAGGGGGCGTCGGCCCATTCAAAGTCAATCGCCTCGGCGGCTTGGATCGCGCGCCATGTGTTGTCGGCGATAACCGCCACGCCATTGGTGACTGGAACGATCTTTTTGACGCCGCGCATGGTTTTGGCTTGCGTTGCGTCAAAGCCGATCATCGCCGCCCCTTGGCGCGGGTTTGTCTTGACGGTCGCGTGAAGCATGCCATCAAGTTCCAGATCAATGCCATAGGTCATAGTGCCCGTGGACTTGGCAACAATATCGAGCCGTTTCATGGGTTTACCAATTAGGCGCCACTGTTCTGGCGGCCTGAGGTCGACATTTTCTACGGGTGGAATTTGTGCTGCCGTGGCGGCCAGTTCTGTGTAGGAAAGCTTGCGCCCGTCGGGCAAAATAACTGCGCCTTGGGCTGTGGAAAGCTGCGCGACTGGCACGCCTTCTTGTTGCGACGCGGCCAGCTTTAATGTCTCGCGGGCCACGGCGCCTGCTTGGCGCAGCTTGTCGAAACTGTCGGGAATAGTGCTGGAGCCACCGGTCAGTTGCATCCCCAAAACCTTGGTTAATGCGCCAAAGCCGCTGCGCGCGGTTTCGGCCATGAAGCTGTGATCTGTGGACAAAAACGGGGCCATGTCACTCGCCGCTGCCGTGTTCCAATAGGCGGGGCTTGGGGGGCCGAAACTGACCTCAAACTGTCCGAAATCCAGATCCAGTTCCTCGGCAATCAACGCGGCTTGGGAGGAATGAACCCCTTGGCCTTTGTCGGCGTGGGGCGCGATGAGGGTGATCTTATCGGCGTCAATCAACACCCAAGGGTTGAAGGTCGTGGCCCCCTTAGAGAGCCCGTCTTCCAGCGGGTTATCATGCGGCTTGCGCACAACATAAGCCCCGAAGGCGACGCCGCCCACAATAGCGGCAGAGCCGATCAGAAAACTGCGCCGTGCGATGGTTTTGAGGCGACCCATATTCTAACCCTCCTGCAAAGATTTGGCGGCGGATTTGACCGCAGCGCGGATGCGCGGGTAGGTGCCGCAGCGACACAGATTGCCCGACATTGCATCATCTATGTCTTGATCCGAGGGGGCAGGGTTTCCCGCCAGCAGGTCAGCGGCCTGCATGATTTGGCCGGACTGGCAGTAGCCGCATTGTGCGACCTGATGCTCGATCCATGCGGCCTGAATTTTATGAAGCGCTTCCGGCGTGCCAAGCCCCTCGATGGTGGTCACCGGCCCGACAACATCGGCAATAAGGGTCTGACACGAGCGCACGGCCACCCCGTCAATATGGACAGTACAAGCCCCGCAAGACCCGACGCCGCAGCCGTATTTAGGCCCCTTTATTCCCAACTCGTCGCGCAACACCCACAAAAGCGGCATGTCCTCTTCCACATCAATCTCATGGGGTTGACCATTCACGTTGAGTTCCACAGGCACCTCTTTTGTATCGGGGAGTGTTGCTCTCCAACTTGGTAGACTGAGCGGTTTAGTGCAAGGGGGGCGACCACAAAAATTTGATGGCGCTTAGGGGCGTGTTATTGCTCCAGCGAGACCCACAACACTTGTGCGTCCTCTTCGCTGGTCGAGACGCAGCCGTGCCCCATGCCGCTGTCGTAGTAAACGGAATCGCCGGTGCCCAGATCAAGCGGGCGGTAATGCTCGGTGTGCAGGGTGACAGAGCCGCTGATCACGAACATGAACTCTTCGCCGTGGTGCCTGATCCATGTGTCAAAGTCCGACACATCGCGGGCCTTGATGGTGCTGATATAGGGCAACATCTGCTTGCTGCTCAGCTCATTACACAGCAGTTCATGTTGGTAGGTCTTGGTCTCGCGCGGCTCGCCTTGGCCTGCGCGCGTCACATCGCGGCGCCCCGAAATATCCTCGCGTGCAGATTGGACAAACAACTGTGGCGTGTTCATATCCAATGCGGCGGTGAGGCGGCGCACGATGTCAAAGCTGGGCCGCGTTTGGTTGTTTTCAATCTTCGAGAGGGTGGAGCGGCCAATGCCGGCTGCCTTGCCGACTTCCTCTAGCGTGAGACCTTTTTGCTGGCGGGCGTCACGAATCATTTTGCCCAGCTTGTCCTCATCCGGGGCCTCGGAGCGCGGATCGGTATTGGCATTAGCATTGGTGTCCATTTAACAAAGCCCCTAATTTCCGATGTTTAGCTCGCGGGTAGGCTAGGGCATAAGTGTCGTGGCGACAACAATGTTGCTCATGCGGGAAAAATTCCCTAATAGGAAACATAGAATATTTTTGAGTCTCCGAGGGCTGAAATAGGCCCCCTCAGGAAGGATAAATGCCATGAATGCCATGACTGACGCCCCTAAACGCACCCCGCTTTATGATCTGCATGTCGAGCTTGGCGGCAAGATGGTTGACTTCGCGGGCTGGGAAATGCCGGTTCAATATCCGATGGGTATCATGGGCGAGCACAAGCACTGCCGCGCCAAGGCCGCGCTGTTTGATGTCAGCCACATGGGGCAGGTTTTGCTGAAAGGCGAGGGCGCGGCTGAAAAGCTGGAGGCCTTGGTCCCCGCCGCGCTGAAAGCGCTGCCCGAGGGCAAAGCGCGCTATACGTTCTTCACCAACGAGGCGGGCGGGATCATGGATGATCTGATCGTCGCAAATGCAGGGAGCTATCTGTTTGTGGTGGTGAATGCCTCGATGCGCCATCAAGATATTCCGCATATGGCCAAGCATTTGGACGGTATTGACGTCGTGGAGATTTTTGACCGTGCCTTGATTGCGGTGCAAGGCCCCGCCGCCGAGGCCGTGGTCAGTGCACTGTGCCCGGCAGCCAAGGATATGACGTTCATGCAGACCATTGCAGCCGATATTATGGGCGCGAAATGTCGAATTTCGCGCCTCGGGTATACGGGCGAAGATGGCTATGAGATTTCGATCCCGGAAGGCGATGCCGAGGCGATTGCGCGCGCTTTCCTTGCCCATGAGGATTGCGCGCCAGCAGGGCTTGGCGCACGTGACAGCCTGCGCCTTGAAGCGGGGCTTTGCCTCTATGGCAACGACATCGACAACGACACGTCTCCGGTTGAGGCATCCCTGACGTGGGCCATGCAAAAGCGCCGCCGTGAAGAGGGCGGCTTCCCCGGTGCGGCCCGCATCCAAAAAGAACTGGCAGAAGGTGTCGCGCGCAAATTAGTTGGTATCAAGCCGGACGGTCGCGCACCTGCACGCGAAGGGGTTGAAATACAAACCCTTGCGGGCGTAACAATCGGGTCTATCACATCGGGCGGATTTGGGCCTACCGTGGGCGCACCTGTGGCCATGGGCTATGTCCAAACAGAGCACAGCGCGCCGGGAGAGAAGGTTAACCTGATCATCCGGGGCAAGGCCCAGCCCGCCGAAATCGCCTCGCTGCCCTTCGTGCAGCAAAACTATAAACGCTAATACTTCTAGGGAGCATTCCAGCCATGACCACATATTATTCCGAAGAGCACGAATGGATCACCGTCGAGGGCGATATCGCCACTATCGGCATCACCAAACACGCCGCTGATCAATTGGGTGAGATCGTGTTTGTCGAGCAAAAAGAAGCCGAGGATGATTTCGTGAAAGGCGACGAGATCGGCGTGATCGAATCCGTCAAAGCCGCTTCCGAGATCTATGCGCCTATTGATGGTGTGGTGATCGAGGCCAATGAATTGCTGGCCGACAACCCCGCAGCCTTGAACGAGCATCCCGAGGATGACGCGTGGATCTACAAGGTGAAAATAGCGGACGCGGGTCAGCTTGAGGAACTCATGGACCTTACCGCCTACAAAAAGCTGATCGACTAAAACTTGCCTGTCAAAGCCCCCTGCACGACTGGTGGGCGCGCATTTCTAAGGAAACCTCCGATGGCCTTTCAACTGACCAAATACAGTGCCTATGATTTTGCCAACCGCCGCCACATCGGCCCGTCGCCCTCCGAGATGGACGAGATGCTGAAGGTGGTGGGCTTTGACACGTTAGACCAGATGATCGACGCGACGGTGCCCGCGTCCATTCGCCAAGAACAGGCGTTGGATTGGGGGCCCGCCATGACCGAGCGCGACGCGCTGCACTACATGAAGCAGGTTGCGGGCAAGAACAAAGTCCTGACCTCGCTGATCGGGCAGGGCTACTACGGCACCACCACGCCCGCGCCGATCCTGCGCAACATTTTGGAAAATCCCGCATGGTACACGGCCTACACGCCCTACCAGCCCGAGATTTCCCAAGGCCGCCTTGAGGCGCTGCTGAACTTCCAAACCATGGTGTCTGATCTAACGGGGTTGGACATCGCCAACGCCTCGCTGCTGGACGAATCCACCGCCGCCGCCGAGGCGATGACCATGGCAAAACGCTCGTCCAAATCGAAGGCCAACATCTTCTTTGTGGACGAAAACTGCCACCCGCAAAACATCGCCGTGATCCAGACCCGTGCCGAGCCTTTGGGCATCGAGGTTGTGGTCGCAAACCCCGATGATCTGAACGCGGCGGAGGTCTTTGGCGCGATCTTCCAGTACCCCGGAACCTACGGCCATGTGCGCGACTTCACCCCCGAGATCGCAGCCCTACACGAGGCGCGTGCTTTGGCCATTGTCGCCGCTGACCCGCTGGCGCTGGCGCTGTTGAAATCCCCCGGTGAGATGGGCGCAGACATCGCGATTGGCTCCACGCAGCGCTTCGGCGTGCCGATGGGGTATGGCGGGCCGCACGCCGCCTATATGGCCACCAAAGATGCCTATAAACGCTCCATGCCGGGGCGCATTATTGGCGTCTCGATTGATGCGCGCGGCAACAAAGCCTACCGCTTGTCACTGCAAACCCGGGAACAACATATCCGTCGCGAAAAGGCCAATTCCAACGTCTGCACTGCGCAGGCTTTGCTGGCCGTCATGGCGTCAATGTACGCGGTTTATCACGGCCCCGAGGGCATCAAAGCCATCGCGCAATCGGTGCACCGAAAAGCGTCACGTCTTGCTACTGGTTTGGAAAAATTGGGCTTTGACGTGCAACCAGAGGTGTTCTTTGACACCATCACCGTCGAGGTTGGCGCGTTGCAAGGCGTGATCTTGAACGCGGCGGTGGATAACGAGATTAACCTGCGCAAAGTGGGCGACAGCAAGATCGGTATCTCGCTGGACGAGCATACCCGCGCCGAAACTATCGAGGCCGTTTGGCGCTCTTTTGGTGGCGATATGGTGGACGACAGCGAGGCAAACCGCGAATATCGCCTGCCTGATTACGCCCTGCGCGAAAGCGAATATCTGACCCATCCGATTTTCCACAAAAACCGTGCCGAGGCCGAGATCGTGCGCTATATGCGCCGCTTGGCGGACCGCGATTTGGCGCTGGACCGCTCGATGATCCCGCTTGGCTCGTGCACCATGAAGCTGAACGCCACGATTGAGATGATCCCCGTCACTTGGTCGGAGTTTGCCGATTTACACCCGTTTGTGCCAGCGGATCAGGCTGCGGGCTACCATGAGATGATCGACGATCTGAACGATAAACTCTGCCAGATCACCGGCTATGACGCGATCAGCCAGCAGCCCAATTCCGGCGCGCAGGGGGAGTACGCGGGGCTTTTGACGATCCGCAATTACCACGCCGCACGCGGTGAAGGCCACCGCAACATTTGCCTGATCCCGACCTCGGCGCATGGCACGAACCCGGCCTCTGCACAGATGGTGGGCTATAAGGTTATCCCGGTGCAAGCCGACGAAGACGGCAATATCGACGTTGCTGATTTTCGCGAAAAGGCCGAGAAATACTCGGCTGATCTGGCGGCTTGCATGATCACTTACCCCTCGACCCACGGCGTGTTCGAGGAAAGCGTGCGCGAGATTTGCCAGATCACCCACGGCCACGGTGGGCAGGTCTATATTGATGGGGCCAACATGAACGCCATGGTCGGCCTTGCCCGTCCGGGTGATGTGGGCGGTGATGTTAGCCACTTGAATTTGCACAAAACTTTCTGCATTCCGCATGGCGGCGGTGGTCCCGGCATGGGGCCAATTGGCGTGAAGTCTCATCTGACAGAGCATCTTCCCGGCCACCCGGAATACGGCTCGGCAGTGGGGCCAGTGTCGGCGGCACCGTTCGGTTCGCCCTCGATTTTGCCGGTAAGCTGGGCTTATGTTTTGCTGATGGGCGGCGCGGGGCTGACGCAGGCCACGAAGGTCGCAATCCTGAATGCCAACTACATCGCTGAGCGCCTGAAAGGGGCCTACAACATCCTCTACACCTCCAAAACTGGCCGCGTGGCGCATGAGTGCATCCTTGATACGCGCCCTCTGGCCGAGGCGGGAAATGTCAACGTGGATGATATCGCCAAACGGCTAATGGACAGCGGCTTTCACGCGCCAACCATGTCGTGGCCCGTTGCGGGCACCTTGATGGTGGAGCCGACGGAATCCGAGCCAAAGGCCGAGTTGGACCGCTTTATTGACGCCATGTTGTCGATCCGCGCCGAGGCGCAAGATATCATCGACGGTAAGATCGACCCCGACAACAACCCACTGAAAAATGCGCCCCATACGGTGGCGGATCTCGTGGATGATTGGGACCGGCCCTATAGCCGCAAGGTCGCGTGCTATCCGGCGGGCGCGCTTGGGGTGGATAAATATTGGGCGCCAGTGAACCGGGTCGATAACGCTTATGGTGACCGGCATTTGATCTGTACCTGCCCGCCAATGTCGGACTATGAGGATGAGGAATAGCGCTCAGCCGTTATAAAACCACTCTGGCGTGGGTTTCAGCCGATTTGTAAATGGCGGCCTCGATTTCTTGCACGTGCAGGTAGTCGGCGGCCTCGTTTTCAAAGCCATGACCGGTTCTTAGGCCCTCGACCACATGGCGTTGCAGGGCTTTAACACTGTCGCCGGCAAATCCCTCCCAGGGGTGAGCGGGCAAAACAGTCACGGCGTCCTGCGCCCCGAATTGGCGCAGATGCAGCGCCCCGTCACCAGTCAAATTTAACGTGCCTTCTGTACCTTCGAAGAGGCCTTCGCCGAGTGTCATGCGGTGGTTTTCAGCGGGGTGATCCAACAGACGATTGCCGTCAAATAATGCGCGCCGCCCATCTGCGAACTCCATCATTATATAGCCCGCATCCTCGCCTGAAACTGCCGGATTAAGGCGCCGCAAATCTGCGTAAACAGCAATGGGGGGGCCAAATAAATACCTGAAAGTATCGACTAAATGAATGGCAGTCTCATGGACCAAAAACCGCGGCATCGTCTGAAAGTAAGGCTGTCGATCCAGATAGGCATTCGGGCCTTGCCCATCCCCCGTCCTAAGCCGAAAAGTAAGTTGTTGCGGAGTGCCAATCAAGCCTTCAGAGATCATAAATTTTGCAGCACGGTACCATGGTTGAAATCTAAAATTTTCATGTATTATCAGTGGTATATCTGCATTTTTAGCCAGCAGAGAGACGGCTCTTGCTTCCTCGATTGACGTGCAAAAAGGCTTCTGGCAAATGATTGCCTTCACCCCTGCCGCGAGACCGGTTGCAATGGCTTCGGCGTGGTTGGATGGCGGTGTGATGATGTCCAGAATATCGGGTTTAGTTGCCTCCAGCATGGCAGTCAGAGATGCGAAAATAGGTGCGCCCGTGGCTGTCGCTTTGGACGGGTCGGTGTCGCAAACTCCGGCCAGTATTATCCCCTGCATCCGTCGCCAAGCATCGTAGTGATACCGTGAGAAATACCCGGCCCCAAGCCCTACAACTTTCATAACAGGCACACCGCTATAGCATGTGCGGCCTCCACGGTGCTGGCAGTTCTGCGGATATTTGGCATAATACCGTTTCGGCCTGAAATCGCGCCTGCGGGAGGCATATTGAACCGCAGTGAACGGGTTTGGTTCAGGGGGGAGGCGTCGCAAAACAAGACGAGAGGTAGACCCATAATCTCAGGGTCAATGCCTCTTCTGTCAAACGCAGATAAATCCAAAATATGTGCCATAAAGTCGTTTCTCGCAATCGAGATAGACGCGGTTTGATGTACTAATCTATAAGTAGTTACATACACTATTTGTGAAAAATAATAGAAGGAAGTTTGAATAATGTTTGCCGTGGCCGTTACTTTCAAGATCAATTCTGCGCAGGTTGAGGCATTTATGCCTTTGATTTTAAACAATTCTAGATCCTCCACCTCTGAGGAGCCGGGGTGCCTTCAATTTGATGTTTTAAATGACCCAGACCGACCTACAGAGGTGTTTTTGTATGAAGTCTATGCAGATGAAACTGCGTTTATCGCCCATACGAAGAGTGCTCATTACGTGGTTTGTCAGGCTGCGGTTGAGGGGATGGTCGAGAGCAAAGAGTTTCGCACATTTCGCCATATTCAGCGGTGATCCTCATGGGCTCCGTTCGGCCTCGGATCGGCTCTTGAAGGCTGCGCGATAAACTTTTTGAGGCGAGATTTTTTTAAAAATCAAAATTTTACCAGTTGATAAAATTTTGATTTATGGCAGTGTCTACGAAAGTGAACGCAGCCCGGAGAGCTTATGCCCGATGCCACGCCCCACACCCCCGGTATTAATCCGGGACGCCTGAGTGCCGACACCTTGTCGGAGAATTTTGACGACCTGCATCCGGCCTATGCGCCGCATGAGGCGGCTGTTGCCTCGGATCGGTGTTATTTTTGTCATGACGCACCGTGCATGGATGCCTGCCCGACAGACATCGACATCCCACTGTTCATTCGCCAGATACAAACCGGCACACCGAATGCGGCGGCCAAGACTATCCTGAGCCAAAATATTCTAGGCGGCATGTGCGCCCGGGTTTGCCCGACCGAGACGCTTTGCGAGGAGGTTTGTGTACGTGAAACCGCAGAAGGCAAACCGGTTGAGATCGGTCGCCTACAACGCTTCGCCACCGATACGCTGATGGCCAAAGGCACGCATCCTTTCACGCGCGCCGCCACTTCTGGCAAACGTGTGGCCGTCGTTGGCGCGGGACCTGCGGGCCTGTCTTGCGCGCACCGTTTGGCCATGAAGGGTCATGACGTGGTGATCTATGACGCGCGCCCCAAGGCGGGCGGGCTGAACGAATTTGGCATTGCCGCCTACAAATCCACCGATGATTTTGCCGCTCAAGAGGTCGATTGGCTGATGGCGATCGGGGGCATCACCTTGGAGTTGGGCAAAGCGCTTGGCGAAGGGCTGGATATGGCCGCGCTTCAAAGTGAATTTGACGCGGTATTTTTGGCCATCGGCTTGGGCGGGGTGAATGCATTACGCGCGCCCGGCGAGGATAAGGATGGGGTTTTAGATGCGGTGTCTTTCATCGCCGATTTGCGGCAGGCCTCGGACTTGGACATGCTGCCGATTGGCCGCGATGTGGTGGTGATTGGTGGCGGGATGACCGCCGTGGACGCTGCCGTACAGGCCAAATTACTCGGGGCGCAAAACGTCACGCTGGTCTACCGCCGCGGCTTGGCCCAGATGGGCGCGTCCAAGTTCGAGCAAGACTTGGCGAGTTCTAAAGGCGTGCATATTATCGCCAACGCGCAGCCAGTTGCGGTGCATGGCAACGGCGCGGCGGCAGAGGTGGAGTTCGAATACACCACGACTGGCGCAGAGGGGTTGAACGGCACCGGCGAGATGTTCCGCTTGCGGGCGGATCAGGTGTTCAAGGCCATCGGCCAGACCTTGGATAGCGCCCCAGATACGGTGGACTTGGAGGGGCGCAAGATTGCCGTGAACGGGGCTGGGCGCACCTCGCAATCGGGCGTTTGGGCTGGCGGCGACTGCGCCTCGGGCGGCGATGATCTGACCGTGACGGCCGTGGCCGAAGGGCGCGATGCGGCCGAGGATATTCACTCTACTTTGATGGGAGGCGCATAAGCATGGCCGATCTGACGACCGACTTTCTGGGCATCAAAAGCCCGAACCCGTTCTGGCTGGCCTCCGCGCCGCCGACGGATAAAGAATACAACGTTCGCCGTGCCTTTGAGGCTGGCTGGGGCGGTGTCGTATGGAAAACTTTGGGCATGGAAGGCCCGCCGGTGGTCAATGTAAATGGTCCGCGATACGGCGCTATTTACGGCGCGGATCGCCGCCTTTTGGGGCTCAACAATATTGAGCTGATCACCGATCGCCCGCTGCAAACCAACCTCGAGGAAATCAAACGCGTCAAAGCCGACTATCCAGATCGCGCCATCATTGTGTCGTTGATGGTGCCCTGTGAAGAGCAGGCGTGGAAGGACATCCTGCCGCTGGTCGAGGAGACTGGCGCGGACGGGATCGAGCTGAATTTCGGCTGCCCGCATGGCATGTCAGAGCGCGGCATGGGCGCGGCCGTCGGCCAAGTGCCTGAATACATTGAGATGGTGACGCGCTGGTGCAAGCAATACTACTCCAAGCCCGTGATCGTGAAGCTGACGCCGAACATCACCGACGTGCGTAAACCGGCGGCGGCGGCGCGGCGCGGTGGGGCGGATGCGGTGTCTTTGATCAACACGATTAACTCGATCACTTCCGTTAACCTTGACACAATGAGTCCCGAGCCAAGCATTGACGGCAAGGGCTCGCACGGCGGCTATTGCGGCCCGGCGGTCAAGCCGATTGCCATGTCCATGGTGTCGGAAATCGCCCGTCATCCAGACACGCACGGCCTGCCAATCTCGGGCATTGGCGGCATCACCACATGGCGCGATGCGGCGGAATTTATCACGTTGGGTTGTGGCAATGTGCAGGTCTGCACGGCGGCGATGACCTACGGGTTCAAAGTGGTCGAAGAGATGATTTCCGGCCTGTCCGACTGGATGGACGAGAAGGGCCACACCTCGATTGCGGACTTCATGGGGCAAGCGATTCCGAACGTCACCGATTGGCAATATCTGAACCTCAATTACGTGGCAAAAGCGGTGATTGATCAAGATGCGTGCATCAGTTGTGGTCGGTGTTTCGCGGCCTGCGAAGACACCTCGCATCAGGCAATTTCGATGTCGGATACGCGGGTGTTTGAGGTGATCGATGCCGAATGCGTCGCGTGCAACCTCTGCGTTGATGTTTGCCCGATCGAGGATTGTATTTCCATGGTTCCAATGGCGCCAGGCGAGGTTGATCCGCGCACCGGGAAGACCGTGGAAAAAGACTATGCAAACTGGACAATGCACCCCAACAACCCCGGAGCTTGCGCGGCGGAATAAGAGGGGTTTCAGTCCCCCTTAGAGTGTTTGATATCGCTCTAAGGGGTTAATATCTTTACGAAAATACCGCGTAGATAAGTCAGGGCCTCGTCGAATGGTTCCTCTTCCCCCAAAATCGCGCGAACCTGTACATCAAAGTCAGCGTAATGTTGGGTCAAAGACCAGATCGAGAAGATCAAATGATACGGGTGAAGCTCGGCAATTTTACCCTGAGAAATCCAGCCGCGAATGACCTCGGCCTTCTCATCCACCAGTGGTTTTAATTCCCCCCCGAGGGCGCCTGAAATACGCGGTGCGCCTTGCACGATTTCATTGGCAAACAGGCGGCTTTCGCGTGGGTAAAGGCGGCTTATTTCCAGCTTCCGCTCCACATAGGCAAGGATCTCCGGGATCGGGTCGCCCTGCGCATTCAAGGCGCGCATCGGGTCCAGCCAAGTGTCCATCAAACCGGACAAAAGCTCGGCGTGGATGGCATCTTTGGAGGGGTAATAATACAGCAAATTCGGCTTGGATAATCCCGCCTTGGTGGCAATTTGGTCCAATGTTGCGCCCCGAAATCCGTTGTTCGAGAACACCTCTAGCGCGGCCTCGAGGATGGTGTCGCGGTTGCGTTGCTGAATACGGGTGCGCGGTTGTCCGTCTGCCATATAGATATGCCTTTTTCTTTTGCATTTTCGGGGCTTCCGACGGTTTATTCAAGGGGAATCCTTGACAGTCCAAGGACCACTGGTAGCCTTCCTTTGACCGTGTGGTCAAATACGGGGGGAGACACCAATGACATCATCTGGAGCGGCACCGGGCGAAAACCTTAAGATTGATGGCGCTCGGCTGTGGGACAGCTTGATGGCGATGGCCAAGATTGGCCCCGGTGTGGCTGGTGGCAACAATCGCCAAACCCTGACCGACGAGGATGGCGAAGGGCGCGCCCTGTTTCAACGCTGGTGCGAGGCGGCTGGCTGCACCATGGGGCTGGACCAAATGGGCAATATGTTCGCGCGGCGCGAGGGCACTGATCCAGCGGCGTTACCGGTTTATGTTGGCTCTCACCTCGACACGCAACCCACGGGCGGCAAATACGATGGCGTATTGGGTGTGCTTGGCGGGTTGGAAATCATCCGATCCCTTAATGACCTGAATATAAAGACAAAACACCCTATTGTAGTGACCAATTTTACCAATGAGGAGGGCACGCGATACGCGCCTGCGATGCTGTCCTCGGGTGTGTTTGCTGGTATTCACACGCAGGATTGGGCCTACGATCGGACCGATGCCGAGGGCAAAAAGTTCGGTGCCGAGCTGGACCGTATTGGCTGGCGTGGCGAGGAAGAGGTTGGCGCGCGCAAGATGCACGCCTTCTTTGAATTGCACATTGAGCAAGGCCCGATTTTGGAGGTGGAGAACACTGAAATTGGCGTCGTGACCCATGGCCAAGGGCTGAGTTGGACGCAATTGACCATCACGGGCAAAGACAGCCACACCGGCTCAACCCCGATGCCGATGCGTAAAAATGCAGGGCTGGGCATGGCTCGGGTGCTGGATTTGGTGGATGAAATCGCCTGGTCCCACGCACCCCATGCGGTGGGGGCGGCGGGCCATATCGACGTCTTCCCGAACTCGCGCAATGTGATCCCCGGCAAGGTGGTTTTCACTGTCGATCTACGCTCGCCCGACCTGAGCGTGATCGAGGATATGGAGAAGAGGCTGGCCTCTGGCGCGCAGAAAATTTGCGACGAAATGGGGCTGGGGTTGGAGCTGGAAAAAGTCGGCGGCTTTGATCCTGTCACCTTTGACGAGGGCTGCGTAAGCGCCGTGCGTGGCGCGGCAGAGCGGCTTGGATATTCCCACATGAACCTGATCTCCGGGGCGGGCCATGATGCGTGTTGGATCAACCGCGTGGCACCGACGGCGATGATCATGTGCCCCTGCGTTGACGGGCTAAGTCATAACGAGGCCGAAGAAATTAGCCCTGAGTGGGCCGAGGCCGGGGCGAATGTTTTGTTCCATGCTGTCGTTGAAACAGCGGAGATCGTTGGTTGAAATTTCTAAGCGCCTTTATCGTTTTTGTCGGGTTTGCGCTGTCGGGATGTGACGTTGCCCCAAGTGGGCAATCCATTCGTCCCGGCGTTGGATCCGAGGTTGATTTGGACGCGGCCAAGCCGCCATCGGGCGTGACATATCGCTTTGCACTATCGACTGAGGGCGCGCCTTTTTCCGCCGAAATGTCCCTAAGATCGCGACAGCGCAGCGCGACCCGATACACCTACACTGGCATGATGACCCTGACCTTGCCTGATGTGGAAAACTTGGAAGACATCTCTAAAGTTGTGGCCAAAACCCTTGGAAAATCACCTGTGCGCGTAAAGGGAAACCAGTTGTTTGTCCCTATCGGGCTGACGGCTGACAACAGGTTTCGTGCCGTGAAGTCGAACATCCTTTCAGACGTCACCGAATTTGCACCCCATGACTGCTTTGCTGTTCTGGGCGCATGCCGCCATACATCGACGGACAAAAGCGGTCGGTCGGTATCATTGCTCACGATGACAACCGAAGAGGCCGGGGTTTGGCACGCCAAGACGAAACTTGACCCAAAAGCAAACAACAAAGGGATCAAGCAGTCGCCCCGCCATGCCGTCTTCTCAATCGACAAAAATGCGGTCTTGATTGACATGGTGATGTCGCGGGGCATCGGAGCACAGCGCAGCAACTTCTCAATCCGGAGGAAATAACATGATGACATGGCTCTCTTCAGCCCTGACCCTACCGTTCGCGATTTTCGTCATCGGCGGCGCGCAACCGGCCCATTGGGACTGGCAATTGACCGAGCCGTTGGACCTGTCTGTGCGGGTCTCATTGTTGATCACCGACATGGATGGGGTCAGCCCAGAGGACGTGGCTGAGCTCAAAGCCCGAGACGTGAAACCGATCTGTTATATCAGTGTTGGCACCCGCGAGGAGTACCGTGAGGATGCCGCCGCTTTTCCGAGCGAGACTATTGGCAAGGCTTTGGGGAATTGGCCCGATGAGGTCTATATCGACATTCGGCAGCCCCAAATTATGCAGATCATGCACGCGCGCATTGATCGCTGCGCAGCCATGGGGTTTGTCGGGATGGAGGGGGATAATATTGACCTTCATGACAGCGAGAGCGGCTTCCCGATCACAGAGGGTGACACGGTAAAATATGTGCGTGAGCTGGCCAGATATGCCCATAGAAAGGGGCTGATATTCGGGCAGAAAAATGCGCCAGAGTTGATACCGGATTTGGTTGAGGACGCAGATTTTTTGCTGCTAGAACAGTGCTTTGAATATGAATTTTGCAAAGATGCAAAGCCATATTTAGACGCGGGCAAGGATGTTCTGGCGGTCGAATATTCTGCGGCAAATCTGGATTGGGATAAAATTTGTGACCAAGGGAATGCGTTGGGTCTTCATCTGCTTCTCAAGGATCGCGAAGTAACTGCGGGCGGCAAAGCGTGCTCGAAAAACTGACAAACAGACCAATAGGGGGACATCGCAAATGAGCAAAGTTATCAAAGGCGGCACGATCGTGACGGCCGATCGAAGCTGGCAGGCGGATGTGCTGATTGAGGGCGAGAAAATCGCTGAAATTGGCGAGAACCTGAAAGGTGACGAGGTGATTGACGCCGAGGGTGCGTATGTGATCCCCGGCGGCATTGACCCGCATACCCATCTGGAAATGCCCTTCATGGGCACCACCGCCGCCGAGACATTCGAGAGCGGCACCTTCGCCGCGGCTGCTGGTGGCACGACGATGCTGGTGGATTTTTGTCTGCCCGGTGAGGATGGCAGCTTGCTGAATGCGATTGATGCTTGGGACCGCAAATCGCGTGACCAGATTTGCACCGATATCTCGTACCACATGGCAATCACCGACTGGAACGAGACTATTTTCAACGAGATGGACGACGTTGTTAACAAGCGCGGCATCAACACGTTCAAGCATTTTATGGCCTATAAAGGCGCGTTGATGGTCGAGGATGATGAGCTATACGCCTCATTCCGGCGTTGTGCGGAGTTAGGCGCCTTGCCGCTGGTTCATGCCGAGAACGGCGATATCGTGCAGGAGTTGCAGCAAAAATATCTGGCCGAGGGCATCACTGGGCCAGAAGGCCACGCCTATTCACGCCCCCCTGAACTTGAAGGCGAAGCTGCCAACCGCGCCATCATGATTGCTGACGCTGCCGGCACGCCGCTCTATATTGTGCATGTGTCGTGCGAACAGGCCCATGAGGCGATCCGGCGTGCGCGCCAAAAGGGGATGCGGGTCTATGGCGAGCCGCTGATACAGCACCTGACGCTGGATGAGAGCGAGTATTTCAACAAAGATTGGCAGTACGCCGCGCGCCGCGTAATGTCGCCGCCGTTCCGCTCCAAAGATCATCAAGCGTCGCTTTGGGCGGGGCTGGCTTCGGGGTCATTGCAAGTTGTAGCCACGGATCATGCGGCCTTTACCGATAAGCAAAAACAAATGGGCCTTGATAATTTCACCACCATTCCAAATGGCACTGGCGGGCTGGAGGAGCGCATGGCGATGCTCTGGACCACGGGGGTTGAGACGGGCCGCCTAACGCCTGAGGAATTCGTCGCTGTGACTTCGACTAATATCGCCAAAATTCTCAATATCTATCCGTTAAAAGGCGGTATTGCGGTGGGCGGGGACGCTGATATCGTAGTCTGGGATCCGACGATCAGTCGCGAAATTGCCGTGAGCACACAAAAATCTATTATCGATTACAATGTGTTCGAGGGCATGACCGTTACGGCGCAACCGCGCTATACCTTGTCGCGTGGGGAAGTGGTTTGGGCTTACGGCCAAAATTCGCAACCGCAGCCGGGACGTGGTAAATTCGTGCGTCGCCCGGCCTTTGCCAGCGGCTCCAAGGCGCTGAGCCGTTGGAAGGCGCTGAACACGCCGCGCAAGATAGAGCGCAACCCTTTGAACATCCCGTCTGGCGTATAATGGTTAATTTTATGAACAATAACGTCCAAAATGCCCGGATCAGGCCACAAAATCGCCAAAATGCATTGAGAAAACCCTTGCCACAGACAGGACAGGCAGAGGGGTTTACACATGCAAGTTCTCTTAACGAAAGTACTATTGGTTCTGGCGCTGGCGCTTTTGGCGGTTGGCACATGGATCAACGAGGTGGCGATTGCCGACGCAATGTTCATTTTTGCAGCATTCGCAATCGGCGGCGTTTGGTCGAAATACAGTGCGGCATCAGTCGCGACTGGCGATTTGGCGGAAGATGCAACACCTGCATAACCCGTATCGCGGGGCCATTCTGAATGGCCTCAAATGTTGCTTCACCTGTCATTTCAGCCAAGTCGCTTGATCTGACTTTTCAAACCGCCGATGCGCCGGTCCACGCGTTGAAAGACGTATCGCTGGACATCCAGCAAGGTGATTTTGTTAGCTTTATCGGCCCGTCAGGCTGTGGCAAGACGACATTTTTGCGCTGCATTGCGGGGTTAGAAACACCCACTGGCGGCACTCTAACTGTTAACGGGATGAGCGCCGACGAGGCCCGCCGCGCGCGCGCCTATGGCTATGTGTTTCAGGCGGCTGGCCTGTATCCATGGCGCTCTATTGCGGGCAATATTAAGCTTCCTTTGGAAATTATGGGCTACTCGAAAGCCGACCAGAATGAGCGTGTCGCACGGGTTCTGGAGCTTGTAGAGTTGTCTGATTTTGGCAAAAAATTCCCGTGGCAATTGTCTGGGGGGATGCAGCAACGTGCCTCCATCGCGCGCGCGCTGGCGTTTGATGCGGATATTTTGCTGATGGACGAGCCATTCGGCGCCCTTGATGAAATCGTGCGTGACCACCTGAACGAGCAACTGCTGGAGCTGTGGGCGCGAACCCAAAAGACCATTGCCTTTGTGACGCACTCAATCCCTGAGGCCGTGTATCTCTCTACCAAGATCGTGGTGATGAGCCCGCGACCGGGCCGTATCGCGGATGTCATTGAAAGCCCGTTACCGAAAGAGCGGCCTCTAGATATTCGCGACAGCCCCGAGTTTATAGAGATCGCCCACCGGGTTCGTGAAGGACTTAGGGCAGGGCATAGTGATGAGTGATCAAAAATGCTCATGGCGTATTGCGCCCCGACCAAAGCAGCCGAGGCGCAGGAATGTAGATGCCGTCGCACCCCATCACCGTTCACGGCCATCGGCTTCCCAGCCTGTTCCGCAAAGAAACTCTACCCGTTGGTTGGTTAGCGTGACGTTAATCCCATCATTGTTCTTTAAATATCCAATTCCAACGCGGGCCTCAGCTCGGCTTGGTCGGCGTTGGATTGCCTCCGGCGGGGATATTTGTGGAACAATGATAGGGAGGGGGGCGCATGCGTAATCTAGGGCCTATCTTGACTGTCGTGGCCGCGATTTTTGCGTTTTGGTATGCGGCAGTGCCGTTCATGAACGTGAAAGAAACGCTGACTAGCTTGGAGCGCGCGGGGGCCGTGGTCACGCCAGACAATCCGATTGAGCGGCGCGATGCTTCTGCTTTTGGCCTGGTCTTTGCAAATAGCTTTTCCATTCCAGCCACCTATGCGCAGGACCGCCCACGACTGCCTGCACCGCATCAAATAGCGCGCGACCTTTGGGAAACCACGGTGATGAAGAAAGTCACCTCTAAGCGGTCATTGGTTTATCATGGCTGGATCACCTTAAGCGCGACCCTGTTGGGCTTTGCTATCGGTACGGGGGCCGGGATTTTGCTGGCCGTGGGCATTGTGCACAGCCGCGCGATGGATATGAGCGTCATGCCTTGGGCGATTGCCTCGCAGACCATTCCGATCCTTGCCATTGCGCCGATGATCATTGTGGTTCTCAACTCGATCGGCGTTCAGGGCCTGATCCCCAAGGCCATTATCTCGGCCTATCTGAGCTTCTTCCCCGTCGTTGTGGGCATGGTTAAAGGGCTGCGTGCGCCGGATGGGATGCAACTGGATTTACTCAAAACCTACAATGCTTCCAAAGGCCAAGGCTTCTGGAAGCTGCGCTTGCCCGCTTCTATGCCCTATCTGTTTACCTCGCTTAAAATTGGGGTGGCGGCGGCCTTAGTCGGGGCCATCGTGGCCGAGTTGCCTGCGGGCGGTGCGCGCGGTCTTGGCGGGCGGATGCTGACTGGCAGCTACTATGGGCAGATGGTCCAAATCTGGTCCGCCTTGGTTTTGGCGGCGCTGATGGCTGCAAGTTTGGTGCTGTTTATCGGCTTCATCCAAAAGCGGGTGCTTAGACGGATGGGGTTGGTATGATGTTGGTTGTCATAGCCCTGATTTTCTGGCTGTCCATGTGGGCGCTCAATGTCCGGCTGGCCAATGGCCCCTATGCGAAGACCCGCGCCATAGGCCTGTTGGTTCCAGCTATTTTTGGCCTGACGCTTTTGAGCGTTTGGGAGCTGCTGGTGCGTGGCCTAGGTGTGCCCTTGGTTATTTTGCCTGCACCGAGCCAAGTGGTCGCGACGTTCCTGCGCGAGATTCCGACGCTTTGGCTGGATTTCAAACAGACCTTCTTGAAAGGTGCGCTGGCAGGGTATTTGATCGGCTGTGGTGCGGCATTTTTGATGGCGATACTGGTGGATCGCTACGATTTTCTAAAGCGAGGCTTGTTGCCCGTGGGCAATTTTGTTGCGGCCCTGCCGATTGTGGGAACTGCCCCGATACTGGTGATGTGGTTCGGGTTCGACTGGCAGTCCAAGGCCGCCGTTGTGGTGGTTATGGTGTTCTTCCCGATGTTGGTGAACACCGTTGCGGGGCTGCAAGAAACCACCACAATGCAGCGTGATTTGATGCGCACCTATGGGGCGGGGTACTGGCCCAGCCTAACCAAATTACGCCTGCCAGCGGCGATGCCGTTCATATTCAACGGGCTTAAAATTTCAACGACCTTGGCGCTGATCGGCGCGATTGTGGCCGAGTTCTTTGGCTCTCCGACGATGGGGATGGGGTTTCGCATCTCAACTTCGGTGGGGCAATTGGCGCTGGATATGGTCTGGGCCGAGATCGTGGTGGCGGGGCTTGCGGGCTCGGCCTTTTACGGGGTGGTGGCGATGGCAGAAAAGTCGGTCACATTCTGGCACCCGTCACAGCGGAAATAACAATGCGTATAATAAACCAACCTGGAGGAAGATAAGATGAAACAGCTACTTATGAGCGTCGCGGCACTTGCCATGGCGACGGCAGCCAATGCCGCCGATGAAGTGAAGTTGCAACTGCAATGGGTCACGCAAGCCCAGTTTGCGGGCTATTACGTGGCCTTGGATAAAGGCTTCTACGAGGCCGAAGACCTTGACGTAACCGTGCTGGCAGGTGGGCCCGATATTGCCCCGCCACAAGTACTGGCTGGCGGCGGTGCTGATGTCATGCTGAACTGGATGCCGTCCGCGCTGGCGGCGCGCGAAAAAGGGTTGGCCGTGGTTAATATCGCGCAGCCGTTCAAGACATCCGGCCTGATGCTGACTTGCTGGAAAGACACCGGCATCAAAAGCCCGCAGGACTTCAAGGGCAAAACCATCGGCGTGTGGTTCTATGGCAATGAGTACCCGTTCCTGAGCTGGATGAGCCAAGAAGGTATCTCCACTGATGGCGGCGCGGATGGTGTCACTGTGCTGAAGCAAGGCTTCAATGTAGACCCGCTGTTGCAACGCCAAGCCGACTGCATCTCGACCATGACCTACAACGAATACGGCCAAGTCTTAGATGCGGGCGTGTCCGAGGATGAGCTGGTGACTTTCAAGTATGAAGACCAAGGCGTCGCCACGCTGGAAGATGGTATTTACGCATTGGAAGAGAACCTCAAAGACCCGGCCTTCAAGGATAAGATGGTCCGCTTCGTGCGTGCCTCAATGAAGGGCTGGAAATACGCCGAGGCGAACCCGGATGAAGCGGCTGGCATTGTGCTGGAGAACGACGAATCCGGCGCGCAAACCGAGGCGCACCAAAAGCGTATGATGGCAGAGATTGCCAAGCTGACAGCAGGCTCTAACGGGGCGCTGGACGAGGCCGACTTTAAGCGTACAGTGGCAACATTGCTGGGCGGCGGTTCTGACCCGGTTATCAGCAAAGAACCGGTGGGCGCGTGGACGTCCGAGATCACTGATCTGGCGTTGAAATAGGCCTGAGCCTTTGAAAGTAAAGCAGGTGGGCGTGCAAATGCCCACCTCGCGCAGAGCGGATTGGGGTGCAATCTTATGATACTTTATTCGCATGTTATCGACGCGTCCGGGCGCGAGAAAAGCTTTGGAAACCCCGATGCGCTGTTCCCATATTGGAGCTTCACGAAGACGGCGATTGCGCTTTGTGGCTACCGGCTGGCACAAAGTGGGGTGCTCGATTTGGACGCCGAAATTGAGCAGCAGCCCTATAGTTTACGTCAACTTTTAAATCACAGTGCGGGCGTGCCCGAATACGGGCAATTGGCGCAGTATGGCTGTGATGTCGAGGCCCGTGCGCCCGCTTGGTCGCGTGCAAAAATGATAAAGAATGCCCGCCCTGATGATCTGCTGTTTAAGCCGGGCGAAGGTTGGGCCTATTCCAACATCGGCTACATGTTTGCATCTGAACAGATCGCGCGCGCGGCAGGGCGCGAGATTGGTGTGCTGATCGACGAAATATTGTGCAAACCCTTGGGGCTCGCGAGCATTTCTATGGCTAAAACCCAAGCGCAATTTGCCAAGATACATTGGCCGCAGGGGGCTGGATATGATCCGGCTTGGGTGTTTCATGGCTGCCTGATTGGCACCGCAGCTGACGCGGCGCGGCTGCTACATGCGGTGTTTGCGGGGCAGGTCGTTGATCTCGATACATTGGCGCAGATGAGCGATGATATCCCCTTGGGTGGCCCAATAGAGGGGCGGCCTTGGACGCGTTGTGGCTATGGCGCGGGGTTGATGATCGGTGAGGTTGGCTCTGTTGGCCGCACTCTTGGCCATTCCGGCGCAGGACCGTTTTGCGTTAACGCTGTTTACCATTTTCCTGACATGGAAACCCCGCTTACAGTGGCCAGCTTTGCGGCTGGCTGTGATGAAGGGGTGGCAGAGCATGAGGCCGTAAGGCTGGCCTCATGCGGGGTGCTTTAAGTTTTACGTGCTTTGGGATGCATCGAGGCGGCCAAAATATGGCTCGTGTCATGCAACACCGACTCGGCCTGATGGAAAATTTTCGGGTCAGGTGGCGTCGCGGCCTCCAAGTCCTTGTCCGGATAGTCCAGCTGCCACAAGAAATGCTTGATGCAGGTCAGTCGGGCGCGTTTTTTATCGTTCGATTTGATCACCGTCCAAGGCGCGTCAGCGGTGTCTGTGTAGAAGAACATCGCCTCCTTGGCCTCGGTATAGTCGTCCCATTTATCAAAACTTGCGCGGTCAACTGGCGATAGTTTCCACCGCTTCAAAGGATCGGTTTCGCGCGAGGCAAAGCGGCGCTTTTGCTCCTCTTGGGTGACGGAGAACCAGTATTTGAACAGCTTGATGCCGCTGCGCACCAACATCCGTTCAAAATCGGGAGTTTGGCGCATGAATTCCAAGTATTCGGCTGGCTCGCAGAAATTCATCACCCGCTCAACACCCGCGCGATTGTACCACGAGCGGTCATAGAGAACCATTTCGCCCTCGGTGGGCAGGTGCTTGATATAGCGCTGGAAAAACCACTGCCCGCGCTCTTCGTCAGAGGGTTTGTTCAAAGCCACCACCCGCGCGGCGCGTGGGTTCAAATGCTCGGTGAACCGCTTGATCGTGCCGCCCTTACCGGCAGCATCGCGGCCTTCAAACAACAGCACAAATTTCTGGTTTGTCTCTTGAACCCAGTGCTGAACCTTCAGCAACTCCACCTGTAGGGCAGCCTTTTCTTTCTCGTAGGTTTTACGATCCAGCTTTTCCTTATAGGGGTATTCCCCTTGCTCAAAACCGGTAATGGAATGAGACGGCTTCTCGGGCTTAGGGGGGGTGGGGTTTGCATCTTTAGTGGTCATATGATCTTTCAATTTAAATGTGTGAACTGTCGCGCTTTATGAGCGCTTAGACACTAACGTAAAATTACCCCAGCCCGCCTTGATATGGATCAATTCGGTTAACGCTTGCGGGGGGGGTAAATGCTGCCTAGCCTTACACTATGACATCTATTGTTTTCCTTGCGGTTATAACAGCAGCCTTGTTGCATGCCGTGTGGAATGCGCTGGTAAAGAGCGGGACGGATAAACGGCTGAATATGGCGGGGGTGGTGATTGGGCATTTGCCGCTGGCGCTGCCGATGTTGATGTTTGTGCCTGCGCCGGACCCGGCCAGCTATCCCTATATCCTTGCGGGCATCGCGCTGCACTTTGGCTATCAGATGTTCTTGCTGGGCAGCTACAAGATAGGCGACCTGACACAAGTCTACCCGATTGCGCGCGGGGTTGCGCCCTTGCTGGTCGCGGCCGTGTCTGTCGCGATCCTTGGGGTGGATTTGTCAGGCGGGGAATTACTGGCAATCGGCACGATCGCCGCGGGCATTTTAAGCATCTCACTGGTGCGCGGGGCTGACGGGGGGCGCAACCACCGCGCCACGGTGATGGCCCTGACAACGGGGTGTTTCATCGCCAGCTACTCGCTTGTGGATGGGCTGGGCGCGCGGGTTGCGGGTACGGCATTGGGCTATTACGCGTGGCTGGGTATTGCCAATGCGGTCATTTTTGCGGGGTTTATGGCCGTGACCACGCCGCAAGTGTTGCGTGATTTGCCACGACGCGGCTTGAAAGTCTTCCTGATCGGCGGCTCGGCATCATTTGCGGCCTATAGCTTGGTCATGTGGGCCTTCACCCAAGCGCCGATTGCCCTAGTCACCGCCCTGCGCGAAACCTCGATTATCTTTGCGCTGTTGATTGGCGTGTTCCTTATGGGCGAGCGGCTGAGCCTTGGCAAAGTTGTCTCGACCATGGTGACTTTGCTGGGGGTTGCACTGCTCCGGATCACCCGCTCCTAGGGCGAGGCGCACTAAATAGTGAAGCAGTAGGGTCAACGCGTCGCGCCCCCGCCGCTTGACCTTTGTGCAGGCTTCACCCCATCTAGGGTCAACTCTTTAAACAGGCAGACCCATGATCCCTGAACTCGGACAATTTGCTCTCTCTTTGGCATTGGTTGCGGCACTGGTGCAAAGCGTGTTGCCCATGCTCGGGGCTGCGCGCGGTAATGCGTTGTGGATGCGCTCGGCGCAGGCCAGCTCTTTGGTGCAATTCGTGCTGATTGCCTTTGCATTCAGCGCGTTGATGCGCAGCTATATCGTGTCAGATTTCACCGTGTTGAACGTGGTGAACAACTCCCACTCGCTCAAGCCGATGCTCTATAAAGTTGCGGGAACTTGGGGCAATCACGAGGGCTCCTTGCTGCTCTGGGTGTTCATCCTTGCAGGCTTCGGTGCGGCGGTGGCCTTTTTCGGGCGCAACATTCCGATGGCTTTAAAGGCGCGGACCTTGGCGGTGCAGGCGTGGATTTCCGTGGGGTTCATCAGCTTTATGGTGTTTACGTCGAACCCGTTTACACGGGTTTTTCCGCCCCCCTTGGACGGCAAAGACCTGAACCCGCTGCTGCAAGACATCGGCCTCGCGATCCACCCCCCGCTGCTCTATGTCGGCTATGTGGGCTTCTCGATCGTGTTCTCTTTCGCCGTCGCCGCCCTGATTGAGGGGCGCGTAGATCCGGCTTGGGCGCGTTGGGTGCGCCCGTGGACTTTGGCCGCGTGGACATCGCTGTCGGCAGGGATCGGGCTCGGCTCGTGGTGGGCCTATTACGAGCTGGGGTGGGGTGGCTGGTGGTTCTGGGATCCGGTCGAAAATGTCTCGTTCATGCCGTGGTTGCTGGGCACTGCGCTGTTGCATTCCGCCATCGTGACCGAGAAGCGCGACACCTTCAAAAGCTGGACCATTTTGCTGGCCATCTTGACGTTTTCTCTGTCGCTGTTGGGCACGTTTATCGTGCGCTCTGGCCTGCTCACATCCGTGCATGCCTTCGCCGTTGATCCCGAACGGGGCATTTACATTTTGGGGCTGCTTTTTGTCTCTATCGGCGGCTCTTTGGCGCTGTTTGCATGGCGCGCGCCTGCTATGGAAGGCGGCGGCTTGTTCGCACCGGTGTCACGCGAGGCGGGGCTGCTCATTAACAACCTGTTGCTGGCCACCGCCACCGCCACCGTGCTGTTTGGCACCCTTTATCCGCTGTTTCTAGAGGCGGTCACGGGCGACAAAATTTCTGTCGGCCCGCCGTTCTTTAACGCAGGCTTCATTCCGATTGTCCTGCCGTTGCTGGTGGTCATGGGGATCGGGCCGTTTCTGTCGTGGAAACGCGCCGATTTGCCCGGTGTTTTGTCCCGCTTGAAACTGGCGTTTGCGCTGGCTGCCATCGCCGCTTTGGTGGTTTGGTATTTGTCTACCGGAGGTCCGGTCTTGGCGATTGTAACGCTGGCCATCGCGGTCTGGTTGCTGGTCGCCACCGCGCAGGAATGGACCAAGCGCGTGAAGCTGTTTCAACCCGGCGCGCTGGCACGCATTCGCCGCCAGCCACGCGCCTCGCATGGCATGACACTGGCCCATATTGGGCTGGCAGTGTTGGTCATGGGGGCGACCGGATCGTCAGCTTGGAAAGAAGATATCGTGGTGTTTGCGGATCCCGGCACACAGATTGAAATTGCGGGTTTCGATCTGACGTTCGAGGGCGTGGAACGCCAACGCGGCCCCAACTACATCGCCCAAGTCGCGACCCTGAATGTGACCCGCAACGGCCAGTTTGTCACCAAGCTGTACCCGGAGCGGCGGGTCTATCCGGCAGCCGGTTCCTCGACCACCGAGAGCGCCATTCGTCAAACTCTGGCGGGGGATCTTTATGTCTCGATTGCAGAACCCGCAGCGGAAGGGGCCAAAGGATCATGGACCCTGCGCGCCCTGTACGAGCCACTGGTGAACTGCCTGTGGATTGGTGTCACTTTGCTGGTTCTGGGTGGGGGCTTGTCGCTCTCTGACCGGCGCCTGCGCGTTGGTGCACCTAGAAAGTCACGTCAGAAACCCAAAGCCCCCGTGGGCGCCACACCGGCGGAGTAAGCCAATGAAACGATTGCTTTTTGCGCTGCCTCTGGTGGTGGCTCTGATCATAGGCGGGTTCTCAATCTGGGGCCTGTCGGGCGGGCGCGACCCGTCCTCGATCCCGTCTGTGCTGATTTCGCAGCCGGTGCCTGCGCTGGATTTAGCCCCTGTTGCCGGGGTAGATCGCCCCGGGTTCAGCACCGCTGATTTGTCCAAAATCGAGGGCATCAAGCTGCTTAATGTCTTCGCCTCTTGGTGCGGCCCGTGCCGTGCAGAGCATCCGGTTTTGACGCGCCTCGCCGCAGAGCAAGGCCTGACGTTGATAGCCATCAACTACAAAGACAAACCTGAGGCAGCGGCCAAATGGCTGGCGGAATTGGGTAATCCATATCTGGCCATTGGGTCCGATTATTCAGGGCGTGCGGGTATTGATCTTGGCATCTCGGGTGTGCCGGAAACATTCATCATCGACGCGGAAGGTATCATCCGCCACCGCTTTGCAGGCCCGGTTGTGGGTGATGGCCTGAGGCGGTTCAAGGACGCTTTAGCTGAGGTTTCCCAATGATCCGTGCCGCTCTCATGACTGTCATTTTGTTGGCCAGTAGCCCCGCGTTTGCGGTGGAGCCGGATGAGGTGTTATCCGACGTCGCACTGGAGCAACGCGCCCGCATTATTTCCACCAATGTGCGCTGCGTGGTGTGCCAAAACGAGCCGATCGATAGCTCCAATGCGGGCGTTGCCCGTGACCTGCGCGTCTTGATCCGCGAACGCCTTGTGGCGGGCGATACAGACCAGCAAATCTATGATTTTCTGGTGCTGCGCTACGGTGATTTTGTGCTGTTCAAGCCGCCCTTCAAGCCGTCCACCTACGCGCTATGGCTTGGGCCTTTCGCCATCCTGTCTTTGGGTGGAATTGCGGTGGCGTTCTCGCTGTCACGAGGGCGACGTAAACCGTCTACTAAGGACACCCAGCTGAGCGCTGATGAGGAAGTGGCCTTGGCCAAACTCATGACTGATGAGGACGCTAACACATGATTTTTTGGGCCTTCGCCGCTGTATTCGCAGGGGTAACGACGCTGGCGTTCTTGTGGCCTCTTTTGCGCCACTCGGATGGAGCACTGGACCGTGCTGATGGCGCGATCGCCATCTTTCGTGACCAGTTGGGTGAGGTCGATCGCGACATGGAACGCGGGCTGATTTCCGAGGCCGAAGCGGCCAACGCACGGGTCGAAATTAAGCGGCGAATGATCGCGGCCGACCGCACGCGCAGCGCGGCATTCAAGGATGGCTCTGCGGGGCGTGGCCTGTTGATCGCCTTCGCCTTGGCAACCCCTTTGGCGGGGGCCGCGCTTTATATGCAATTGGGCGCGCCGGGCGTTGCATCTGTGCCCTTCAAAGACCGTGAAGCCGAGCAAAAAGAGGCTCAAAACCTCACCAAACTGACCGCACAATTGCGCAGTAAACTGGAGAGCGAAGCCGATGGCGGCGAGACCCGCGGTTGGGACTTGCTGGCGACGACCTATTCGAACATGGGCCGCTTTGGCGATGCCGCCTATGCGTATTCGCAGATCGTTAACCGCGAAGACGCCACCTCGGCCACATGGTCGCAATACGCCGAGGTGTTGATTTCTGCCGAGAACGGCGTGGTCACCAAACTTGCCGAGGAGGCCATCTCTAAGGCGTTGGAACTTGACCCTAACAACCCCGCGGGCACCTACTACCGCGCGGTTGCTCTGGATCAAGCGGGCCAGACATTGGACGCGCGCACGATGTTGCTTGCGCGTATCGCACAAGAGCAAGCAGAGGTGCCTTGGATGGCGGTTTTCCTGCGCGAAGCCAATCGCATGGGGGCGGGGTTCAACCTTGATCTTGTCGCACTTCCGGACTTCCCCGACGCGCCGCGGGGGCCAACTTCGGGCGACATCGCCGCCGCGTCGGATTTGTCCGAGGAGGAGCGCCAAGATTTCATTCGCAACATGGTCGGGAACTTGGCGGCGCGCCTAAAAGACGAGCCGGGCAACCTGAAAGGCTGGCTGCAACTGGCCCGTGCCTATAGCGTTCTGGGGCGTGATGAGGATGCTTTGGCGGCGCTACATAGCGCCAAAAAACTCACCGATAACTTGCCCGAGGATGACCCGCAAAGGCTGGCGGTTGAGCAGGGGCTGAAGGCGCTCGGGAACTAGAGCCGCGCCGCCGCAATCGCCTCTATCACCGCGTCTTTGGTCAAAAACTCTGGCAAAGCAATGCCTTGCGGCGCGCTCGGCCCATAGACGATGTTGAACGGGATGCCGAAACGTCCGTTGGCTTTGAGGTAGGATAAGATCTGCGGATTGGGCTGGGTCCAGTCGCCGCGCATGGCGGTAATGCTGCTCTGCGCCAGTAAATCCGCGATCACGTCGCGGTCCAACACGCGGGCCTTATTGGCTTTGCAGGTCAGGCACCAAGTCGCGGTCACATCGACAAACACCACTTGGCCAGCCGCCACGGCGGGCGCAATGGCGTCGATATCCAAGGCGGCCCAATTCGCGGTCTGGGGGATGGCTTGCGGGGCGGGTTGCACCACAATTGGCACAATCGGGGCGGCAAGCATCAAGGCTGCGGCGCCCCATGATCGGGCGGAGCTTCGACGGGAGGCCAGCATCGCCAAAAGGCCCGCGGCGATCAGCGCAAACAAGACCAATACGACCGACCAGCCGGCCACGCGCAGCAAAACCACGCCCAGCCAAAGTGCGGTCATGCCAAGTAACACGGCCATGACCCATTTGACCCGCACCATCCATGCACCGGGTTTTGGCAGGGCTTGCACCAGTGACGGGCGCGCAGCCACAAGCAGATAAGGCAGGGCCAGCCCCAAGCCGAGGGCCGTGAAAATAACCATCGCACTCGCTGCACTTCCCGCCAGCGCAAAGGCCACGGCAGTGCCCAGAAACGGGGCGGAGCAAGGCGTCGCCAACACGGCCGCCAGTGCTCCGGTGGCGAAATCGCCCAGCAGGCCGGTGCCGCCCTCCATATTCGACACCGAGGTGTTGAACCGCTGGGGCAGGGTGATTTCGAACAGCCCCGCCATATTGGCGGCGAAAGCTGCGATCAGGGTGATCATCAGCCCCAAGAATATCGGGTTTTGGAATTGCACGCCCCAGCCGATTTGCCCGCCACTTGCGCGGATGGACAGCAGCACGCCCGCCAGCGCCCACATGAAGGCCATGACGCCCAAAGCCGAGACCAGAAAGCCCGTGCGGATGCGGGTCGCAGATTGGTCGCTGGACTTCAGCGCCGAGGAGAACTTCACCGCCAGAACGGGCAAGACGCAGGGCATGATGTTTAGAATTAAACCGCCCAGCAGGGCAATTAGCGCGATCCACCACAGGCTGGCCGTGCCCGCGCCCGTGTTAGATGCGAGTGGTTTCAGGCTTGGGTAGATGGCCAAAAACTTGGCGGCGCGCGCCCCGTCGCTGACCGTGATCTCGAACGGCTCGATGCTCGCGGGTGCGGCCAGAACTGGCAAGGTGGCGACAAATGATTTGCGGCCCTTGGAATAGGTGAATTCAGGCGCGCCAAAGGCGGCATCCGCGCCCATATCGGGGAAGAGCTGAACTTGAGCGCCAAACGAGTCAGTGCTGTCTATCGCGACTTGCAACTCAGTGGCATCCGGCGATAACCAGAACCGTGGGTTGCTCATGCCCGCATCGCCCACTGTGGTGGGGACCTTGGCCGCCGCCTGCGCAATTTTCATGGCCGAAGCGCTATCAATGCCGCCGTTGCCCGCCAGTAATGTCACCGATAAATCAATCATTTCGGGGATGCACAACTCGGCGCAGACCAAGATGTTCGCCGATAGGTTTATCACCGCAGCGCGGCCCGGATCGGTCAGCATTAACTGGATCGGGAACGTCACCGCTTTGGCGTAGCCGTAGTTCTCAATATCAAAGGCTTCAAAGCGGGTCGGGGCGGGGTAAAGCAGCTTTGCGTCGCTGATGTTTGCCGAGCCGGACCAGTCCAGATCTGGCGCATAGCCCACAGCGCCGGGGGCTTTCCAGTAGGTTTTCCAGCCCTCAGCCAGCTCCAACTGCAAGGCCACCGATACGGTGCCAGCATTCGGCGTCACCGCGTTCTCAGCAGTGATCAGCCGTGCGGTGACCCGCTCGTTTTGAAACGCGAGCGAGCTTGCCGCAAAAACGGGCTGAATGGCGCTGAGCAACAAGGCGATCAGGATGGTGAGTATTTTCATGCCCCCTCGTCCCCCGCATGGGCGATAAAAGCAAGGGGGTGCGCGTGGTTTTCACTGCCTCGTGATGGGCAAAGGTTTGACAATCCGCTCGCGGCATATCACGGTCGCGTCAACTCACTTCCGGCCGCCAAGGAGCCCGCGCCATGATCCGTTTCACCACCACGACCGCCCTTGCACTTTGCCTTGCCGCGACCAGTGCCCCCGCCGAGAGCCTGTCACGCGAGCAGATGCAGGAATTGGTGCTGGAGACGATCCGCGAGAACCCCGAGATCGTGATGGAAGCCATCGAGACCCTGCAAGCGCGCAAGGAGCAGGCCGAGACAGATCAGGCCAAAGCCTTGCTGGTGGCCAACCGTGGCGCATTGGAGCAGGACCCGAACGCGCCGGTGCTTGGCAATCCCGATGGTGACGTCACCATCATCGAATTTTTCGACTATAATTGTGGCTATTGCCGCCGCGTGTTCGGCGATGTCGAGAAGCTGATCAAGGCGGATGAAAACCTGCGGGTTGTTGTGCGCGAATGGCCCATATTGGGCGAGGAAAGTGTCTATGCCGCAAAGGCGTCACTGGCCTCGCGCAATCAAGGGAAATACGCAGAGTTTCACGTCGCCCTGATGAAAAACAGTGGCCGCGCCAATGAGGCTTCGGTTTTGCGGATAGCAGCCGAGCTGGGCATGGATGTGGACCAGCTTCAACGCGACATGGAGGCCCCCGAGGTCGCCGCTCACCTGCAAACCAGCCACCAGCTGACACAGGCTTTCGGGCTGAATGGCACCCCTGCGTTTATCTTTGGTGAGGAGCTGGTTCCGGGGGCGATTGACCTTGAGCAAATGCAAGAGTTGGTCGCGCTGGCCCGCGAAACCGGCTAGAAAATCGGGCGGGCGAGATGGCAAAAATTGCAATCAATGGCTTGGGGCGCATCGGGCGCTCTATCTTAAGGCTTTTGACCACGACACCGGCGGGGCAGGGCTTTGAGATCGTCGCGCTTAACGATATCGCGCGCCCTGAACTCTGCGCCTACCTGTTGAAGCACGACAGTGTGTTCGGCCAGTTCCCCGGCGACGTCAGCCATGACGAGATGTCGCTGAGCATCAACGGCGTGCGCTACCCGTTAACCGATGCGCCAGACCTGTCCGACATCACCTTGGGCGGCGTTGATCTGGTGTTGGAATGCACCGGCAAGGCCAATGATCGCGCATTTGCCGCGCGCGGGGTGCAAGCGGGGGCTGCGCGCGTGTTGATTTCGGGGCCATGCCCAACAGCCGATCAAACGGTGGTGTTGGGGGCCAATGACGCGGAACTAAGGGGGCAGGAAATCATTTCCTGCGCATCCTGCACGACCAATGCGCTGGCTCCACTGGCGCGGGTGATTGATGACGCTTTCGGGCTGGTGACCGCCCATATGACCACGATCCACTGCTACACGGGGTCGCAGCCCACAGTCGACGCCCCGCGCGGTGATCTGGTGCGCTCGCGTGCGGCGGCGTTGTCTATGGTGCCGACCACCACCTCGGCGGGGCGGCTCACCGACTTGGTGTTGCCCGATCTGGCGGGGCGCATCTTTGCGACCTCGGTGCGGGTGCCAACGGCATCGGTCTCGGCAATCGACATGAGCTTTCAGGCGCAACGCCCTTTCAGCGAAGCGAAAATCAACGAGGCCTTAAAAGCGGCCAGGGGGGCCATCATCGGCACCACTGACGAGCCGCTGGTCTCGTCAGATCTGCGCGCGCGCCCCGAGAGCATCATCATGGCGCTGCCCGAGACCCACGTCACCCAATCGGGCGGTATGGCGCGGGTGTTCGGCTGGTACGACAATGAGTGGGGCTTTTCCAACCGCATGATCGACCTCGCGCGGCGTATGACGCAGTTGTGAGTTTGACCCTGCGGGCCAAAGTGATACTCCACCGACAACTGCCAGATGAGCCACAAAGGGCCGATACATGAGCAAACCACAAACCCGCCGCCTGTTCCTCGCAACAGCCTCCGCCGCGTTGAGCCTACCCGCCGTTTTGCGCGCGCAAAGCATCGCAGCCCCGCTAGAGGAAGTTGGCGCGCCTGAGGCCTCGATCGGGGTGGACCGCAATGCGTCGAGCTTCCAATACCAACGCTGGCAAGACCACTTCGAGACGCTAGGCGTTGCCACCATCGTGGCCGATACCACCTCGCGCGCGCTGCATTACTGGGACGCAAAAGGCGTAAACTACCGCGTATTTGCCACCTCCGTGCCCCGGCGCGAAGACCTGACCAAACGCGGCTACACCAAAATTGTGCGCAAAAAAGTCGGGCCGGACTGGACGCCCACCGCCTCCATGGTCGCCGAAGATCCCGATCTGGCCTATATGCCGCCCGGTCCCGGTAACCCGCTGGGAACCCACGCAATGTATCTAGATTGGCCGGCATATTTGATCCATGGTACGCATGATACGCGCAAGATCGGGCGGCGGTCTTCCTCTGGCTGCATTGGTCTTTATAACGAGCAAATATCGCAACTCTTCGCAATGTGCCCTATCGGGACGCAAGTTCGCGTGATCTAGGGCTGGCGTTCAGAGTAGGGGGATGCTCACCCCATCGCGCCGCCAACAGCCACGAATGTTTTACCGTCTGTAAAGATCAAGCCTACACCGTGCTCGCCGTCCCAAGCGCATTCCCCAGAGATGATAGTGACGACTTTACCGTAAGCCGGACCACGAGTGCCGTAACTAATCAAAATTTCTTTGAGTTTTACCAACGGCCAAATCGCGTCCGCGCTGCCCGGCACCAATGGCTGATTGAACGTCCCCGACTGCTCGGCTTCCCAATCAAGTTGATGCTGAGGTGTCTCGAAATCGGAGCCACAATCTTCAAATGATTGCAAACAAGCCCCATAAAGCTCTTTAGCCGCTTGAGCACCAAAACCTTTGGGTGTCTCGCATAGGCTGGCAACCAAAGTTGCAACCGTCTCATGGTCGAACTCGCTGGCCTCAAAGGATATGACCAGCGGATTGTCTGGCAGAAATGGCAAAAGCAGCCCATGCGTTGTTGCCTCAAGGTACGCATTGGATTTTGTGCTGGTCAATAAATGCAAGATATCTGCTCGGCTCATTTGCGTATCCTCGCAGTGTTTCTAAATAATAGTGAAAATCATAAAAGGCACTTCTGTTAATTTTAAGAGTTTTCGCTGCGCGTATTTTAACGGCATGGAATATGCTTATTCAGGGGGCGTGGCCTTGGCAAAGTAAAGGGAGTTGGGGGAAATTAAACGTAATGCTGAAGCTGGAAAGTGCGAGCCAAAACAAAAAGGTAGGCATGCCTGCGGATGTATAGAGGACACCCCGCCCTCTATTTTTTCACCATCTAGGCCTCGGTAATCACCGCACTGATCTCCGCTACTTTTGCCGCCAACAAAGCCCGATCACCGCGCGCCTCGACATTTAATCGCAACACAGGCTCGGTGTTGGATTGGCGTAAATTTACCCGCCACTCGCCATAATCCAGCGACAACCCATCCATCCGGTCCACGGCCTTTGCGCCGTTCAAATACGCCGCCTCAAAAGCATCAATCGCGGGTTGCTTGTCGTCCAGCTTGAAATTGATCTCGCCCGAGGACGGGAAGCGCTCTTGCATGTCGGCCACCAACTCGGACAGCTTCTTGCCCGTCGCACTCATATGCTCGATCAACAACAACCACGGCACCATGCCGCTGTCACAATACATGAAGTCGCGGAAGTAATGATGCGCCGACATCTCGCCGCCATAGACCGCATCAACCTCGCGCATTTTGGCCTTGATATGTGAATGCCCCGATTGTGACACCACAGCCTCGCCGCCGCCCGTTTTGACTAAATCAAGCAAGGCCCAAATGACGCGCGGATCATGGATAATTTTCGCGCCTGCATGTTTGCCAAGGAATGCGCTGGCCAGCAGACCAACCACATATTCACCATCAATAAAAGCGCCAGTCTCATCAAAGAAGAAACACCGATCAAAATCACCGTCCCACGCAACGCCCAAATCGGCGCCTTCAGCGCGCACTAAATCAGCCGTCTGCGCGCGGTTCTCTTCCAGCAGCGGATTCGGAATGCCATTGGGAAATGCGCTGTCGGGCACATGGTGCTGGCGAACAAACTCCACCGGAGCACCCAACTTATCCGCGATCACATCAAAGGCGGGGCCAGCAACACCGTTGCCCGCATTCACCACCACCTTCATTGGCCGCCACGTTGATACATCAGCGAAATTCACCACGCATTGCGCATAGGCATCACGCGGATTGCGCGCCTCAAGTGTGCCGCGCGCCTTGGCTGGGCCGAAATCATCCGCCTCAGCCAACGCTTGTATCTCACCCAAACCATCGGCTGAGGATATCGGGCGAGACTCCGCGCGCACCATTTTAATGCCGTTATAATCAATAGGGTTATGCGAGGCCGTGACCATCAAGCCGCCGTCGCTTTGGTAATGCGAAGTGGCAAAATACACTTCCTCAGTGCCGCACAAACCCAGATCAATCACGTCCACGCCCTCGTCGCGCAAACCGTGCGCCAATTGCGTGGCCAAAGCCTGCGATGTCGGGCGGATATCATAGCCAATCACGACTGTTTTCGGCTCAATAGAGCGCGCAAACCCGCGCCCGATACCATAGCAAATCTCGTCGTTTAATTCGTCGCCCAAACGGCCACGCACATCATAGCTCTTAAAACAGGTCAGTTTACGCATCATACCCTCAACATCATTTGCCGCAGAGATAGCGCTGCTGGCGCAAAACCAAAAGGCTTTCTTTGTTCTTATAAATACGGGCAGCACTCCGCTCACAAAAAAGCCCCGGCGTCTCCACCGGGGCTCATCGTTGTCACAAAAAGGCGAACCTAGTCATGCGGTAGTGATCCACCACCATGACCTGTCATGCCGCCAGCCACTTCTTCCGTCGCCTCAGCCGCCAACTCTTCTGGCAAGATAAGGTTCAAGATGATGGCAATCGCCGCCGCAGGTAACAGACCTGATGTCATCAAGATACGTGCCGCATCTGGCAAGTGCTGAACCGCTTTAGGGTCCAATTGCAGACCAAGACCAACCGACAAGGCAATCGCAAAGATCACCATATTACGGCGGTTCCAATCCACATCCGACAGCATCGAGATACCCGCAGCCACAACCATACCAAACATCACAATCACACCACCGCCCAAGACTTCGATTGGGATGGTGCGGATGATTGCGCCGACCTTTGGCACAAGGCCACACAGGATCAAGAACAGCGCGCCGATGGTTACCACATGGCGGCTCATCACGCCGGTCATGGCGATCAAGCCGACGTTTTGGCTGAACGAGGTGTTTGGCATGCCGCCAAAGATACCCGCCACTGCCGTGCCAACACCGTCAGCATAGGTAGCGCCTTGGATTTCCTTGTCAGTCGCTTCGCGACCCGCACCACCTTTAGTGATCCCGGATACATCGCCCACGGTTTCAATCGCGGACACAAAGGCCATCAGGCAGAAGCCCACGATGGCTGCAAACGAGAACTCAAAGCCATATTTGAACGGCATCGGGATTTGGAACAGGGATGCACGGCTCATCGAGGTTGAAATCCCCTCAAAGCTGACTTCGCCAAATATTAGCGCGTAGATGTAGCCCACGATCAGGCCAACAAACACTGCCGAGACCGACAGCATGCCGCGGGTGAAGAACTTCAACCCCAACGTGGTGAACACAACGACCAATGCCATGGACCAGTTCCACAAGCTGCCATATTCCGGCTTGGCAATGGCTGGAATGCCACCCGCAGAATATTGGATGCCGACTTTGACCAGCGCCAAACCGATCATCATCACCACAAGGCCAGTGACCAGCGGCGGCAAGGCAAAACGAATTTTGCCAATAACCGTGCCCAGCAAGGCATGGAATAAGCCACCAATAACAACGCCACCAAACAGGGCGGGCAGGGCCTCGACACCTTTACCAGCAACCAGCGGGATCATGATCGGGATGAAGGCAAAGCTTGTACCTTGCACGATCGGCAAACGCGCCCCAACAGGACCCATGCCAATTGTTTGGAACAAAGTAGCAATGCCCGCAAACAACATCGACATCTGGATCAGATAGGTCATATCTGGAAAACCAAGCGCACCTTGGTCCGAGCCAAAGCCAAAGCCAGCCGCGCCGGAAATGATGATCGCAGGTGTCACGTTTGACACAAACATCGCCAACACATGTTGAATGCCCAAAGGAATGGCCTTGGCCAACCCCGGTGTATAATTTGGATCGCGCAGCTGCTCTGCGGTCCCTATTGATGTATCAGTCATTGGTTTCTCCCCGTTCGACTGTTTTATATACGCGCCATTTTTATGGTCACGTCGGTTTATGGCGCGTTAGCCGCGCTCTATCATGACTGGAGCATCCAGCCTGAATTCTTCTAGGTTTGCGCCGCCGCCAATTCGGTCAACAACCGCAAATAGCCCCGGCGCATGTAGGGGCGTCAAAACCCCATGCCATGTGCCTTTGTGAAAGTTGATCGCTTGCCCCGCGGCAGCCATGAATGCGCTGATCTCTCCGGGGCGATCGCCTAAATCTTGGGCGGCAATCACCAAGAACGGATCAAAACTCATCGGTATGAAAGCTTGCGAGCCCTGCGGGTGGCGCTCTAGCAGGGTCAATTCATAGGGCAGGGCGCGCGGCTGGGCTTGGAATATGCTGATGCCCGCTTGGCCATCTTCAAAATCCATATTCGCGCGGTCATGGAACCGACCGCACATCCCCTCATTGATCATCTTGTCAGGCGGACCTGCACATTCAAGCACATCACCAAAGGGCGCGAAGGCCTTTGCGGTAAGGGGCTGGGTTGCGATCACCATGGCAGCTTCGCGTGGCGGTTCACGTCCTTGTAGAGCAGATAGCGAAACGGCCCGTCACCCGTGGCGCGACACGCCTGTGGGCAAAAGGCGCGCAGCCACATGAAATCACCCGGACCGACCGTGACCCAGTCCTTGTTGAGCAGATATTCCGCAGTGCCTTCAATGACATATAGGCCATGCTCCATCACATGCGTTTCCTCAAACGGGATCAGGCCGCCGGGCTGGAAGGTCACGATGTTGAAGTGCATGTCGTGGCGCAAATCTGTTGGCTCGACAAAGCGCGTGGTGGCCCATTTGCCGTCTGTGTCGGGCATCGAGATCGGGGCGTTCTCGGCGTCTGAGGTCACGAAAGCCTCGGGCGCCGCGATACCGTCCACCGCCTCATAGCGCTTGCGCACCCAATGGAATGTGGCCTTGGAGGCGCTGCGATTGTGCAGGGTCCAGCCATGGCCCGCGGGCAGGTAGGCATAGCCGCCCTCGGCCAGTTTATGCGTGCCATCGGCGTTGCGCAATTCGACCTCACCCTCGACCACGAACAGCACCGATTGGGCGTCGGGATTGTCGTCGGGGCGCTCTGAGCCACCGCCGGGCGCGACCTCCATGATGTATTGCGAAAAGGTCTCGGCAAAGCCCGATAGGGGGCGCGCGATGATCCATGCGCGCGTGTCGGCCCAATGCGGGATAAAGCTGGTGACGATGTCGCGCATCACGCCTGCGGGCAAAAATGCATAGGCGGACGTGAATACAGCAGTGCCGGTCAACGGGTCAGATTGTGCGGGCAACCCTGCGGGTGGAATGGCGTAGCTCATGGTAATATTTCCTGTAGGCGAAGCTGTGCGATGCGCTCCACTTGGCGGCAGGCCTCGGCAAACTCGGTCTCGCTATCGTTGTTGATCCGGCGCTTGAAGGCGGCCAAGATGCTGTCTTTGTTGTTGTCGCGAACCGCAATAATGAAGGGAAATCCGTGCTTTGTGGTGTATTCTTCATTCAATTCTGTAAAGCTGGAGCGCTCCGCATCTGTCAGCTCGTCCAGGCCTACACTGGCCTGCTCTGCGGTGCTTTCTTGCGTCAGCCGTTTGGCCGCTGCAAGCTTGCCAGCAAGATCGGGGTGGGCGTCTAGAACCTCTAGGCGCTCGGTCGAGGTTGCTGCGCGGAATGTGCGTGCCAGCAGGTTATGTACCCCCTCGGCACAATCATGCGCGCGGCACAAATCCAGCTCCCAAGCACGCTCTGCAATCCATGGAGAATGCTCGAAGATTCCGCCGTAAGCCTTTACAAATGCACCCTTATCCATCTCGCTAGGGCGCTCCATTGTGACAGGCGGGTGCTCTGCCATCCAATGTTTTGCGATCTGCTCGCGGGTGGCAATCCACACGTCATCATGGCCGTTCACATAGGCAAGGAAGCGCTTGAGTGCTTGAATGCGCCCCGGCCGCCCGATCAGGCGGCAATGCAGCCCGATTGACAGAATTTTGGGTGCGCCATCACAGCCTTCTTCATAAAGCGCATCAAAGCTGTCGCGCAGATATGTCTCAAACTGAGCCCCAGAATTGAACCCCTGAGGTGTCGCAAATCGCATGTCATTGCAATCAAGCGTATAGGGCACGACCAACTGATTGCGCGCGCCGTATTGCGCATAATAGGGCAGGTCGTCGGCATAGCTATCGGCCACATAGTCGAACCCGCCATGCTCTGCGGCCAAGCGCACGGTGTTTTCCGAGCAACGCCCAGTGTACCAGCCGCGCGGCGCCTCGCCTACAATTTCTGTGTGCAGTTTGATGGCCGCTTCCATATCGGCGCGCTCATCCTCGGCTGAGTAGTCTTTGTATTCGATCCATTTCAACCCGTGCGAGGCAATTTCCCAGCCCGCGGTTTTCATCGCGGCAACCTGCTCGGGGCAGCGCGCAAGGGCGGTGGCGACGCCATATACGGTGATCGGTGTATCTTTGAGCAGGCGGTGAATGCGCCAAAAACCAGCGCGCGCACCGTATTCGTAAATCGATTCCATGTTCCAGTGGCGCTGGCCCGGCCAAGCGCTCGCACCAACGATCTCGGATAAAAACGCCTCGGAGGCGGCATCCCCATGCAAGATGTTATTCTCGCCGCCTTCTTCGTAGTTCAGCACGATTTGAACGGCAATTTTTGCCCCGCCCGGCCAGTTGGCCTTTGGTGGGTTGGCTCCGTGGCCGCGCAAGTCGCGTGGGTATCTTGTCATATCGTCCCCTGTCCCTGTGTTTACTCGCTACATCAAATAAATAACCATGTATTTCAAAAAGTATTTGAAAGAGTTTTTCACATGATCACCTAGCATTCGCGCGCGTGCTGCGCGAGGCTAGCACAAGTTGTGATCTTAAAGGAGATGCAGATGCCCGGCTACCTGACAACACATGTGCTCGACACTGCAACAGGCCTTCCTGCGGCTGGCTTGGAAATCATGCTCTACTGCGTGTCTGGCAACAGTCACAGCAAGATTGCCACTATGGTGACCAATGCCGACGGGCGCACCGATAGCCCTATCCTGCCTGAGGATAAATTCAAACGCGGCACGTACGAGCTGGTGTTCAAAGCCGGCGCCTATCTGGATGCACTCGGCACCCCGCCGGAAGACCCACGCTTCCTAGACGAGATCCCGATCCGCTTTGGCATGTCACAAGACAGCCACTACCACGTACCACTGCTGCTCAGCCCGTTTGGATATTCCACCTATCGCGGCAGTTAAGCTTGCCAGATGGCAATTGTCGTGCTGTCATAGGGTATGACAACACAGCCAGCCCCAAGCCCGCGCCCAGAAATCGGAACTGTCACAGTCTGGGAGCTTTTACGCGCCCTGCGAGAAGGGTGGCGCGACTTCAAGCGCGCGCCTGCCTATGGGCTGTTCTTCTCGGCCTTCTATGTGATTTGCGGCGCCGGACTGACCTATATGGGCGCAGGCACGTTTACTTGGACCTTGATGCTGGCCTTGGGTTTCCCGCTTGTGGCACCTTTCGCGGCGGTAGGGCTCTACGAGGTCAGCCGCAGGATCGAGGCCGACGAGGCCTTAGGTTGGTCGGAAGTCCTATCCGTGGTCTGGGCCGAGCGCGGCCGCCAATTGCCATGGATCGGGGCGCTACTGGTGCTCATCTTCATGTTCTGGAGCTTTTTCGCGCATATGTCGCTGGCGCTGTTCTTTGGCAATATGCAGATGATCAATGTTTCCACATCCTTTGAGATATTCCAGACCCCCACAGGCATGATGCTCATCGCGTTTCAACTTTTGGTGGGCGGGTTGGTGTCCTTGCTAACCTTCACCATCACCGTGGTGTCCATGCCGTTGCTGCTGGACCGCGAGATTGATTTCATGACCGCGATGGGCATCTCGATCCGCACGGTCTATCGCAACCGGGTGGTGATGCTGCTTTGGGCGGCGATTATCGCGGTGTCGGCGCTGATCGCGATGATCCCGATGTTCTTGGGGCTATTTTTGGTCCTGCCCGTGCTGGGCCATGCCACATGGCATATCTACCGCCGCGCGCTTTATACCCCGCTTGTGGCAGATTCTAATGGTGCATCTTCGCAGGCGACGGCAGAGGGTGAATTGGGCGCGCAAAGTTGAAAAAAGGCGCTCAGTGACGTCTCGACGCGGCTCTTGAGTTGCTTTCGGGTTAAGGGCGGTAAAGTGCCGATGACACGCCGCATTTGTAGATCACCGATGAGCAAATGCAAAAACCATTCCGCGGCTTGCTCGTCGCTGGGTGCGCTGATGACGCCGGTCAAACGCAAGCGCTCCATCAACTCGATAATACGTGGGAAAACGCGGTCGCGACCTCCCTTGGCGATTGCGGCCCCAAGATCTCCCGATGCATCGGATGCCGCCGCGCGGTTCAACGCGACAGAGCGCTCTCCCAGCAATAAATTGAGCAATAAGCGGGCAGTATTGTGGAGTGTGTCGGCGGCGGGAAGCGGCGAGGACAACGTCTTGTCGAGCGCGACCTCAATATCGGAGGCATTGCCCTTGACGATTTCCAAAAACAAGCGCGGCTTATCTCCATACCAACGATAAAGTGTTTCATTAGAAGCCTTTGCAGCCTTGGCGATGGTAAGCATTGATGCGCCCTCATAGCCCCGAGACCGCATGACTTCGAGGGCGACAGCCTCGATCTCGGCGCGCCTTTTGGCTTTGCTGTCTGCTTTCATAATCTCAGGACCCATTGAGGTTTTTTAATTGCGACCCATCCGAACACATGTATACGGAATTGTAAATACGTATATATGTGTACAGATTTGAAAGGGTATGAAATGCACGCTTCCGCTAAATATATTGCCGTAATTGGTGTCCTCTTTTCGGGGGCCATTTTCGGCTTCTTCTACGCTTGGGTTTGCTCAACCATGTGGGGGCTGGACGCGATTGATCCGCGCATCGCAATCGCGGCGATGAATGGTATGAACGAGTCCGTGCGCAACACAACATTCGCCCCCGCCTTCTTTGGTACGCCGCTGGTTTTGGCCATGGCGGCAGGGGCCCTTTGGCTGGCAGCACAGCGCTCCGCCGCGATCTGTTTCGGTGCGGCGGTTCTGATTTATCTGGCGCTCGGGATGGCCTTGACCATCAGCATCAATGTTCCAATGAACCGTGCTTTGCTGCTGGTGGAAATCCCCCAAGACATCGCGCAGGCGCAGACCATGTGGGAGGCCTATTCCACCAAGTGGCAATTCTGGAACCAAGCGCGCACGATTGCCAGTGGCGTGTCTTTCGCATTGGCTGCATACGGGCTTACTCGGGTTTCAGACCGGGCTTGATTGCGTCACCAATGCGCTGCGCCATGTGATCCATGAACAGGCGCAGCTTCGGGTCTTGGTGCTTGCGGTGGGCAAACAAAAAACCCAGCGTGACGGGCAGGGGTGGGGTGGCTGTGCACAGCTCGATTAGCGCCCCCGAGGCCAGATGCTCCGCCACCTCATGGCGCGGCTTCAAGATCACCCCGAACCCATTCAGCGCCCAACCCGTTAAAACATCGCCGTCATCGCTCTCGAAAGGGCCGCTGACGGCGTATTTCTTCTCGCCATCTTCAGTTTGAAGCCCCCATTGAAATTCAGGCGCACCGGGGTAGCGCAGGTTCAGGCAATCATGTTTGTCCTCTATCAAATCATCGCCGGATTCAGGTCGCCCCTTGATGGCCAAATAATCGGGCGCTGCACAAATCACCCGCTCCACCTCGCAAATCTGGCGCATCATCAAATTGCTGTCGCGTGGCTGGTCTTGGAACAGCGCCACATCCAGCCCCTCGGCGGTCAAATCTATTTTGCGATCCGACAGGCGAAGCCGAATATCCACCAACGGATATAGCATCTTAAATCGCGGCACTTCGGGCGCAAGGAACCGCTTTCCTACGCCCAGTGGCGCCGCCACAAACAACGTGCCGCGCGGCGAACGGCTCATGTCGGTCACCGAGGTTTCGGCGGCCTCAATGGCTTCCAATATACGCTGCGCCCCGTCATAGAAAACGCGGCCCTGCTCGGTGGGTTGCAACGAGCGCGTCGTGCGCGCAAACAACCGCACGCCCAATTGGGTCTCTAGCGTGTTGATCCGCGCCGAGGCCACTGCGGGCGATATCCGCTGATCACGCGCCGCCGCAGACATGGAGCCTAAATCATAGACGCGCAGGAAGGTTTTGATTGTCTCGACGTAACTCATTTTTAGGCTCATATTGCAGGGACAATTAAAGAGGGCAGTACATTATCTAAAAGTTTTTGAAGCTGCCGCTGATAATTCTCTATTTCATGTAGCTGTGCAACTGTGCTGTGATAAACAAAACATCAGGAGAGCAAATATGTACGATCTGGCAATCATGTGGGACTGGCTGGCTTTTGCCGTGCGGTGGACACATGTGATCACTGCAATGGCTTGGATTGGCAGCTCTTTTTACTTCATCGCACTGGATTTGGGCCTGAACCGAAACATTGAGGGCCCCGCTGATGGCGAGGAATGGCAAGTCCATGGCGGCGGCTTCTACCATATCCAAAAATACCTGATTGCCCCCGAAGCGATGCCCGAGCACCTAATTTGGTTCAAATGGGAAAGCTACATGACGTGGATTTCCGGTGTGGCCATGATGGGGGTCGTCTACTGGGCTGGCTCCGAGTTGTTCTTGATCGACGCCAATGTGATGGATCTGTCGCAATGGCAGGCAATCGCGATCTCTGCCGCGTCGCTACTGGTGGGCTGGGTTATTTATGATTACCTGTGTAAATCTCCCTTAGGAGAACACCCTACTATCTTGATGTTGCTACTCTTTGTGCTGCTAACGGTTATGGCGTGGGGCTATACAGAAGTGTTCACAGGCCGTGCTGCAATGCTGCATCTGGGCGCGTTCACCGCAACGATCATGACCGCCAATGTGGCGCATGTGATCATGCCAAATCAGCGCATTGTGGTGGCGGATTTGAAGGCTGGCCGCGTACCGGATGCCAAATACGGCAAGATCGCTAAGCTGCGCTCGACCCATAATAACTACCTGACGCTGCCGGTTATTTTCTTGATGCTGTCCAATCACTACCCGCTGGCTTTTGCGACGGAATATAACTGGATCATCGCCTCGCTGGTCTTCTTGATGGGCGTCACTATTCGCCATTACTTCAACACCATGCACATGAAAAAGGCTGAGCCACGCTGGACGATCGGCGCGTCTGTTGTGTTGCTGATTATCATCATGTGGCTGTCCACGGCAGGCCAGCCCACGGTGGCAGATGGGGATCAAGCCATGGGCCCCGTCGCGACGCAATTCGCGCAGGCCGACGGGTTTGAGGATGTGCAAGACATCGTGCTAGGCCGCTGTTCTATGTGTCATTCACGCGAGCCGGTTTGGGATGGTATGCTGTGGGCCCCTAAAAACGTGCATCTGGAAACCACCGCAGATATCGCAAATCATGCCAAGCAAATATACCTGCAAGCAGGTGCCAGCCACGCCATGCCGCCCGCCAACCTGACCTATATTGAGCTGGAGGAGCGCCTAGCCATTCGCAACTGGTTCCAAAACGCCCGTGATGGGGCTTCTTAGTGTCGAACGTCAGGATGGGCCGTGTTGTTAGATTAACAGTGCTCCTAAAAATAATTTGCTTAGGTTTCTATTCCTTAAAATAATGGGGACTGCTTGGTGCATCGAAGACACTTTCATCAAACAGTGCGTCCATGTCGTTCGGGAGCATGCGTCTCATTATGTCGCATCGGGCCAACAGCATAAGTTTGTAAGCGCCGTTGGTTTCGAATGTGCCCAAGTATTTTTCAACATCTTCAATCGTTTGCATGTGGAGCGGTTGATGGAAAAACGATATTAATTCTGCAAGAGTTGCATGAATCTTTATTAAGTCTCTCAAATTTACGACAGTCGTCCGGTCAGCGGGGATGTTCTCGTCGATCCCGTAAAAGGCGTGTTCGACAATATCATCTGTGTATTCTCTTTCCATTCTACCCTCAAAGCGATGAACTCAGGATTATAATCGGCGCTCTCAGTGATGCAATGAAAATTCAATTATGGATTCCAAGTGGTCGCCCATAATTGCGCATCACGCATGGAGCGCGCCTTGGCAGATATGGCCTCACCTATGACCGTTTCACATTCAGGAAGTGACCCGCCGCGCCAAAACCGAGGCCCGAATAAACGCCGCGATAAACGTCGCTGTCATCAGTAAAACGATGGTTGGGGCAGGGGCGCTGTCTAGGAAGAAGCTTAGGTAGACGCCAAAGAACGAGCACGCCACCGCGATGCCCATCGACAGCCACAACATCATGCCAAACCGCTTGGTCAGCAGGAATGCAATCGCCCCCGGCGCCACCAAAAACGCGATGGCAAGGATGATGCCAACCGCTTGCAACGCCGCCACCACGGTCAGCGAGATCACCGCCAGCAGCCCGAAATGCAGCGCACGCACCGGCAGGCCTTGGGCGCGCGCTTGTTGCTCGTCAAAGGCATGCAGCAACAAATCGCGCCAGAAAAGCGCCAGCAATCCGGTGACGAAAAATGCAATTACGCCCGTGGTCCACATATCGGCCGGCCCTACGCCCAGCATGTTGCCAAACAAGATGTGATCAAGGTGCACGTCGCTCTCGATCTTGGTGTACATCACGATGCCAAGGCCAAACATGCCCGAGAACACGACGCCCATCACGGTGTCGCGCTTCACGCGAGAATTCTCGTCAATAAACCCTGTCAGCCCCGCGCAAACCATGCCCGCCGCAAAGGCCCCAATGGCTAGTGGGATGCCCATGACATAGGCCAAAACGATCCCCGGCAGCACCGCGTGCGAAATTGCATCGCCCATCAAAGACCAGCCTTTAAGGACTAGAAAGCACGATAAAAACCCAGCAGGGACCGCCAACATGACCGAGATTAACATCGCGTTGGTCATGAAGGGAAAAACGAATGGCAGGCACCATTCTGCCTCGCATTGTGCAAGCCACTCCATCACAAAGCCTCCCGTGCGCGCGCACGCGCCGCCAAGATGCCATGCTTGGGTGCAAACACAAACGCCAATAAGAATAGCACGGTTTGCAAGCACACAATCACACCGCCCGTTGCCCCATCTAAGAAGTAGCTAATATAGGCCCCAACGAATGACGATATTGACCCGATAGCGACCGCAATCATCAGCAAACGCGGGAAACGGTCGGTCAATAAATAGGCCGTGGCGCCGGGCGTGACGACCATCGCGATGACTAGAAATGCGCCCACGGTTTGCAACGCCGCCACGGTTGAGGCCGATAGCAGCGTGAAGAAAATCACCTTCAACAATTCAGGGCGTAACCCGATAGAGCGCGCGTGGTTCTCGTCGAAAAACGTCACCATCAAATCGCGCCACTTGGCCAACAACACCACCAAAGACACGCCGCCAATGATCGCCAATTGCAGTGTATCAGCAGGCGAGATGGCCAAGATATTGCCCATAATAATGGTCTGGATATTAACGGACGCTGGCGATAGCGAGATCATGAACAAGCCCAGCCCAAAGAACGAGGTAAAGATCAGCCCGATAATGGCGTCTTCCTTCAATCCGGTGCGCTGATTTAGAAACAACATCGCCCCGCCAGCCAAACCGCCGGCAAAGAACGCGCCCAAGGCAAATGGCAGCCCCAACATATAGGCCGCCGCGACGCCCGGCACGATAGAATGGCTTAACGCGTCGCCAATCAGCGACCAGCCTTTCAGCATCAGATACGCCGATAGAAAGGCGCAAACCGCCCCGACCAGCGCCGATACCCACATGGCGTTAACCATGTAGCCATAGGTGAAGGGCTCCCAAAGCGTACTCATGCCTCGCTCGCTTTTTCGTCGTCATCATCATCGTGGTCGTAGATAACAAAGGGCCGCTCATCGTCGGAAATAACTGTCAGGCGGCGCTTATCATCTTCATCATCATGCAGATCTGCGCCCTCCATAACGAAGTGGCGCAGCACACCGCCAAAGGTCTTTTCAAGGTTTTTACGTGTGAAAATTTCGGCCGTTGGACCATGCGCCAACACGGTGCCTTTGATCAAGATCGTGCGGTCGCAAAACTCGGGCACCGAGCCAAGATTATGCGTCGAGACCAGCATCACGCGGCCCTCGTCACGCATTTCGCGCAGCAGGGCGATGATCGCTTCCTCGGTCTTCACATCGACGCCGGTGAACGGCTCGTCCAGCAACACAACGCGGCTGTCTTGCGCTAGTGCACGCGCCAAGAATACGCGCTTTTTCTGGCCGCCAGATAACTCGCCGATTTGGCGGTGGCGGAACTCCAGCATGTTGACGCGCTCTAGCGCGTGCTCGACCGCTTTGTGGTCGTCGGGGCGCGGGATGCGGAAGAACCCCATATGGCCGTAGCGCCCCATCATCACCACGTCTTCTACCAGCACCGGAAAGGACCAATCGACCTCTTCGGCTTGCGGAACATAGGCCACCGTGTTGGCGCGCAACGCGTCGCGCACGGTGCCACCAAGGATCGAGATCGTGCCAGAGGATGCCGGCACGAACCCCATTATCGCCTTGAAAAGAGTAGACTTTCCTGAACCGTTGACCCCAACAAGGGCGGCAATCGTGCCTTTTGGCAGAGAGAAAGACGCATCGCGCAGGGCGGTGTGGCCATTGCGGTAAGTGACGGTTATGCCTTCAGCGCAAAGGCCAGAAGCATCAACAGGGATGGAGCCAAAATTCACTTCTCTAGACCTTCCGTGATGGTTTCGACCGTGACGCGCAGCAGGTCCAGATATGTCGGCACCGGGCCGTCAGCGGCGCTTAGGCTGTCCACATAAAGCACGCCACCATAGGCGGCCCCGGTCTCTCGCGCGACCTGTTTTGCAGGGGCGGCAGAGACGGTGCTTTCGGAGAAAACCACGCCGATATTGTGCTCGCGGATGGTGTCAATTACCGCGCGCACTTGGCTAGGCGTGCCTTGCGCATCGGCGTTAATGGGCCACAAGAATAGCTCTTTGAGCCCCAAATCACGCGCCAAATACGAGAACGCACCCTCAGACGTCACCAGCCAGCGTTTCGTCTCGGGCAGGGCGTCGATACGGGCCTGCAACGGGCCAAGGGCGGCGGTGATTTCAGCCTTATAGGTGTCGGCATTGGCGCGGTAGATAGCGGCATTGTCGGGGTCATGGGTCATGAAAGCCGCTGCGATATTGTCGACATAGATCAGCGCCGCACTGGTCGACATCCACGCATGCGGATTGGGCTTGCCCGTATAGGGCCCCTTATAAATGCTCATCGGCTCCACCCCGTCCGAGATCACGGCGGAGGGCACATTGCGCAGGTTACGGAAGAACTGTTTGAACCATATTTCCAGATTTAACCCGTTCCACAACACCAGATCGGCCTTTTGAGCGCGCAAAATATCGCGTGGCGTTGGCTCATAGTTGTGAATTTCGGCACCCGGCTTGGTGATACTTTCAACAATGGCCACATCACCTGCAACCCGCGATGCCATGTCGGCAATCACAGTAAAAGTGGTGACAGCTTTGAATTTATCGGCGGCGCTGACCGGTAAGACGCTCAGGAATAACGCAAAAAGGGCGGGAAAGGTCAGGCGCATGGGCATGGGTCCATTGGTAGGGGAAGGGGGCTGCCGCCCTTTTATGCGAGTCACTTGCAACAAGTCAAGCAAGTTGCGAGCAATTCGCAACTTGTGTTTAATACAATTGCTGCCGTTGCTTGAGCTGGCGCAGGGTGTATTTGTTGCGGATCAGGCCCCAGTCGTTCGGGTGAAAATGGCGGTCTTGCGGCAGGCACCGGACCCCACACAACTGTTGCGTTATTCCCTTTTTGGGCAGGTTTACCCAAAACCGCCCTCCCGGTGTGGCAATGAACCCGATCAGGTTTTCCTCGCGATCCGCATATAAATCCTCATACGAGGGCACTTCGCTGTCGGCCTCGTGATCATAGGCCCCATGGGTGTGGTAAGAGGCCAACGCCACAATGCCCCGCCCGCGAAACCTATGCGGCAAGCAACTGTCGGGTCGCCCCTTGCGCGGGCGGCTGGCGACAATCGCGCCCGCTTTATTGCGCCCCAAAAGGCCGCAAAATTCGCGCCCGGTGCGAAAACTGCGGCTTTGCAATCCAGTTAAAACCTGCTGCGCGGCGGCCCGCAATTGGCGGTCTTGGCCCAGCCGGATGGTGTCGGATAGAACAGGGCCGGATACCCCGATGATGAATGTAATGCACAATAGAATATATCTCATGCGCACGAGGCTAACCCAGTGCATTGGGTGCTGTCCAATCAAACCGGACGGGGGTAGGCTGCGCGCCAACTGACTGCTTGAAAGGCTCCCTATGCGCTATGTCATTGATCCAGCACCACAGGCATCCGTTGCCGTTCACGGCAGCTCTGCGCGCTTCCCGGTGCGGCGTATTTTCTGCGTGGGCCGCAATTACGCCGAGCATATTCGCGAGATGGGCAATGACGAGCGTGACCCGCCGTTCTACTTCACCAAACCTGCCGATGCGGTGGTCGAAAGCGGGGCTGAAATTCCCTATCCGCGCGCCACATCTGATGTGCATCACGAGGTGGAATTGGTGCTGGCCATTGGTAAGGGCGGCGCGGATATCGCCCCAAAAGATGCGCTGCACCACATTTGGGGGGCAGGGGTCGGCATTGACCTGACGCGGCGCGATATGCAGGCGGTTGCCAAGAAAGCAGGCCGCCCGTGGGACATGGCCAAAGGGTTCGATCAATCCGCGCCGATGGGGGCTTTGGTGCCGCTAGCGCAGGCGGGAGGGCTGGCCTCGGGGCGCATTTGGCTCACGGTCAATGACGCGCCGCGTCAAGCTGGCGATCTGTCCCAGATGATCTGGCCCGTGGCCGATTGCGTGGCGCATTTGTCCGGCTTGGTCGCGCTGGCACCGGGTGATTTGATCATGACCGGCACGCCTGCGGGTGTCTCGGCGGTCAGCGCGGGTGACAGGTTGGTGGCCGGCATTGATGGGCTGCCCGAGGTCTCGATCATGCTGGGCACAGCGGGAGGCGCGGCGTGACGCACCCCCAATGAGGGCGGGCCTGCCCCCTTAGTTTTGGACCTTCTGGAGCACTAGAAATGTCATCATTCCCATCGGCGGAAGGGGCCGTTGCTCGACGACCGTAAGGTTTGATTGACCAAGTACGGCGGTGATTTCAAAATCAGAGTGCCAGCCTAAAAGATTGGCGAATGGGGCAGAAAACCGTTCCGCGCGGGCCAGCAGGCCGGTTTGGCGGGCGAAGTGGTTTGTAATCACGATCTTACCGCCGGATTTGCAAACCCGCGCCATCTCCGCCATGACGCGATCAGGCTCTGGAACCACAGAGATGATGTGCATCGCAGCTACCGTGTCGAAATGGGCATCGGGGAAATCGAGGTGGCGCGCGTCCATCTGTTTAAGGTCGCGAACGTGGTGAAGCCCCAGATCGTCAACTCTGGCCCGTGCTTTGCCTAGCATTTCTTCGCTAAAATCAATGCCCGTGACATGCAAATCAGATCGGTAATGTGGAAGGGCAAGCCCGGTTCCGACGCCGACCTCTAAGGTGTTTTCGCCACCCTGCGCATTGATGAAATCAACCGCCGCCCGCCGTCCTGCGCGGGTTATGGCCCCAAAGGTTTTGTCATAGATCGGCGCCCACCGCGCGTATGAGCTTTTAACGGCACTGAGTTCCAAGGGTCTATCTTTCGGGTTTTATGGGTCGCGCAGGCGTCTGAACCGCGCCAACCGGTCTGCATCTGTGGGGGAATGTCGGGGCAATAACCATGTCGCACTTTTTGAGTTACGTCGCTATTGCACGACAACTGGTCGCTTTTAACCAGATCATTGAAGCAGCTACAACATGATAAATGTAAGTTTCGCGACAATAGGCGTCGAGGGCTTACGCTTAAGATTACGCTTACGATTGTGCCAAGATTGACTTAGGTGCCTTGTGTCTGGCTCTTGTCGACGGGGCGGTTTTGCACTACATTAGCCCCTTGGATTTAAGCTGAAAAAACACTGCTGGATGCCGCCAAAATGGGCCAAGGCCGGATCACCATTTGGGTGTATAAGCTGAATACGCGCGCGCGGGAATTCTATCGTCGTGAAGGGCGTGTTGAACTTGATCGTGAACAAGATCAACAATCGCACCTTATGTATGTATATAGCTGATGGAATAGGCTGTCGTGATGAACAGCGCCGCACAAAAAGCCTCGGCCCGCCTTTCCGTTGCCCGATGAAGTTTTGGACGGATTGCCAGAAAGCTAGCTACTTATCAGTAACTTATAGAGAGTGAGTTTTCATGCTGTCCAGATGTTGTCGTTCAAATGGGAAGATGTGCGGCACTATGCTAAGTCAATTTCCGTTTTAGTAGAACATCGCTTGATGTGTTGTTGACGAGATCGGGAAGTCGGGAAAATACATAATGAAGTTAACGACCCAAAGCCGAAATTGAGGCCTCACAAGCTTTTTTGGACCTGATGCTACAAAGCAGACGATGTTTAATTGCACTGAACAGGCTAGCCCTCTAACTTTAACCCAAATCAATTATCGAGGTGCGTGGATGACTTCATTCTGCAGTTTTCTTGTTTTTGGCAGGGCGAATTTGAACTTGTTCGATCAGTCTGCGCTGAAGCGGGTTGGTCTGTTCACGGTATAATCGACCCTTCAACGAGATACAGGTTTTATACGACAGGAATGAGTGAAATTTCTCAGGCGTCAGTTTTGCCCACATATGGTCCTCTTCGTGAAGAAGAGTATGGGCAAGTGCTTATCTTTGAAGCTGGGCAGGATGAAGCCGACAACATCATAGAGCTCATACGCGCAGCAAGTTTGATCTTGGAAGGGCTTCCAGGTCAGTTTAGCCCAAATGGGCACGGATTTGAAATTCCTGACGACCCAATTGAACGCGAAGAAATATTTGAGCTGGTATTCCGTACAGCCGGTTTTTTCGAAAAGTTCACCTTTCGAGAAACACTTCCTGTCGCGGTGGCGGTCGCTGCGAAGGCATGGTCAGACAGTCGTCTAATTTATGCGATCCACAAGTTAGCACAAAGCATTATGACAGAGAGCGTTTCGCCGCATTCGATGCATCCCAGACATCGGCAAGTTTTTCAGAAGCACAGCCCTGATTTCTCGTCACATGTTGGGACTTCGATTGCAATCAATCTCGCGTATTCTGCGATTCAAGAACTTGGTTTGGACGTGAGGTCGAGTAGTAAAAATCCAAGATGGTTAGACAAAAATAAGTTTGTCTGGAATCCGGTTGTGCTTGAGGAACTGAATGCACGGCTCGTTGCTGCTGGGGTAGACCCAGACAAAACAACTGATTGGGTCATTAGAGGCGAAAGTAGCGAAGTTGAGGTGCACCCAATTCGGGACACTCTAGCGGTTCATAGCGATGGGGGAGAGGTCAGAGATGTAGAGTTATCACTCCCAGATGCCATAAACGCTTGCGAATACATGCGGAACTATATGACTGCTCATGCGTTCAGCAGCTCAACCCCTCTTCTCGGGCCCTATGAGGCCTTCAATGCGCAACAAGTTGCGAGGTTCTTGACGCTTTCGAAATGCGGACTGTGGAATGGTTGGACGAATGGGCTGAAAGCGCGCTACACATGAACTGAGGTGGCCCTAGATTTGTA
>NZ_JBYVDD010000012.1:0-26033 GCF_058136045.1 Litoreibacter sp.
AGAAAACTAGGGGCACCTCAGTGAAATGAAGTCGATCTACGGTGAAGACCCTCCTGCAAGGGGCCTTTATTTCGCGATGGGGACACATTCCCAATACCCTGAAACGTGGCTGATAAATGGGCTAATCCAGCTAAAGTCTTCCGGGCAAGGCAGTTTATTTTAGAATGCTATCAGGTGTCGTTCGCAAAATAACTTTGCGCTAATCTATTGAGAACAGAACTGGCCAGTAGAACGCATCAAACGTGATTACAGCCGCATATTCCGTTTAGCGACCAATCTCACAATCACACCAAACCGTTAAACTTTCAAATTTGCGTCTCAAAGGTAGCGGCGCGCCACAGTATTTTCACTGTTGAGAGTGTGGAATTTAATATCTGGTCATGGATGTTGGCAAAATCTACAGCACCTCGATGCGGCCTGAAATTCTGTAAGTCAAAAGGTTGAAGCGCAACCACAGCAAGTCTAAGCTTTCGTGGGCGTCAGGTTTGACTTATGGCTGCGCCACATCTTCCATACTAGTAAACCAGTTGTTCGAATGTTACCCTTCAGTATTGGTGCACCCTTTCATCAATATATCTAGCGTCAAGGAGAAACAGATGCAGCAAACATGGCGGTGGTTCGGAGATACTGATAAGGTCACCGTTGCAGAGATCAGGCAGGCGGGTGCCGATGGCGTGGTTAGTGCCTTGCATCATGTGCCGACCGGTGAGGTTTGGCAACCAGAGGCGATTGCGCTCCGTAAGTCCCAGATTGAGCGAACCACATCTGGGGTCTCAACAGGTTTGACTTGGGATGTAGTCGAGAGCCTTCCGGTCTCGGAATGTATTAAAAAGCAGACCCACGAGTGGCGGCAACACATTGAAAATTATAAAGAAAGCTTAGTTAACCTGTCTGACGCTGGCATTAAGGTTGTGTGCTATAACTTTATGCCGGTTCTCGATTGGACGCGCACAGATCTGGCGTACCGGCTACCATCTGGCGCAACATGCATGCGGTTCGATTGGGTGGATTTTGCGGCGTTTGATTTGCATATCCTCAAGCGCGCCGGGGCAGTTTCCGAGTATTCAGGGCAGGTCCTTGAAGAGGCCAAGCGTCGCTTTAGCGAGATGAGTGATGCCAGAACTCAAGGGCTTGTTCGCAACATTGTATTTGGGCTGCCCGGCGCGGCAGAACAGTTCTCCCTAGACGATGTCCGTACACATTTGGCCGAATATGCGGGTCTGGGAGAAGAGGGCTTGGTTGGCAATCTGATCGCGTTTCTAGAAATGGTTACCCCCTTGGCGCAGGAGTTGGGCATTCGGCTGTGTTGCCACCCCGACGACCCGCCTATGCCAATTCTTGGATTGCCGCGCGTTATGTCGACACAAAAGCAGTACAGTCGGATCATGGATGCGGTGGACGTTCGCGCCAATGGGATCACCTTATGCGCGGGCTCTTTGGGGGTGCGTGCGGACAATGACCTGCCTGAAATGATGCGCAGTCTTGGGGATCGCGTGCACTTTCTACATCTGCGGAACACCAAGCGGGAAACCAGTGATTTCCCCGGCTCGTTTCATGAAGCAGAACATCTGGCAGGGGACACCGATATGGTGGCATTGATTGCTGCGGTGCTGAACGAGGAGAAGCTGCGACGCGAGAATGGCCGCAGTGATCACTCCATTCCATTCAGGCCGGATCACGGTCAGGATATTCTGGACGACCAATCACGCGACGCGCAACCGGGATATCCGGCTATTGGTCGGCTAAAGGGCTTGGCGGAGCTGCGCGGCGTGATTGAGGCGCTGTCCCATCCGGATTTTGGGGCGGCTCAATGACCGCGCGTCTGGGGAAGTCCAGCAACCTGCCCGCAAATGTAGACACCCCTAAGTACAATCCTGATGAGCATGACGCGGGCATAGTTCATTTCGGGTTGGGTGCATTCCACCGCGCACATCAGGCGGTTTACACGGATACTGCATTGGCGGAGGCTGGGGGTGACTGGCGTATCACAGGGGTGAGCCTGCGAAGTAAGGCCGCCTCGGACGAGTTGGTGCCGCAAGACATGTTGTACTCGCTGATTGTGAAAGGTGAAGCCAAGGTGCAAGCGCGGATTATTGGCAGTCTCGCCCAGGCTATTTCCTTTGTTGACGAGCCGGAGCGCGTGCTAGATGCCATGCTATCCCCGAAGACAAAAATCCTGTCTTTAACCGTTACGGAAAAGGCCTATGGAATTGATCGCATAGGCGGCGGGGTGGATCAAAGCGACCCTGCGATTGCCGCGGACTTGGGCAGCCCTGATGCGCCGAGTAGTGTTATTGGATTACTTTCCTTTGCCTTGAAACGGCGACGAGAAATGGGCCTGCCCCCGTTTACGGTCTTGTGTTGTGATAACCTGCCCGACAATGGCGCGTTACTCAGGGGCGGGGTCGTTGATTTTGCCAGTCGAGTTGATGCGGAGTTCGGGCAGTGGGTGGCGCATAATGTTGCATTTCCCTCGACCATGGTTGACCGTATCACCCCCGCGAAAACCAACGCCTCGCTTGATTTTGCAAAGCAGCTCATCGGGTGCGAGGACCAAGCGTCAATTGAGACAGAGCCGTTCAGTCAATGGGTTGTTGAGGACAATTTCCCGACCGGACGCCCGGCTTGGGAAGCCGGTGGTGCGTTGTTTGTGAAAGACGTGGCACCGTATGAAAACATGAAGTTGCGCATGCTGAATGGGGCGCATTCCATGCTGGCCTATTCGGGGTATTTGGCGGGTCACGAGTTCGTATGTGATGTGATGAGCAACCCGGCATTGCGCAGCTTGGTGTCGCGCCATTTGCATGCTGCATCTCTGACTCTTGCTCCGCTGCACGGTATCAATTTTGATGAATATGCGGCGTCTTTGGTCGAGCGCTTTGAAAATCCTGAAATCAAGCACCAGACGTTTCAAATCGCGATGGATGGCACCGAGAAACTGCCGCAAAGGATATTTCTTCCTGCTGTGGCGGCCTTGAAAAGCGGGCAACCTATCCAGCCGTTTGCCTTCGCAACCGCTGCTTGGATGCGGTTTTGCCAAGCGCGAACCGATGATGGTCACAGCTATCACTTGAACGACCCGCTTGCGGTGAAAATTGCCTCGGCCCTGAACAGGGCGGAGCGCGCTGATCAGATTGCCGAAAGCTTGTTCAATCTGGAAACTGTATTTCCGAAGCCGTTACTGGCGGCGGAAGGCTGGCGTGAAAATGTCGTTAAATCACTTGAAACTATGATTGAGCAAGGAATGAAGAGAGCCATTTTACTGGAGGCTACGTCCTGTAAGTAGAGGCTCTTTTTATTTCATGTTGACTAGTATGGTAATTCATGAGTAACTATATTTAGGGGGAAGAAATGGGACTCAGTAAGGCAACTGGCTGGAAGTTAGACAACGCACTGCCGATCGGGCAGCAGCTTTTTCAAAACTTGCGGACAAGCATAATACGCGGCGAGCTAGAGCCGGGGCGGCGCGTGTCTGAGGCTGAAATTGCCACCGCTCTTTCTGTCAGTCGCCAACCCGTACGGGAGGCGTTTATCAAGCTGGCCGAAGAGGGGTTGCTGGAAATCCGCCCGCAGCGTGGCACGTTTGTTCCCAAAATTTCTACGTCCATGGTCGGTGAGGCGCGGTTCGTGCGCGAAGCAATCGAAGCGGATGTTGTGAAACTGGCTGCGCTCAATTTCAAACCTGACGATGTGGCCGATCTGCAAGACCAACTTGCAGCGCAGAAAAGCTGTCTCGACGGCAATGTAGAGCAGTTTCTAACACTGGATGACAAGTTTCACCGCACCTTGGCTGAAGGTGTCGGTAAGGCGCACGCATGGAAGGTCGTTGACGGGCTTAAAGCTCAGCTCGACCGGGTGCGTTTCATGAGTTTACGTCAATTTCCTATTGCTGCGTTGGTGCAGCAACACGAAGCAATTGTTGCGGCGATTGCCAGTCAAAACCCTGATCAAGCGGAGGCTGTAATGCGTGTTCATTTGAACAATATCACTGCTGATCTCCCCGAGATCGCAAACGAGAACCCTGACCTGTTTATGGAGTAACGCAGTTTGGGGATGATCCAATTCACTTAGGAGGAAATCATGTTGGATATTCGGAAAACTAAACTTACTGTTGCAGCGTTTGCAGCTGTAGCGCTGACGGCGACTGCTGGCTTGGCGCAGGATTTTACGCTGAGCGTTAACACGGCCTTGGCAACATCTGACCCGCTTTATGCAGGCTTGGAAGCTTACCAAACCAACATTCTCGAAGCCTCGGGCGGGCGTTTGGAAATCAAACTGTTTCCGAACTCGCAACTTGGCCCCGATGAGGATGTGCTAGAGCAGGCACGCGCCGGTGCGCCGGTCGCCGTTGTGGTTGATGGCGGTCGTTTGGGCGTCTTCCAAAATGAATTTGGCGTGCTTGGCGCTCCGTTTCTGGCTTCGGGCTACGAGGGCATCCGCAAGGTTGTAACCTCGGATATGTTCGAGGGTTGGGTCAAAGATTTGCATGACGGCTCTGGCCTTCAAGTGCTGAGCTTCAATTGGTGGCAGGGCGAACGTCACTTGCTGACCCAAATGGAAGTTAACCTTCCGGCCGACCTTGATGGCGTGCGGATGCGGACCCCGGGTGCACCTGTTTGGACCGGAACAATCGGTGCCATGGGCGCGACGCCAACGCCAATGCCATGGGGCGAGGTTTACTCTGCTTTGTCGTCCAATGTGATCGATGGTGCCGAGGCGCAATTCCCGGCAATCACTGGCGCAAAACTGGATGAGGTTGTTACGCATATCACCAAAACCGGCCACATCAACTTGATCACCGGTGTCGTAACATCGGGTCCATGGTTCGACACTTTGCCGGAAGATCTGCAAGGCATCCTGCGCGAGCAAGCATTGATTGCGGGCGACGTGGCATCCTATGGCACGCTGAACTCGCTTGACGCGATTGAGGCCGATCTGGTTTCGCGTGGCCTGAGCGTCCGCGACATTGACGTGGCTCCATTCAAGGAAGCAACTGCGTCTGTGTATGACGATTTGGGCTATGGCGAGCTGCGCGACAAGCTGCGTGCCATTGCGGCTGGCGAGTAATCTCCAAGCCTGAACACACTTTATTGCAAGCGCTCCGGCGCTTGCAATTATTTTTGCTGACGAGGCCGCTATGTCCAGAATTTTTGCCAAACTAGAGTTCGCCGTTGGCGCCACGCTTCTGGCGATTATTACCGCGCTGGTGTTCATCGCTGCGGTCATGCGGTTTTTCGGGAACCCGTTGATCTGGTCCGTTGATATGGCGCAACTGTTGTTTATTTGGCTGTGTTTCGTCGGCGCGACACGCGCCATGCGTGAGCGGGCGCACCTTGGCGTTGATTTTTTGGTTCGGCTGCTGCCTCACAAGGGGCGCTTGATTGTCGAGACAGGGCTTTCAGCCCTCTTTATCGTTTTTCTTCTGACCCTTACGTGGGTTGGCATTGACCTGACCATGCTCAACATCGAGCGCCAGTTTGGTGATTCTGGCCTGTCATATGCCTTTGTCACATCCGCGGTTCCCGTCGGGTGTGTTTATCTTTGCACTGCAATTGTCGCCAATGCCCGCGAGGCGTGGACGCAGGGAAACAACTTAATTTTCGCGCGCACCACCAGCGATGGCAGCGCAGCCCCGTCGGAGTTATAAAATGCTGCTCATCGGAATTGTTTTCTTTGTGCTGATGATCGTCGGGGCACCGATTGCCTTTGCTATCGGCATCTCGGGCTTCACCTTTTTCCTGACCTCGCCAATCATGCCCGTCTCGATTGGGGTGCAAAAAATCGCTACGGTATCGCAAAGCTTTCCGCTGCTGGCAGTGCCGTTTTTCGTGTTGGCCGGGCATCTGATGAATGCGTCTGACATTACCGACCGCTTGTTCCGGTTTTCCAAAATCGCCGTGTCCTGGATGGCAGGCGGGTTGGCACAGGTGTCGATAATCTTGTCCACACTTATGGGCGGGGTGTCTGGCTCTGCGGTGGCCGATGCGGCCATGCAGGCGCGCATCATTGGCCCGCAAATGCTGTCGCAAGGCTATTCCAAGGGCTACACTTCCGCGGTTATCGCGCTCAGCTCACTGATTACGGCGACGATCCCGCCAAGCATCGGGTTAATCTTGTACGGCTATGTCGGGCAGGTCTCTATTGGGCGGCTGTTTTTGGCGGGTATCGTGCCGGGTATCTTGATGATGATCTTCCTTATGGCCACCGCCTATATCGTGGCCAAGCGGCGCAATTATGTGGTCGAAGACAGCGTTAAACCCACCGCCGCCTCCCTTGGTTCCGCGGCATGGGATGCCAAATGGGCGCTGCTCTTTCCGGTTCTGTTGATCCTTTCCATTCGCGGCGGGTTGTTCACGCCGTCCGAGGTCGGGGCCTTCGCGGTGGTTTATGCCATCGTGATCGGCACCTTTATGCACAAAGCGCTGACGTGGGAGAAAATCAAAACGGCTTTCGGGCAGGCTGTGTCTGATATTGGCCTGATCATGCTGATTATTTTGATGTCGGGGATGATCGGCTTTGCGATCATTTTCATGCAAGTGCCGCAAGATGTGGCGCATTTAATGCTTGATAACCTGTCTGACCCGCGCCTGATTGTGGCGGTGATCCTGCTCAGCCTGTTCGTTGCGGGGTTGTTTTTCGAGAGTACCATTTTGGTCCTGCTCCTCACCCCGATCTTTGTGCCAGTGATCAGTGCTGCGGGGTTTGATCCGGTGCATTTCGGGGTGCTGATGATGACAATCGTGACGCTCGGCTCTATGACGCCGCCCGTTGGTGTGGCGATGTTTACGGTGTGCAGTCTGCTTGATACGCCCATTGAGGAATACGTCAAAGACGCGGCCCCGTTCTTTTTGTCGATTTTGGTGCTCGTTGCCGTCTTGCTGTTTTCGCCGGGATTGGTTTTATGGCTGCCGAACCTGGCCTTTGGATAGAGATTTTTTAAATGGCATACCTACATTCCGACCGTCTTTTCCCTGCGGATGCGCACAGTTGCCGCATCGCGCGTGAGCTGTATGAAAGTGTCGTGGCTTTGCCGATTATCAGCCCGCATGGGCATACGGACCCAAGCTGGTTTGCGCGCAATCAACCGTTCACCGACGCGGCGTCTTTGTTCTTGACGCCTGACCACTATGTTTTGCGTATGTTGAACAGTCGGGGCATCTCGTATGACGACTTGGGCGTGCCACGCTTAGATGGCGGTCAGGTTGCCTCGCCACGAGACGCATGGCGATGTCTCGCGGAAAATTACGACATGTTTCTCGGCACCCCGTCGCGGTTGTGGTTCGATCATTCGATGAACTGGGCGTTTGAGTTTGATGCGCCCCTTGGGGCTGACAATGCCGACCGCTACTTTGACGCGATTAATGAGCGGCTGAGCGATGCGGACCTGCGTCCAATGTCGATCTTGGACAAAGCCAATGTTGAGTTGATTGCGACCACGGAGTTTGCACTCGACCCGCTAAATGATCATCAGGTGTTAAAGGCCGACGGAAAAATCCCGCGTATTCGCACCACATATCGACCCGATGATGTAACGGATCCCGATCACCCGCAGTTCATCGAAAACCTGACCGAGTTAGGGGCTTTGACGGGGCAAGACATTCACGACTGGGACGCGATGATCGAGGCCCACCGCCGCCGCCGCGCTTACTTTCGGTCACTCGGGGCGACGGCCACGGATCACGGGGTGCCCTCTGCTGTGACTGCGGATTTAAGCACTGCACAAAAGGCGGCATTGCTGGCTCGGGTTCTGTCGGGAGCTTTAAGTGCGGGCGACGCGGAGCTGTTTCGGGCGCAAATGCTGACCGAGATGGCGGGCTTGTCCGTTGAGGACGGAATGGTCATGCAAATCCACGCTGGCGCGCGGCGTGGCACGGATCCGCACCTGCGCGCAGCCCGGGGGCCAAACCTTGGGGATGACATCCCCGCTGCCGTTGATCCGGTGCGCGGGCTTGAGCCGCTACTGCAAAAATACGGCTCGACTGCCGGCTTTAAACTGATCTTCTTTTGCCTTGATGAGAGCGTCTACGCGCGCGAATTGGCCCCGATGGCAGGGTACTGGCCCGCGCTTCATCTTGGCCCGCCTTGGTGGTTCCATGACAGTCCTCGTGGCATAATGCGCTACCTTGATGCGGTTGTTGAATCAGCGGGGTTTGGCAATTTGGTGGGTTTCAATGATGACACACGGGCGCTGCTGTCCATTCCTGCGCGCCATGATGTTTGGCGTCGCTGCGTGTGTACGTTCTTGGCTGAGATGGTCGCGTGCCATTCCATTGGCAAGGCCGACGCAGAGCGGCTGGCAAAGTACCTCGCCTATGATGCTGCAAAAATATATGCGTGACGTCTAGGGCTCGTACCCCGTCACAATCCCTCCGATAATGTTTTCGCTTAGAAGCCGATCTGTGAGGCTAAGTTTGGGCTCTGCCAGTTGCTTGAAAAAGGCTTGGAGCGTCTGGGTTTCTTTTCGGGTTAGTGCAACCGCCTCGGCGGGGGAAATGGCGCAAAACTTGATCTCGTCTTGCGATCTCATTTGGGCCAAGCGGTTCACATCACCTGATATTAGCGTTGCTATTTTGGGGTAGCCGCCTGTGGTTTGATGGTCAGACAAAAGCACCGTGGGAACCCCGTCACCCGACACCTGCACCGAGCCGCGCAAGATCGGCTCCGACGGGATCGACAGGGCATTTTTCAACGGCAATTCGGGGCCATCAAGGCGAACCCCCATGCGGTCAAACGCATCGGTCAGTTTGTAGCTTTGGGCTAAAAAATCGGCCGTGGAAGCAGGGGCAAAGTGCTGCTCCTGTGGGCCAATGACCACCCGTGCCACGTCAGAAGGCATTGCAAATTCCGGGCAGGGAATGTCCCCAACACGGTCTTCGCGGATCGACGCCTGTTCGATCTCTAGGGTTTGACCCGATCGCAGCGCGCCCCCGCCGAAGCCTGACATCGAGTGTGTCGCAGAATGGCCCAGCCATGTTTTTGATTTCAGCGCGCCTGCGAATGCGAGGTAGCTCCAGCTTCCCCTCGGACCGCCCCGAACGGATAGCTTTTGCCCTTCATGCAGGGTTTGTATGCTCCATGACGCAGTTTTTTTGCCGCCGCACTCCACCTGAAATCCGCCCCCGCAGATTGCGAAGGTGACGGCCCCTGCGCGGCATTCCAGCACCAATCCACCTAAGGATATTTCAATGCCGCTGCTGCCCTCAGGCTGACCAAGGGCCGCATTGGCGATGGCGAATGCCGTGCGGTCCATCGGGCCGGAGGCCGAGACCCCATAGCGCATTTGCCCAAACCGCCCGCCATCTTGAATAGAGACCAGCGGCCCGGCATGTGACACACGAAGGAGCGCGGTGCTCATGGCGCAGCCGCGTCCAATGTGGCGCGGTTTATGCGGTGAAAACAGACTGTATCTCCGACATCGAACAAGAATGGGCGCTCAGGATCGCCGGTGATGATCTTTGTGGCCGTGTGTCCGATGATCGACCAACCGGTTGGCATTATCATGGTCGTCGCCAAACACTGCGGCCCCGCAATCATCACGCTTCCTGCCGCGATGTCACGGACAGGGGCCAGCTTTCGCGGCACTTGGATTGCCTCTGGAACGCCGGCTAAATAGGCATAGCCCGGCGCGAACCCATACATGCCGACACGGTATTTCGCGGCGCAATGGGCGTTGATAACGGCCTCTTCACTCATGCCGCAGGCCTTAGCCACGTCGGGCAGGTCCGGGGCGAAGGCGGCGTCGTAGCAGACTGCTAGATCGTGGTGGCGGATGTTCTCATCTTTCAATGGGGCAAGAGGGTACAGCGACCGGATGCTTGCCTCAACTGCCGCGTGATCGGTGCGCAACGGATCAAAAATCACCAGCAGGTTAACCAACGCAGGCACGACCTCACACAGCCCTTCAATCGCTGCCGCACAGATCGCGTGATCAAGCGCTATGACCGCCCTGTTCACATCATCGCTGATCTGTGTCGCAAGCTCGACCAGCAAGGCGTGATCGGCCACAGGTTTGAACCGGAGGAGGGCCATCACGCAGACATAAACCCGGTCACAACCACGTCCGCTTTTGTCAGGTTTTCGCGAATAACGCGCGCCATATCCACCGCCCCGGAGCTATCCCCATGCACGCAAATTGAGTGCGCGTTTAACGCAATCGGTGCGCCGTCAATGACGGGCATTCGGCCTGTCTCAAGATATTCCAGCAGGCGATCAGAGGCTTGCGCAGGATCGTGTATCATCGCGCCATCTTGTCCGCGTGGCACCAATTGCCCGTTTGATAAATACCCACGATCGGCAAAAATTTCGGAGAAAACTTGGCACCCCATTGCGCGCCCCACAACGTCCAATTGCCCGCCAGATATCGCCAAAATCGCCAACTCAGCGTCGATGCTTTGGGTGGCCGCAACGACAGCTTTAGCGACCTGCGCATCGGCGGCGGCCAAGTTTCCAAGTGCCCCGTGTGGTTTCACATAGGAGACTTTTGTGTCGGCCATAGTGGCCAAAGCTTGCAACGCGCCAATCTGGGCGGCGACCATGTGCCCTATCTCTTCTGGGGGCATGGGAATGATCCGCCGCCCAAAGCCCTCACGATCATTATATCCCGGATGCGCGCCTACTGTGACGCCATTTTCACGCGCCAAAACCAGCGTCTTATACATGGTTTCCGGATCACTGGCATGACCGCCACACGCTATATTGGCGCTGGAGACAATAGACAGCATCGCCGCGTCATCGCCCATATCCCAAGGCCCAAAGCTTTCGCCAAGATCAGAGTTCAGGTCAATGCGTCGCGCCATGGGGCTATCCTTGAAGAAATCATGCAGCTTGCTGCACGATAGAGGGTTTCACCCGTGATGTAAGGGGGATCAATGCTTGGAAAGCTCTTGCACCATGGCATCCCGCATCACAAATTTTTGCGGCTTTCCGGTGACTGTCATCGGCAGCTCGGTGCGGAAACTTATATGCAAAGGCACTTTGTAATGGGCGATCTGGTCCTTGCAGAACTGGCGGACCTGCTCCGCGTCTCCCGCAGCACCCTCGATCAGAACCACCCATGCGCAGACGACCTCGCCCAGGCGCTCGTCAGGAATGCCAAACACCTGTGCCTGAGCCACATCGGGGTGGGTGAATAAGAACTCCTCGATCTCGCGCGGGTAAATATTCTCGCCACCACGGCAAATCATGTCCTTCACCCGCCCGGTGATCATCGCGTAGCCCTCAGCGTCCATAGTCGCCAAGTCGCCAGTGTGCATCCAGCCCTCCGCGTCAATGGAACTGGCGGTTTTCGCAGTTTCCCCCCAATAGCCCTGCATCACGGAATAGCCACGGGTTAGCAGCTCTCCTTGCACCCCCACGGCAACGGTTTTGCCGTCCTCCCCCACGATTTTCACTTCCACATGCGGATGAATACGCCCCACGGTTCCGACGCGTTTGTCGAACGGGTCATCAAGGCCGGACTGGAAGGACACCGGAGAGGTCTCGGTCATGCCATAGGCGATGGTCACGCCGGACATATGCATGTCGGCCTGCACCTGCTTCATCACCTCGCGCGGGCAGGGTGCGCCGGCCATAATGCCCGTACGCAAGTGGCTTAAGTCATAGGTGGCGAAGTCCGGCAGGGCCAACTCGGTCACGAACATTGTCGGCACGCCATAGAGCGCGGTGCATTTCTCGTCGTGCGTGGCCTGTAGGGTCTCGCCGGGGTCGAACCCTTCGCCGGGGACGACGAGAGTTGCACCATGGGCGATACAGCCAAGCGTGCCCATGACCATGCCAAAACAGTGGTAAAACGGCACGGGGCTACACAGTCGGTCGGCAGAGGTGAACCCCATCGTCGCGCAGGTGAAATAGGCGTTGTTGACGATGTTGTGGTGCGTCAGGCAGGTGCCTTTCGGGTGGCCGGTGGTGCCAGAGGTGTATTGGATATTGATCGTCTCATGTGGCTCCAGCGTTTCGGTGATGGCATCCAGCGGCGCAGTCGTGTCGGACATGATGTCATCAAAGGCCAAAAATCCCTCGGGGGCGTCACCCATGGCGATGATGTGGCGCAGGCTGGTAGGGGCCGGGTCCAGCGCACGGATCATGGCGATGTAGTCCGAGGACTTGAAGTTTTGCGCGGTGATCACTGCGCTACAGCCAACTTTTTCCAGCGCATAGGCCAGCTCTGTCTGACGGTAGGCGGGGTTGATGCAAACCAGCACCGCCCCAATGCGCGCGGTGGCAAACTGCGTGAGCAGCCACTCCACCCGATTGGGCGACCAAATGCCAACGCGGTCCCCCTTTGTCAGCCCCAGTTCAAGCAAGCCTGCCGCGAGGCGGTCTACTTCATGGGAGAGTTTAGCATAGGTCCAGCGGATGTTTTGTTGCGGAAAGATACAGGCCTCATGATCGGGCAAACGCTGTACAGTACGGGCCAAAAGGGCCGGGATGGTGAGATCCAGCAACGGCGCGTCTGTGGCCCCTTTGACGTGCGAAATTCCCTTAATGGGGCGTCTGTCGTTCATATCGTAGTCCTCCCTGAAACAGGAGCCTACGCGCAGCCGATGGCGTCGCCAATAGCTACTATTGCGCGTCGTCCATCCAGATTGTCACAGGGCCGTCATTGGTCAGATCAACCGACATATCCGCACCAAATTCGCCGGTTTGCGTGGCAATGCCGAGGGCACTTAGGGAGGTGATAAAATGCTTGTACAGGGCGCGGCCTTCGTCTGGGCGCGCGGCGGTGGAAAACCCGGGGCGATTGCCGCGCGATGTGTCCGCCGCCAGCGTGAACTGGCTGATCACAAGGGCTGATCCGCCAGTGTCTATTAGCGAGAGGTTCATCTTGGCGTCACGGTCTTTAAAGATGCGCAGCTTGGATATTTTCAAGGCCATGCGGGTGGCTTGCTCGGGCGTGTCCCCCGCCATGGCGCAGACCAAAATCAACAATCCTGCGCCAGTCTCACCGATCTTGCGGCCCTCGACGCAAACAGAGGCTTCGGTGACACGTTGAAGAAGTGCTCTCACAGCTCGGAGGTCCACGGCGGGTTGGCCCCGGCACGCGATACGGTGATTGCTGCGGCGCGGACCCCCAGTGTCATGGCGTCGCGAAGCGTGGCCTCAGGCAGGGCGGCGAGGGTGGATTTATCCAAGGCACCGGCCTGCTGTAGCCCCGCAAGAAAGCCCGCGTTGAATGTGTCGCCTGCACCAACTGTGTCCACAACTTCGACCTTTCTTGCAGGCACAAACACCGAGCCATCTGCCGTGTAGCCTGTCGCGCCTTTCGAGCCTTCGGTGATCAGCACAATTTTCGCCCCACGGGCAAGAATGTCATTGGCAAGCTGGGCTAAATCGCCTTCGCCTTCGAGCCAGTGCAGGTCTTCATCGCTGAGTTTGACAATATCGGCCATGGCCATCATCGCCTTGATCCGTGCTGAATATGTTTCACGATCGCTGATAAAGCTGGCGCGGATGTTTGGGTCAATCATGGTGACACGGGCATCGGCCACACGGGTCATGAAGGTTTGGTAGGCCGTGCCGCAAGGCTCCGCAGCCAGAGAAATGCCACCAAAGAACAGCGCTGTTACTTCGGCGGGTAATTCTGGCAGATCGGCTTCGGTCATCATCCGAAGGGCGCTATTCTCATCGTAGAATGTATAGCTGGCGTGGCCATCGACCAGCCGCACAAAGGCAAGTGTCGTGGGTAAATCCTTGCGCGGGGCAAGGTCCGAAGACACACCCGCGTCGGAAAGCTTACGCGACAACAAATCGCCAAATAGGTCGGTGGACAGGCCACAGAAAAACCCAGGAGCCGCACCAAGGCGACCAAGCGCCACCGAAGTGGTGAACAACGCGCCTCCAGGGTAGGGGGCAAAGGCCTGCTCACCGGCCTCGGTTTCACGGGGCAACATGTCGATAAGGGCTTCGCCGCAGCACAAGATCATGGGGCAGACTTTCTATTGGGTCTCTATTGGGATTGCGCCATTGCATAGCCAATCGCGAGCGCTGCAAGCAAGCCAATGATGACGGCAATGGTGATTTTGGCGGCAGAGTATGGGCGTTCGCCCTTAACAGTACCAGTTTGCCCGTTAACCACGAAGCGGTAGGTGCGTCCGCGATATTTATAGGCGGCCATCCAAACGGGAAGTAAAACATGTTTAAAGGTCACATCGCGCACGGTGGTCTTGGCGGTGGTGATGCGCTGCTTGTCGCCGCCAATGTCAAAACGGATATCGCGCGTGATCATCGCATCCATGCGTGCGCGCGCCTCGTGAAAGCCTTGCTCGAGGTCAATGGTGTAGCCCTCGGCGCGGAAACCGGCCAAATATTCGGGTGAATAAGGGGCAAGGTTGGACAAATCCCACGGGGCAAGCGCGTCGGTGTAGGATTTGGGCAGGGAGGTAGACCCAAGCACCAAAACATCGTCAAAGAAGCGCGCAACGCGCCCGCCCACACCGGACCAATGGGTTTTGGCGACGCGCTGTTGGTGGCGTTTGCCATCGCGCATAACGGTGCGGGTCTCGTAGTATATTTTGCCGCGCTGACCCGTGTAGCTGGTTTTTGTGTCAGCATCATAGGTCCAGTAGGGGACGTAAATGCCATCAAGTTTGCGGCCCTTTTTAGCGTATTCCTTTAGGCCAGATGGGGCAAACCAGCGCCGACCTAGCCAATCCACCATGGCCTTTTGCGCATCGCGGTCTGTAATCTCAAAGGGCAGGACTGCGTGCGGTTTTATCCGGCGATGTGTGCCCGTATCGGTGACAACGGGCGTGGCACAAAACGGGCATTCTGCGGCATGAGTGTTGGGATCAAATTCCACCTGAGCGGCACAATTAGGGCAGTGCGAGATGCGGGTTTCTTCCATCTCGTTATTATCAAGGGAGCCTTGACGTGCAGTGCGAAAATCCAGCTCGCGGATGGTGGAATGCACGGCCTCCAGCATCGGCTCCACATTGCCGCAATGATCGCATTTCAGCGCATTGTCTTCCGGCTCAAAGCGCAGGTCCGAGCCGCATGTATTACATGGAAAGCGGTACTCGTCTTGCGGAGCAATGGTATCTAGCGGGTTGTCAGCCATGATGAGAATAGTTCTGAGCTAAGGCAACAAGGGGCATGAAATTAACCAGAGTTAAAGCCATTTGTGAAACGCCTTTGGCACCATGATTTTCAGGGCATTGTCACGTAGCCTAACATGACGCCAAACGTGAAATACCGCATGGGCCAAAACACCGAAAAGCAACGCGTTGAACGCTAATTCATGCACCTCCTCGGCGAACCCGTTTAGCCACTTTATATTGAATGCAGGGAATAGCGGGACGATGCCAAAAGCTTTCACTTGAAACGCGGATGATATGCCCAACAAAGCGCCAGTGAACATCATGAAAACCAGCCCATAGGTCAGTGCTTTGTGAAACGGAATATACAGTTTCTTGGCCCAACCTTGTAGCTTGGGGCCGGCACGCCCCGCATGCCCTTTGAACAAGTACATTATGAACCAGATCAACACGGTGATTGCAAAGATAGCACCAACACCGGAATGGGTTGCGAGTGCAGTGGCTCCTAGTCGCTCCACGTCCTCGGGCTCCACCGCGAGGAAATAGAGTAGGAATAGTAAGCTCGACCAATGGAGCCACTTAATGACAGTTCTGCGTTTCATTTTAGCCTACCGGCGGAGGGGGCGGCGAGATGGTGAAAAGCTGCGCCAGTTCTTGCACATCATTGGCCGCGAGCCAGCCATCTTGGCCGGCGGTCCAAACGGTTGTTCCTCGCAGCAATGACCCATCGGCGACCATGCGGCCAAGGGCTGCTTTGGAGAACGGGCCTTTGGTCTTGCCGCCCTCGGCGATGTGCCAAACTTTCTCGACCGGTGCAGGTGGTGGAGGCGGTGCATAGGCTGCGGGGGCTGCTTGCGGGGCTTGTCCCCATGGGCCACGACCCATTTGACCAGCCATTGCCATGCCTAAACCAGCCCCAATGCCTGCGCTCATACCACCGCCAGCGGCACCAGTATTAGCGGCGGCTGCGGTCATGGCTTCGGCGGCGGAGTATTGGGTGAACTTGCCTAGATCACCCGCAATCCCCATTGAGGTGCGCTTGTCCAATGCGGCCTCGACAGCCGTGGGAAGCGAGATGTTCTCAATGTAGAATTCAGGGATCGAGAGGCCATATTTCGCCACGATAGGAGTAATAGCAGCGGCAATTAATTTGCCCATATCACCCGTATTTGCGGCCATATCCAGCACTGGAATACCCGAGGATGCAATGGCGCTCGAGAATTCTTGCACGATGATATTGCGGATTTGGTAGCTGATCTCGTCCATGGTGAATTCACCATCCGTACCGACGATTTCGCGCAAGAACAGGGCAGGGTCAGTGATGCGAACTGAGTAGGTGCCAAAAGCGCGGATGCGCATCGGGCCAAATTCCGGGTCGCGCAACATAATGGGGTTTTTAGTACCCCATTTTAGATCGTTGAAGCGCGTGGTGTTGACGTAATAAATCTCGGATTTGAACGGTGATTCAAAGCCGTGATCCCAATGGTTCAGCGTGGTCAGGATCGGCATGTTGTTGGTTTCCAACATGTATAAGCCCGGCGTGAACACATCGGCCAATTGGCCCTCGTGGATAAACACCGCCGCTTGGCCTTCGCGCACGGTCAACTTAGCGCCGTATTTGATCTCGTGGCCTTCGCGCTCAAAACGGAACACCATAGTGTCGCGGGTATCGTCTACCCAGTGGATGACGTCGATAAACTCGCCGGTCAAAAAATCAAAAATACCCATGTGGTCCTCACTTATTGGTCTGTCGGGTTAACTTTCCCCGCCCAGCAATTCGGTCGCGATCATGTCGATCACGGGCCGTGCTTGGGCAGGGGTGGAGCCGAGCGCCAAGCGCTCGTCATATAGCATTTGTAGCAGTAATTCGTCATGGCGGGTCAGCAGTGCGAACTCGTCATCATCGTTGAAAATCGAGGGCCGCGCGGCGGGGCTGTCATTGGACAGGCCAAGCCCTTGCGCGATCTCCTCATGGTAGCAGCTTTTGCGCAAAAGGTCGGGATGCTCGGCGCGCACGATGGCCACGGCTGATTGGAAACTGTCGGGCGTATCGGCGTCCGAGAACGCATAGACCGCGCAATATATCGGCTTTGGCATAGCGGTGATTTGTGCGGCGATACCAGCGCTGAGCCCCGGGATCAGGCGCATGAGCTCGGGGCCGAAATTCTCGATCTCGTCGACGCTCAGAACGGCGACATGAAAGTTGCCTTTGCCGCGCGTTATAGCAATTTTGGCACCGGTGATGCGCGATAGCCGTTGGGCGTATTTGGTGACGGTTTTTGTGTCTTGCGCACGAATGTCGTTGCGCACGGAAGGGCCGAATTGGATATCGATGGAAACGGGCGTTTGCCAGCGTTGCACGCGGCTCTCGGAGCGTTCTTCGGTATAGGTGCCGTTAACTAAGGTGAATTCGTTATACACGCCGATTTGGATGAAGTTATCGACCAATTGGTGTTTGGAGAACGGCGTATCAATGCCACCACCCCCGGTGCGCAACAGGCCTTGCGTCAGCAAACTGCGTTGAACCTGCGCGTAATATGCGGTTAGCTTTTCCGAGCGAACAGAAGGGGTTATCGACTTTATCGGGGTCTTCACACTGGGTTGTTGTACCCGTTGTGCAGGGCGTGGGCTGGACGCGGGTTGCTCGCAGGCTGACAGCGTTACCGCCATCAGCCCAGCAAGGATAATATGACCCGCGCGGCGCACCAATTAACCGGCTGCGGTGCCGATATTGTGGCCCGATGCGGTGTCGCGCGCAGAGGCGGCCGCCAATGTGTCGCGCAACTCGCCCTCCATACGGACCAGCTCGAGCTCGGCCTCGGCGCGCTTGCGCTTGCCTTCATCCGCGATTTGCAACGAGTCTTCGATGGTGCCGATAAGCGCCTCGTTGGCTTGCTTGACGGCCTCAATGTCGAAGACGCCACGCTCCATTTCTTCGCGAACGGCTTTGTTGGCAGTGCGCAAATTGTCGGCATTGGCAGTCAGCAATTCGTTGGTTAGATCGTTAGCATCGCGCACGGCGGCGGCGGCCTCGCTTGAGCGCTGAATGGTCAATGCTTGGGCCAATTGGGTTTCCCAAAGCGGCACAGTGTTCACCAGAGTTGAGTTGATTTTGGTGACGAGAGATTTGTCATTCTCTTGCACCAAGCGAATGGATGGCAGCGATTGCATGGTGACTTGGCGTGTTAGTTTCAGATCGTGCACACGGCGCGCTAGGTCATCACGTGCGGCGCGCAGATCGCGCAACTCTTGGGCGGCCATGACTTTGTTATTCTCGGAAGCGGCCTCAATCGCGGCCTCTTTGGCGGGGATATCCGTGGCGTCGATTTCAGCGATTTTTTCTTCACCAGCGGTGATGTACAGCGCCAATTCGTCGTAGAAATCTAGTGTGCGGTCATAAAGGACATCGAGCGATTTGATGTCTTTGAGCAATGTGTGCTCGTGGCCCAAAAGGTTGTCGGTGATCTTGTCGATCTGGCCTTGCACGGTCTCGAAACGGGCCATGAATTTGGCGGCAGGTGCTGCGCGTCCCAGCAGTTTTTCCCACCAAGAGCGCTCGCGGCGCATGTCCATCTCGGAGATGCTGAAACCACGAATAGTGGTGACGATATCGCGCAGGGAATTGCCCGCGGGGCCTACATCTTTGTTCTTCACATCGGCCAACATGGATTGGCTGATTTCTTGCAAACCAGCCTGCGCACCAGAGCCGAAAGCAACGATGGAATTGGTGTCTTCCATGTTGATTTCATTCATGCGGCGGCGAATTTCTTTGGCGACGGGCTTGGTGGCTTTGGCCAGCGGTACAAGATCGGTTGAAGGCTCTTTGAGGATCACTGCTTGCAGCTCCTCCAAGGCTTGGGTGGATTTTTGTGCTTTTTCGCGAACGGTCTCGGACATAGTTATTCCTCTCGTGTCAGGCGGATGCCTTCGCGCTGCAAACGATCGCGCAGCACGTCAATTTCAATGTTTAGGTCAGTGCGATTATCAGACAGAAGCGCCTGAGTTTTCGCGGTGAAATTTGCTTCCAGATCGTCAAGAAGGGCGGTGTAGTCTGCCTTGACGGATGGGTCATGGTTTTGGGTGTAGAGCTTGGCGAATTTGATCGTCGCGTCTTTGGCACCCAGCAGGTAGACGCCCAAATAGCGCCGCGCTGTGGTCAGGTCACGCGGGTCATCTTCAATGGTGCGAAACATCTCGCGCGCGGTGGATTGAAACTGCTCGACGCGCGCAATCAAACTGCGATCCCCGGCGGTAGAAATGGCTTGCGACATGGCTGTGAGGTGGCGCTCGGCCTCGTCCACGGCGCGCGCGACGCGGTCCGTCTGGAACGTGTCCACGCCCTCGATTGATTTGTTGCTCATCGGGTCAAAGCCAAAGGCTGTTAGGTGCAACGCGACTGCGATTATCCCGTATAGGATGCCGTCCATCATGGAGGTGTCAAAGGTCGCAACGCCGACGCCAAGGCCAAGGGCGATGGCGCCAAATATCTTGCGCGGAAAGGCTGGGCGGCGCGCGATGGAGCGCGCCTCGTAGGCGTCTTGCGCGGCAAGGCCTTCGCGGGTCAGCCACGCACCAAGCACGATCAAGGCAAAGGCTGCGATGGCCACGATCATTTGCGCGGCACCATCCCCGATCGAGGTGAAGATCAAGGGCAGGGCAACAAAGAACAAGATGTTAACCCGGGTGCGGCCCTTGCCGGGGCGCTTGCCCTTTAGGGGCGAGGATTTGGAGGTGGGTGCGTTGGATGGCTCGGGGCTGTATTGCCCGCCAAATTTTTGGGACATCAGATCAAGCCTGTTGAAGCCATGGCGACGAGCACCAATAGCATAATATAGGAAATTTTTTGGAAAACTCCGGCCGACATATTACCCCCTAGTACTGCTTACAGACATCACTTGCACAGTGAATATAAGGGGTCACTGTGCAAGTTACCAGCTAGGTCAGTGTTTTGAGACTTGCGCGCTGCTGCGTTCGGCGTTGAGTTTTTTCGTATAGCCGGATTGGATGATCTCAACGGCAAACAAAACCACCACAGAGAAGTAAAAGGTTGATTTCGACATTGGAATAATCGGGTGCCCGAAGACCATCAACGCAAGGCTGTCATCATGCATGGCATGAGACGCGGCAACGCCTGCCTCGCCCAGTAAAACCACGCCCACGATGAGCAAGATGAACAGGCCCAGCACCTCGTACATGCGGTTCTTTTGCAAAAATGCCGTGACCCCATCGGCGAGGAGCAGCATCGCCAAGCCCGAGATCAGGATCGCCGCGGCAAGGACCGGGAACACATCGGTAATGGCAATAGCCGACAGCACGGAATCGAAGCTGAAGATCAGGTTCATGAACACGATCAAGCCCACAACTTTGGCCGCAGATTTAGCGCCCTTATCGCCCAGATCACTGCCCAAATGCTCGACTGACAGCATGTGACTGATTTCTTTGACGGCGGTGTACATGATGAACACGCCCCCAAAGATAAAGATGCAAGTGGCGAAGTTGACGCCGCCCGTCAGAATGCCGTCCCACTCGAATATATAGAATGGTTCGGTCAGGGCACCAAGCAAGCTGACCATGGCGAACAGCAAAATGACGCGCAGGGCGACCGCTATTAAAATGCCCCAAAAGCGGACCGCTTTTTGATGCGCAACAGGCGCGCGTTGGCTTTCAATCGAGATGTAGAGCAGGTTGTCGAACCCTAAAACGGCTTGCAAAAAGCACAGCACTATAAGGTTGCCGAAGTTCTCGGCGGTAAGCAGATCGGCCATTGGGCCCTCATTTATTTTGTTCGCGTTAAGTGCAAGTCATACAATACGCGTCGCGAGGAACAAGGGCCGCAGGGTGCTTTTGCGCTATTGGCGGCGACGTTTTTGCGGGACTTTCTTCTTCAACATAGGCTTCTCGTTGTCTTCGCGCAGACCTAACTGTTCGCGTAACACGCGGCCCTTGATCTCCTCGACCTCGCCGGGGCGAAGGGAATCCAGCTGAAACGGGCCGTAACTAATGCGGATCAGGCGGTTCACTTTCAAGCCAACTTCGCCCATGGCACGGCGGATTTCGCGGTTCTTGCCCTCGCGAATGCCAACGGTGAGCCAGGCATTTGCGCCTTGCTGGCGGTCAAGCTCGACCTCCATGGGTTGAAATTTTTCACCCTCCGAGACAACGCCGCGGCGCAAGGGCTCCAATGAGCGATCATCGGGGCGGCCATTTACGCGGACGCGGTATTTGCGCAACCAGCCGGTTGAAGGCAGCTCTAGGCGGCGCTTGATGCCGCCGTCATTGGTCAGCAGCAGCAACCCCTCGGAGTTAATGTCGAGGCGCCCGATGCTGAGCACGCGGGGCAAGGTGTCGCGCAGGGTGTCAAATACGGTCTCGCGGCCTTTTTCATCCGACTCGGACGTCACCAACCCGATAGGCTTGTAGTAACGCCAGACGCGCATCGGCTCCGGCTCGGCCAATGGTTTGTTGTCGACAGTAATCACGTCCGCATCGGTCACGTTCAGAGCGGGTGATAGGATCTGCTCGCCGTTCACGGTGACACGGCCTGCTTCGATCATGGCCTCGGAGCCACGGCGCGATGCCACGCCTGCGCGTGCGAGAACTTTGGCGATACGGTTGCCCTTTGGGGCAGATGTGCTTGGATCATTGGTCATGAAGGTGGGCCTACGCCCTTGGCGAGGGCTTGTGAAGGGGGTATCGGGGGGGATGGAATTTACCTCGCATATGGGATTGGCACTGGAACAGGCGCGATTGGCCGCTGCGCGCGGCGAAGTGCCAGTGGGCGCGGTTGTGGTGTCGGGTGATGGCGTGGTGCTGGCGAAAGCGGGCAATCGGACGCGTGAATTAAGCGATCCATCGGCGCATGCAGAGATGTTAGCGATCCGCGCGGCCTGCGCTGAACTGGGGTCAGAACGGCTGGTAGAGTGCGATCTTTACGTGACGCTGGAGCCATGCGCGATGTGCGCAGGCGTGATTGCGGCGGCGCGGGTTGCGCGGGTGTATTACGGCGCGTCGGACCCGAAATCAGGCGGCGTCGCGCAGGGCGCGCGGGTATTTTCGCACGCTCAAAGTCACCACGTACCAGAGGTATATGACGCGATTGATGCCTCTGCATCCGAGGCCATGTTGAAGGCATTTTTTGCCGCCAAGCGGTAAGGCGCGCGGCGCTCTCCTTGCTTCGAGGCCCCTCCAAATAGTTGCGCTTGAAGCTATGTAGCGGGGGCGGTAAACGGGGCGTTGAGTATACAAGGAGACGCCCATGCCCATCGACACCGAGACTGCCGCGCGCGTGGCCAAGTTAGCCCGTATTGCGGTGCCTGAGCAGGACTTGCCCAAATTAGCGGGGGAGTTGAACGGAATTTTGGCCTTCATGGAGCAACTCAATGAGGTTGATGTGGAGGGCGTGGAGCCGATGACCTCGGTGACCCCGCAGCGTCTAAAGCGCCGTGAAGATGTGGTGACGGATGGATCGCAGCAAGAAGCGGTTTTGGTGAATGCGCCTGATCAGCGCGAAGGCTTTTTCGCAGTGCCGAAGGTGATAGAATAATGAGCGACTTAAACAAACTGGGCATTGCCGAGGCACGCGACGCGTTGCGCAAGGGTGATGTGACATCGCTAGAGCTGACTTCTGCGTGCCTTGGTGCGATTGAAGATGCAGGCGTGTTGAATGCGTTTGTGCATAACACGCCCGAGATTGCGCGCGCCCAAGCCGCTGCTGCTGATACGCGTATCAAAGCCGGAGACGCGCCTGATATGTGCGGTATCCCTTTGGGTATCAAAGATTTATTTTGCACCAAAGGCGTTGCCAGCCAAGCGGGATCGGCCATTTTGGATGGCTTTAAGCCTGAATATGAGAGCACGATTACCCAGCAGTTATGGGATGCAGGCTCGGTCATGTTGGGCAAGTTGAACATGGATGAATTCGCCATGGGCTCGTCGAATGAGACGTCTGTTTATGGCGATGTGGTAAACCCGTGGCGGCGTGCAAATGACGATGCGAAGCTGACGCCGGGTGGCTCTTCTGGGGGCTCGGCCTCGGCGGTGGCGGCGGATTTATGTCTGGCGGCAACGGGCACTGATACGGGCGGATCAATCCGCCAGCCTGCGGCTTTTGTGGGCATCACTGGCTTGAAGCCAACCTATGGTCGGTGCTCGCGGTGGGGGGTGGTGGCGTTCGCGTCTTCACTGGACCAAGCAGGGCCAATGACCAAATCGGTACGCGATGCGGCCATTATGTTGGGTGCGATGGCAGGCCATGATGTCAAAGACAGCACCAGTTCCGAGTTGGCAGTGCCTGATTTCGAGGCGGCATTAACCGGCGATATTCGCGGCAAAAAGATAGGCATCCCGAAAGAATACCACATGGAGGGTATTCCCGCAGAGATCGAGCAGTTGTGGGCTGACGGCACCGCAATGCTGAAAGATGCAGGCGCGGAGATCGTCGATATTTCGCTGCCCCATACCAAATATGCGCTGCCAGCTTACTACGTTGTGGCCCCGGCAGAGGCCTCGTCAAATTTGGCGCGCTATGACGGTGTGCGCTTTGGCCACCGTGCCAAATTGGGCAAGGGTGACGGCATCACCGAGATGTATGAGAAGACCCGCGCCGAGGGCTTTGGTGCAGAGGTGCAGCGCCGCGTAATGATTGGCACATACGTGCTGAGTGCGGGGTTCTATGACGCTTATTACAACCGCGCGCGCAAGGTTCGCACCTTGATTAAGAAGGATTTCGAGGACGTATTTGCGCAAGGTGTAGACGCGATTTTGACACCCGCAACACCGTCGGCGGCTTTCGGCCTAGGCGAGATGAAGGATGTCGATCCGGTGCAAATGTACCTCAACGATGTCTTTACGGTCACAGTCAATTTGGCGGGATTGCCGGGCATTTCAGTGCCAGCAGGCCTTGATAAACAAGGGCTTCCGCTGGGATTGCAACTGATCGGGCGGCCTTGGGAAGAGGGCGATTTGCTGAATACGGCCTATGCGTTGGAGACGGCAGTAGGATTTGTAGATAAGCCTGCAAAATGGTGGTAATCTCGCGGCAAAACGAGACAAAGTGAGGCGGTTCGATGCGTGGAATATGTGCAGTTTTGATGATGGCGGGTTTGGTGGCATGTACGGCCACGGTACCTGATAGTGCTCAGGGTGTAGGCTTTGAAGATTACGATACGTACCTTGCCCAAAAGCAGGCGCGTGATGCTCAGTTGCGCTCGCAGCGCAAAGGCACACAAACGGTTCGACCGCCAGCGGCAACGACCGCAACGAAGCCTGTTGCGACGAAGCCGGCCGCAACGCCTGAACAGCAAACCGCAAGCGCTGCTGTTGCGGCGGTGCGGGGGAAGCGGACTGCGCGTGGTGAAGGTGTTCCCGCGGGCATCGAAGATACCTCTCCCAACGCGGCCTCTGCGCCAAATTCAAATAACCCGACGATCTCGGATGAGCAGGATTTTCAGGCTGTCTCCGGACGCCAAAGCATCGAGAGTGACGCTGCACGACGCCGTGCGCAAAGCGCCCAGTATCAGGTGGTCGCGCCCAAGGCTGTTCCAAACCGCCCCGGTGCCAGAAGCCAGACACCGATCGAATTTGCGTTGGCAACAAGCCATCCGGTAGGGCAAAAAACCTATCGGCGCTCGCCGTTTTCATCAAGCAAATCGGCTAAGGCCTGTGCGGCCTACCGCTCTGGTGAATTGGCGCAGGACGCGTTTTTGAAAGCTGGCGGCCCAAAGAAGGACAAGCTGGGCGTGGACCCTGATGGCGACGGCTATGCATGTGGCTGGAACCCCGGTGCGTACCGCGGGTTGGCCAACAAAGGCTAGGTGCGGTGACGCCTGAATGGCGGGCCTCCCCAAATTTTGGCGCGCGCAAAGACGATGCGCGCCCTGAGCTGATTGTCTTGCACTACACGGCCATGGACTGCTGCGAGGCGGCCTGTCGTACCCTGTGCAATCCTGACAATGAGGTTTCTGCGCATTATTTGATCCGTGAAGACGGCCACGTCATCCAGATGGTTGATGAGGCCCACCGGGCTTGGCACGCGGGCGCGGGGTCGTGGCAGGGGCGGGGTGATGTAAATTCGCGCTCTATCGGGATCGAGATGTCGAACACGGGGTCCGTGCCATTCCCAGCGGCTTTGATGGACAGTTTAACCCAACTGTTGGCGGGGATCATGGCGCGCTGGGATATTGCGCCTGTGGGCGTGATTGCGCACTCAGATTTTGCTCCGGGGCGAAAAATTGATCCGGGGCCTCGATTTGACTGGCTACGGTTGGCGCGCCAAGGGCTTTCGGTTTGGCCTGATGGGCCTGATCAAGGGGCCGCAGCGGATACTGCACGATTTAGCGCCGCAGCGATTTCATTTGGCTACCCGGCGGATGTTCCCTCCGAGGTGGTCCTCGCGGCTTTCAGGCTTCGGTTCGACCCGACGGCCAAAGGAAGTGTGAGCGCGCGCGACGTGGCACGTATCGAGGCGCTGGCGCATGAGTTCGGGATTGACCGAGGGCAAGCAGGCGCGTAGGGCAGGCCTTGCGCGGAGGGCTGGATGACTGCGGGCCTTCGGGTTCGAGGAAAGTCCGGACTCCACAAGGTAACGGTGCCGGGTAACGCCCGGGCGGAGCAATCCGACGGATAGCGCCACAGAAAAGAAACTGCCCCTGCATGTCGGGGGTTAGGGTGAAACGGTGGGGTAAGAGCCCACCGCGCCGCTGGCAACAGGGGTGGCAAGGCAAGCCCCACCGGGAGCAATGCCAAATAGGAACCGCGTGAAGGCTTGTCCTTCGGGGATGCTTTGTCCCTAGCAGGTTCGGGTTGGCAGCTAGAGGGCCACGGGCAACCGTGGCTTGAGATGAATGGTCATCTATTGGCGGGGCAACCTGCCATGGACAAAATCCGGCTTACAGGCCCTCCGCGCACATCTCACCTTACCCAAAAGGAGCCGCTTCGCGGCCCATGGTTTTTCATTTGGCGCTTGTGTTTCATCTTGGCTAAAACTGAGGTGCCCCTAGTTTT
>NZ_JBYVDD010000013.1:0-403 GCF_058136045.1 Litoreibacter sp.
GAGGTGGCCCTAGATTTGTAGACGCTTTGTTTGGTAATTTTGGAACCAAGGCGAGACAGGTATGGCTAAGGGAATACGATTTACAGATGAGTTCAAGCAGGATGCAGTAGCGCAGGTCGTTGAGCGCGGATATGCGGTCAGCGAAGTGGCCGAGCGGCTGGGTATCAGCACCAAATCATTGTACACGTGGAAGGCGCAGCTTGCGAAGTCACCGCGCATCAGGACAGAGACCTCAGAACAGGCTGCTGAGATCAAACGCCTGAGGCGAGAGCTGGTCCGGGTGACCGAAGAGCGCAACATTCTAAAAAAGGCGACCGCGTACTTCGCGCGAGAGTCTCAGTGCGGTACGCGTTTATTCACTGCCCGGCAGGGTATTGCGCAGCAATGTCCCGAGAGGGAAGGC
>NZ_JBYVDD010000014.1:0-972 GCF_058136045.1 Litoreibacter sp.
TGAGGTGCCCCTAGTTTTCTAGACACCTGCTTTGTTCATTCTCTGTTGTTTTGTTTCATAGTCAACTGGTGACAGCATCCGGTTGTTCGTGTGCTTGCGAGTTGGGTTGTAGAACATCTCAATGTAATCGAACACGTCCTGCCTTGCGGCGTCGCGCGTAATGTAGGTCCGTCGCCTGATCCGCTCGCGTTTCAAAAGGTGAAAGAAGCTTTCCGCAACCGCATTGTCATGACAATTTCCACGCCTGCTCATACTGGCATCCAGATTGTGTTTTCCAAGGAACGATTGCCACTCTTTGCTGGTAAACTGTGATCCTTGGTCCGCTGCCCGGCAGGGTATTGCGCAGCAATGCACGAGAGGGGGAATGGATCATAACCTTGGTCTTTGGCTTGCGTCGCCAAACAGCGCTCAGCAATGCCTGTAAAGCGAGGTCAGTTGTCATGCGGGACTGCATCGACCATCCCACGACGCGCCTTGAGAATAGATCGATAACCACTGCCAGATATGACCAACCTTCATGCGTTTTAATATAAGTGATGTCAGTTACCCAGACGCTGTCGGGTATATCGACTTCGAACTGCCGATCCAGGTTATTGTTGGCGACTACCGCTGGCTTGCCACCATAACGACCGGGGCGCCGCTTGTAGCCGATCTGGGCCGCAATCCCTGCTAGGCTGGCTAATCGCGAGACACGGTTCTTTGAACACGTCTCGCCTTGATCGAGCAGGTCATCATGCAGCTTTCTGTAGCCATAAACTTTACCGCTGTCAGTCCATGCTTGCCGGATCAGCTCCGTCTGTCGCACATCTTCATGCGCACGGAGGGCTTAACGGTTCCTTAAGCCATGCATAAAAGCCGCTGAAATGTACCATTAGCATCCGGCACATGGCGCGGACCGAAAACTCGGGCCGATGTGCCTTCCCTCTCGGGACATGGCTGCGCAATACCCTGCCGGGCAGTGAATAACCGCGT
>NZ_JBYVDD010000015.1:0-171329 GCF_058136045.1 Litoreibacter sp.
AACACAAAAAAACCGCAGAGTCCTAAAACGCAAAACCAACGCCAAACCCTAGGGATGGAGTCACGCGGCTGCCTTAGGCTTTGATCAGCGGGCTATTTGCCATCTTGGATCCATAACGCTCAACACTCACCTCTAAGTACAAGGTGCTACGCTCAGTCATTGCATATGCCAGACCCAAATTGATCGTCGCGCCCTTATATCCGCCGGGGGTAGTATAGGCTGCCAGCACGGTCGCTCCCGACAGTCCCATTCCTTGAAGACCTGCTACTGCCAAGCGGCACCCCGTGACTTTACCTGCTTACCGCGGCAAAAGTCGTTTCCCGCGCAACATCAAAAGACCGCAAATTACGCCCAGATAGATTAAAGGCTCCGCTTCCCAGACCTTTTGGATCAAAACGTAATGCACCCCGCCCAGCAGGATCGCCGGATAGGCCAGCTTATGCAGCCGTTGCCACCTCAGCGGCCCAAGCCTGCGGATCATTGCGTTGTTTGAAGTGATTGCCAAAGGGATCAGTGCCAACAGCGCAACCATGCCGATGGTAATATAGGGGCGCTTAAGAATGTCCGACCAAATCTCACCCCAGCGGAATTGCAGGTCCAGCCCCAGCCAGACGCCCAGATGCAAGACAACATAGAAGAAGGTCAAAAGCCCCAACGGGCGGCGGAACTTGATCAACTTCAACCGAAACCAATCGCGCAGCACTGATATCGCCATGGTAGCAATGAAGAACTGCAACGCCAACTCGCCCAGCCAATGCTCGATGGTTTTGGCCGGATCAATGCCAAGGCTTTTACCAAACAAGTCATACGTGCCGCTTAACGCCAGTGCCAATCCCAACATGATATAAAGCCCCGGCAAGGCCCCCACTATATAGACCAGCCATATCGGGATTGGCCGCAGCACCGCGTTGATCCGCTCGGATAGGGTCAGCGCGTGGGTCATACCTTGGATTGTGCCTGCCGGATAATGGCCGCGACCAAGATGCCGACAAAAACCAGCAGCATCGGGAACAACACGGCGTCCACCCATACAACATAGGCACCAAGGCCGATGGCCCCCATTGCCAGCGCGGCAACCGGGGTGAAGCAGCAGATTGCTGCAAAGATCGAGCCTGCAAGCCCGATCCTGAACCATTTATCCGTGAACATTAGAAGTTTTCCGCAAGGTCCATGCCGTCATATAGCGACGCCACTTCGTCACCGTAGCCATTGAACTTCAACGTCTCCACCCGTTTGGCGAAAAGCCCGCCGCCCACTTGCCGTTCCGAAGCCTGCGACCAGCGCGGGTGATCCACCTCTGGGTTCACGTTACTATAGAAGCCGTATTCGCGCCCATTGATGGTGTTCCAGCTGGTTTCGGGCTGCGTATCGGTCAGGGTGATCCTGACAATGGATTTGATCGACTTGAAGCCGTATTTCCACGGCACGACTAATCGCATCGGCGCGCCGTTTTGATTCGGGAGCGGTTTGCCATAGATGCCCGTCGCCATAATGGTCAGCGGGTGCATGGCCTCGTCCAGCCGCAACCCTTCACGGTAAGGCCACGGCACGAAGTTGCGCTTCTGGCCCCACATCTCCTCGGGGCGCAGCAATGTCTCGAACGATACATACTTAGCGCCCGACTGGACGCCCGCCATGTTCAACAGGTCCGCCAACTCAAAGCCGTTCCACGGGATAACCATCGACCACGCCTCGACACAACGGAAACGGTAGATGCGCTCCTCGATAGTCATCGCTGCCATGATGTCCTTAAATGAATACGCGCCGGGCTTGTCCACCAAGCCGTCGATCTGCACTTCCCACGGGTCGGTGGTCAAAGCGCTGGCATATTCAGCCGGATCGGTCTTGGCTGTCCCGAACTCGTAGAAGTTGTTGTACTGAGTAATCTCGTCCCACTCGTTAGGCGTTTCCTCAGTAGAGTACTGTGACGCCAGCGCAGGCCCCGCGATGCCGGTCATGGCCAAGGCCGACGCGCCAGCCATAAAGGCCCGGCGGTTCACAAATACGCTCTCAGGCGTGGCATCGCCCCATGTCAGATCAGATTTGTACCGATTGGCCATAGTATAAATATCCTCACTTTTGCTGACCCACGTATGACCTAGCCTCACGGCCTCGCAAAACTAAATAAGGTCTACTCACGAAACTGTGGGGTAGATGTTACCACATTCTAAAGCTCTCGCAGCATGCTCCTCAGGTCCGCAAAATGCATAACTGCAAATACCCTCTCTGCTCGTCACCTTTCACCAAGCAAAATCCATATCACAATCAAACAAATCAAACCGACACGCATATACATCCTGACCCAAGCGCCCGGTGGCACTAACATAGGTCAGAGCAAGGTCAGTCTAGAAACGGCTCAACCATGTGGCGGTTACCAAGGGTGAATGCATCAAGAACCAGTGTCATCGGCCTCAAATCAATGTCCGAGCCCCCGCACGTCACCAGCTCCGACATGCGCGCATAAAGACGCTGGTACTCCCCGCCTAGCGGGGCGGATTCATTGGCCAAATGACGCGTCCCTTCAATTTCCAACGTCGCGCCACCATCCGATAACTTCAAGCCGCCCTTGTCAGTCTCCACGTCTATCTCCCAAATCTGATCCCCCTCTTCGCGCCAGTCGAATACCGCAGAAATATCGGCTCCTTTCGGGTGAATGAACGACAGAGATGCTGCAATCGGGGTCGCTTTATTTAGCGGAAATAGCAACTCCGCCGCCCCAAGGTGGATCGGCTGATGCAGAATTTCAGTCAAAATGGACAGCGCATTAATGCCTGGATCAAAAACGCCCAACCCGCCAGCCTGCCATATCCATTCCTGTCCGGGATGCCAGCGCCGCACATCTTCCTTCCAAGTAATCGTGACGCGCTTTAGGTCTTTGTCAGCAAGCCAGTCCTTCGCCGCTGATACTTTTTCCGCCTCACGGGAGTGCCAAGTCGTGAACATGCTAACCCCCGCATCACGGGCAAGGTCTCGTAAAATATGGACCTCTGATAATGTAGCACCGGGGGGTTTTTCCAACATTAGATGCCGCCCAGCCGCGATGACGTCCTTTGCGTACTCGAACCGAGGCACTGGCGGAATGCACAGTGATACAACCGAAATGTCGGGCCGATTACGCAGCATTTGGTTTAGGTCCGTGTAGTTCTCCACCCCGTCAACAGATGCGTTACGAGAAACAGTCGCCGCGAGGTCCCATTCTGCGGACGCATTAATCGACGGGATGTGCTGATCAATCGCAATTTTTCCAATGCCAACGATGGCGATTTTAGTAGTCATCTGTGTCAATCCTTATCAGCCGCAGGGCCACGGCATCCTGTGAGAAAATCAAAGCAACTTTTCTGGGGAACCTGTCATGCCCCTACAAAACCGGAACTTGTTTGGCTTTGTTTTGTGCGGGAACTTCGTGCAATATGTTGCGTAAAGGCAGTCCAAAAATCGGGGACTGAACTTCGATCACATCACCAGGTTGGAGCATAGCGTCGTCAGAGGCAGGCATCGCTGCGCCTCCAAACAGATGCACATGCACATCACCGGGCTGGCAGGAATCTCTGCGCTTAAAGTGGTGATCCTCCAAGCTCGTTAAAGTGTGGGACATGCCCGTCTTGCCCGTGGCAAAGGGCTTCTCGCAAAAGACCTTACCTTCACGCAATATTCGCGAGGTCCCCCGTATATCAACAGGCAATTCCCCCACCAAAATCTCAGGGCCAAACATACCGGGTAGCTTGTTTCCCAGTGCGAATCCGACCCGAAACGGGGTGCCATCCTTTGAGATCACATAAACACCAGCAATTGCAGGGGGGGCCTGCGTTGCCCAAGTCAGATGCATATGGGCCGGATCAGGGTGGTGTATAGGCAAAAGAATGGTGCCGTCATTATACTCCTGAGGCAGATCAACAGGGGCACCAAATCCGTGTCGGACTAAACATGCAATGAGACTAATTCCACTCTCCATTGCTTCTTCAACCAAATCCAAAAGGCTGGCCGCGTCCTTCACAATATAGGCCTCTGGCCCATCTCGCGCTACGACTTCTATCGCCTCACCCCCACGGCTGATTTGAGAGACAAGCATCGCATTACCCCTGCTTGTTCTTGTTATAGACGTCAAAAATAACCGCCGCGAGCAAAACAAGACCCTTGATAACCTGCTGATAATCAATGCCAATCCCCATGATCGACATCCCGTTATTCATCACACCCATGATAAAGGCCCCGACAACGGCACCGATCACCTTGCCAACGCCGCCGGACATTGAGGCCCCGCCAATGAAGACCGCCGCGATCACATCTAACTCCACAGCGAAGCCCGCTTTAGGTGTGGCCGTGTTCAACCGAGCGGCGAAAATCAAGCCCGCCAAAGCTGCCAACATCCCCATATTCACGAAAGCAATAAACGTCAGGCGTTGGGTTTTAATGCCAGAAAGTTTGGCCGCTTTCTCGTTGCCGCCCACGGCATACATACGCCGCCCAATCGTGGTTTTTTCAGTCAGGAACGTGTACACGACCGTCAGTACAGCCATCGTAATCAGCACATTTGGCAGGCCGCGAAAGGCCGATAGTTTGTAGCAAACGAACAGCAACGCGCCGATCACCACAGCGTTGCGCCCAATGAAAAAAGCAAACGGCTCGCCTGAAATTCCATAACTCCGATCACGGGCACGGCCTTTCATACCCAGCCAAAAAATCACCGCAGACGCAATGATCCCCGTCGCCAATGCGCTGACATTGATCCTTCGCGCACCAAACATCTCGGCCAGTTTTTCACCAAGACCCGTGGGAAATAAGTCGGGTATAAAACCCGTGGATAGCGCTTGAAACTCTTTGGGAAACGGGCCAACCGATTGCCCTTCCAGCAGCCACAGCGACAGCCCCCGAAAGACCAGCATCCCGGCAAGGGTCACGATAAACGGCGGAATACTCCAATAGGCCACCCAATACCCCTGAGCCGCGCCAATCAGCGCGCCAGCAAGCAAACACAACGGAATCGCCTGCCATGTTGGCATGTCCCAGTTCACAATCATAACCGCCGCTAAGGCCCCGACAAACCCCATGACCGAACCAACAGACAGGTCAATATGCCCCGCTACAATGACCACCAACATACCCAGCGCCAAAACAATGATGTAACTGTTTTGCAAGAATAAATTGGTAATATTGACCGACTTCAGCAGCACGCCTCCGGTCATAATCTGAAAGAATGCCATGATGGCTAAAAGAGCCAGCAACAGCCCGTATTCGCGCATATGGCTTGCTAGATAGGCCCTGATTTCCTTGCTCATCCCACTCTCCTCTAATCGGTCACAATGAACGACATAATCCGTTCTTGGCTTGCATCTTGCGCGCTTAACTCGGCGACAATTTCACCCTCGTTCATCACGAAAATGCGGTCGCACATGCCCAACAGTTCCGGCATTTCTGACGAGATCATCAACACCCCGCGCCCTTGGGCAACAAGGTCGTTCATGATGCTGTAAATTTCAAATTTCGCACCGACGTCGATACCCCGTGTTGGCTCGTCCAAAATCAACACCTCGGGGTCTGCGAACAGCCATTTCGCCAGCACAACTTTCTGCTGGTTTCCCCCCGAAAGATTGACCACCTTTTGGAAAATACTAGGGGTCCGGATATTCATGGCTTCGCGGTATTTTTCCGCAACGGCTTGCTCTTCAACATCCGATATGATGCCATTCGTGGAAACCGCATCTAGGTTGGCCAACGTGGTATTTCGCGCAATTGTCTCGTCAAGAATAAGGCCCAGCTCCTTGCGGTCCTCGGTGCAATAGGCCAGCCCCGACGTGATCGCGCGGTCAACGGTACTTAGATCAAGAACCTCACCGCGCAGTCGCGCGTGGCCCGAAATATTGCGCCCGTAGCTTGCCCCAAACAGGCTCATAGCCAGCTCCGTGCGCCCCGACCCCATAAGGCCGGCAATCCCGACGATCTCCCCCTCGCGGATGTTGAAATTCGCGTTGCGGATCACCTGTCGGTCGCGATGCTCCGGATGCCAGACATTCCAGTCTGAAACCTCGAAAAGAGCGCCCCCGATATTGCGCTCCCGATCTGGATAGCGTTGTTCCATATCACGCCCAACCATGTCGCGAATGATGTCTTCTTCGCTGATCTCATCGGTACGGCAATCAAGGGTCGAAACGGAGGCGCCATCGCGGATAACAGTAATCCGGTCAGAAACCTGACGGACCTCATTCAACTTATGTGAAATCAAAATAGAGGTGATGCCCTCGCCCTGAAGTTCGGTAAGCAACGCCAACAGCTTTTGACTGTCGTTCTCCTGCAAGGCAGCGGTTGGCTCATCAAGGATCAAAAGCTTAACGTCTTTGGCAAGCGCCTTGGCGATCTCTACCAGTTGTTGCTTCCCCACCCCAAGCTTCCCGACAAGCGTGGAGGGGTCTTCCTCCAGCCCGACTTTGGCCAAAAGTTCCCCGGTTTTTTGGTACATCTCAGGCCAGTTTAAAACCCCGTTAGTCGCAACTTCATTCCCCAGAAACAAGTTCTCGGAAATGGAAAGTAACGGCACAAGCGCCAGCTCTTGATGAATAATAATGATCCCCAGATCTTCACTGTCAGAGATGCCTCCAAACTGGGTCACTTGATCTTCAACGACGATCTCACCGTCATAAGTACCCGCAGGGTAAACTCCGGAAAGCACCTTCATCAGCGTAGATTTGCCCGCGCCATTTTCGCCAACAAGCGCGTGCACTTCCCCTTTTTCGACACGCAGGCTTACGTTGTCTAGCGCCTTTACTCCGGGGAACGTCTTGGTAATCGCGCGCATTTCGAGAAGAGGTGTCATAAAGCAGCCTACAGCACAGAGCCCGCCCACGAACATGTGGGCGGGCTGGACACAATTGAGTTGGTTACTTGATTTGATCCATCGTGTAGTAACCCGATCCGATCAGCACATCTTCCCAGTTGGACACATCAACCGAAACCGGCTCCAACAGATACGATGGCACAACCTTGACGCCATTGTCATAGGTCGTCGTGTCGTTGATCTCCGGCTCGGTGCCGCCCAGCAAAGCTTTCACCATGCCAACAGTTACTCCGGCCAGCGTCCGCGTGTCTTTGAAGACGGTGGAATACTGCTCACCGGCAAGCATTGATTTAACCGATGGAACTTCCGCATCCTGACCCGAAACGATCGGCATCTTCACATCGCCAGACCCGTATCCAACACCCTTCAAGGAAGACAGGATACCAATGGACAAACCGTCATACGGGCTCAGAGCCGCATGCAGATCAACGTCGCCGTAATAGGCCGACAACAGGTTATCCATGCGAGACTGCGCAACCGCACCATCCCAACGAAGGGTCCCCACCTTGTCCATGCCAGTTTGCCCAGATTGGATAACAATAGTCCCGTCCGCAATCAGCGGATCAAGAACGGACATCGCCCCGTTGTAGAAGAAGAACGCATTATTATCGTCCGGTGAGCCGCCGAACAGCTCCACATTGTAAGGCCCGTCACCGAACCGCTCCTTAAGACCCGCAACCAGTGACGAGGCTTGCTGAACCCCCACTTTGAAGTTATCGAAAGTCGCATAGTAATTGACGTTGCCGCTTTCCCGGATCAGTCGATCATAGGCAATAACACTGATGCCAGCCGCAGCCGCATTTTCCAGCGCATTCGATAGGGTCGTCCCGTCAATCGCTGCAATCACCAAGACATCGACGCCTTTGGTGATCATGTTCTCGATCTGCGCTAACTGGTTCGGAATATCGTCCTCTGCATATTGCAGGTCCGTGTCAAACCCGGCCTCCTTAAACTGGGACACCATGGATTCGCCGTCCGATATCCAGCGTGCGGATGATTTTGTCGGCATCGCGATCCCAACGGTTTCAGCGGTCGCTTGACCTGCCAAAAATAGCGTCGCAGTCGCAAATACCGCGGCTGTCTTTTTCAATACGTTCATATTTCCCTCCCAGGAGTACCTTGTTTAGGCACGTTATGATCCATTTTTAAGCGGCAAAAAGATCCTCCGCAAAGTTTAAGATAGAAGGGGGGTCGCATTACCGTCAAATCATTATACAGTATGATACTATATCAATATTGGTATAGTAATGCTTTGTAAAACCGGCCATCCATCATGCACCCGCTAAAATCAGACAGCTTCCTCACCCGTGGCCTCAAACTAACGCACCTGCAATTGATCGTCGCTCTCGACGCCACCGGCGGGGTGCAATCCGCCGCGAACCAACTCGGAATATCACAACCTGCCGCGTCTCGACTGGCCGCTGAAATAGAGCGCATTGTCGGTCAGAAAATTCATCAGCGCGCCGGAAAAGGCGTAGTACTCACTCCGATAGGTCATGCTTTAGCAAAGCGCGCCACCCGTGCATTGCGCGAAATTGAAGACGCGCAAAGCGATATATCCCAGATCGCTAAAGGTCTGGTTGGCAATGTGCGCATCGGCTCGGTTACCGGTCCCGCCATCGAATATATTTTGCCACTTTTGCAAAAAGCGCGACTGGCGATGCCCAATGTGTCAATCTCGGTCGAAGTCTCAACAAGCGATGTGCTGGGCGGCCATTTGGCTCGTGGTGAGCTTGATTTTGTCTTGGGTCGATTGCCCGTGGGCTACCCACCCAGCTTATTTGAAGAACTCCCCATCGACATAGAGCCGCTAAGCTTTATCGCACGCACCGATCACGCCCTGCTGCGACGTGACTTCGTAGCCGCCGAGCAGTTGCTGGAATTCGACTGGGTGATGCCGTTCAAAGGCACCATTTTGCACCGCGCCGTTGAGGCCGCATTGCGCCAGCACAAATTGCCGACACCAACACGGACATATAACACCTCATCATTCTTGCTCACCCTTGCCTTGGTGCGGCAATCAAATGCGATTGCCCCGATTGCAACCTCGGTAATGAATGTTTTCGCTCCAGATAAAAACAGCAGCCCCCTGAAAGAAATCAACACCGACTTAAAGATTAATGTTGAAAAGTTCTCATTCCTGAAGCTGGCTGACAGCGTTTTCACCCCGGCAACCCAAACTGTTTTTGAGATGGCGCAGGAAATCGCAAAACGCTCTGCATCTGGTAAAAATTCTGCTTCAACAGCTTAGGCGGCAGCTTATTGCCCTTGCATTTAATGTTGCGGTTACGCGTCACCCCAAAGGGGCGCCCAAGCCGACCTTTAGGGTGCTCTCACGACAAACTTAACGCGCCGCCCCAAGGCGTCGCCACCGTGTTGCGCGTTGCTCGATCACACCGATAACGCCATATTCCAAGACCAACATCAGCGCGACAAAACTTAGCGCATAGGCCAGCACATATCCGGTCTCGAACAGCTGAAAATACAGATGTATTTGAAACCCGACACCGTCGCTACGCCCCAAAAACTCCACCACCAGAACAATCTTCCAGATAATCGCTAGCCCATTGCGCGTACTCGAAACCAAGTAAGGCCAGAGCTGCGGCAAAACCACATGGCGCAGACGGCTGGTAGCATTCATCCGGTAAGACTGCGCCATCTCCGCCAGTTTTGGGTCCAACGCATGCACCCCCTCGCGCACGGTCACGGCAACCATGGCCGTCTTGTTCAATGCAACGGCCGTAATCGCCGCCACCTCGTTCAACCCGATCCACAGATAGCACAGCACAATCACCACCAAGGCGGGCACATTCAACAGCACCACCAGCCACGCGCCAAACCAGCGGTTCAGGCCGGGCCACGATCCCAACGCTATCCCGATCACCACGCCCATGCTCAACGCCAAAGCAAACGCCAGGATCACTCGCCGCAAGGTCGCCAACATGTGGCGCGCCAACTCGCCCGACGCAGCCTCGCCCAATACAATTCCCCAAACGTCACGTGGGCTGGGCAGCACCGTCGGGTCCGCCCCCCACCACGCCACAACGGCCCATAGCGCGACCAATCCCATAAGAGAAATGACCACAATCGGGGCCTGTGTTTGGGGCAATGTCTGTCTCGAGGTTCGGGCCATGGTAGCAGACTGTCACGATAAACCCGCCGCACCCAAGCCAAATCCACCCGCTTGATACCTAAGTCGAATAGGGCCAATCTTTATGCGGGCCTAACCTGCCCCAATGTTGGGAGGCAAATCAGTCACCGCGCTTATCTGGGGTGCGATCCTTTGGGTCGCCTTAGCCCTGCCCAGCCTTGCGCAAACCTTGCCCCGAGACACCATCGCGCCCTATATCGTCGCCCCCATGGCCTTGGGCGAGCAAATCAACGATCAAGGCGTCTGGCAGTTGCTCAATTCCGGCGGGGCCGAGGCAGGTTACGTCTTCGAGACCACCCCGATGGCCCCCCTCCCCGGCTTTTCTGGCGCCCCTATCAACATGCTTGTCATCCTTGACCTTGAGGGGCGCTTTATCGACGTCAAACTGATCTCCCATAACGAACCGATTTTTGTCTCTGGCTTGGGCGAGGCCCCGTTTCACAAGTTTTTCGAGCAATATCGCGGGCATTCCATCGCCGACAGCCTTGTTGTCGGAACGCCCTATGGTGGCAGTAACGGAGGCTCCGCACTGGTCTATTTGGACGGTGTCACCAAGGCCACTGCCTCAGTGCGCATTGCCCATGAAAGCCTGCTTGCTGCGGCTCTTAAGGTGGCTCGTGAGAAAATGAGCGGCATATCAACCGGGCCACCCGCGTCCCCCATTCTCGACTATAAAGAAGCCCTCGACTGGGACACCCTCGTGGCCCAAGGCATCGCCAAACACAAACGTGTCACCAACGCTCAGGTTGATGCCGCCTTCGATGGCACCCTTTGGGAAGACGACGACCCAGAGGCCCAGAACAACCCCGACGCCCCCTATCTGGATTTGTGGGTGATTGACCTCGGGCCACCCTCGATCGCACAGGCGGTGTTGTCCAAAGACAGCCTCAACGAGTTGCGCGCTTTCATGGCGATCTCCACCACCGACGAGCCGATCTTGCTGATTGAAACCGCCCGCCACGGGCTGGTCACTGACGACTTCGTACGCAACACCTCTCCCGATTTAATCAGTGCCGCGCAGGGCGGCTTCCCCGTCGCCTTCCGCGACGCCGACATCTACGTCGAAGTAAACAGCAACCTGCCAGGCGCCCTCCAAAACGGTGCGGCTCTGATCTTGCGAACGGACCGCCGCCTTGGGTTTGATCCGAGCGCCGACTGGACCCTGCACCTCAAAGCCCTGCGCGCGCATGGGGTTTTTCAGCCACAAATTGGTGCCACCACACTAGAGGTCACACTGGCCACACCCGCCCGATTTTTCACGCACCCAGAGGCCATCAAACCCACGCCCCCATGGGTCGACGCCCTGCGCAATCGCGCATCCGATCTGATCGTGCTGGCGATCTTCCTCATCGGCCTCATCGCGCTGCTGGGCTTGCGTCTGAACCGTCTCGCCGCGCACCGCCACTTCACCCCGATCCGCCTCGCCATTTTGACCTTTGTCATTGGCTTTATAGGCTGGTGGGGCCAAGGTCAGCTATCCATCGCAACCCCGCTGGCAATCATTCGTACGCTCAAGGACGGCGGCACTTTTTCCTTCCTCCTCTACGACCCATTCTCCCTTGCCATCTGGGCCGCAAGCCTCATTGGCTTCCTTGCATGGGGCCGCGGCCTGTTTTGCGGCTGGCTCTGTCCATTCGGCGCAATGCAGGAACTTTTCCACCACGTAGGCCGCCTGCTACACCTCCCACAAATAGACCCTAATCCAGCGTGGGACCATAGATTGAAGTGGCTAAAATACCTTGTCCTTGCGGGCCTTGTCGCCATCATATTCACCGCCCCCGTCCGCCTAGACAAAGCCATCGAGGTGGAGCCCTTCAAGACTGCCATCACCACCTTTTTCCTGCGCGAATGGTATTACATCGCCTATGCAGTGGGTCTTTTGCTCACCTCCACGGTGCTGTTCAAAGGCTTCTGCCGCTACCTTTGCCCCCTAGGGGCCGTCATGGCAATTGGCGGGTTACTCCGAGGACGCGACTGGGTTGCGCGACGTGCAGAATGCGGCTCCCCATGCCAGCTTTGCCGCGTTAAATGCAGCTATGGTGCGATCAAGAAAACCGGCGAAATCGAATATTCCGAGTGCTTCCAATGCCTCGACTGCGTAACAATCCACGACGATGCAACCCAATGCGTCCCCCTGATCCTCGCCACAAAAGGGCGTAGAAATGAGCAGGCCCCACAATGATGCTAAACCGTCGCCGATTCCTCACCATTTGCGCAAGTCTCGCGGCTTTTCCGGCCCACTCGGGCACCCATAGTTGGCACGGTCGCGCGCTCGGGGCGCAGGTCAGCCTCACCATCCATGGCCCCCGCACCTTGGCCAGTGCTGCCTTGTCTGAAGCTCGTAAAACCATCCGCGAGATCGAGCAACTGTTCAGCCTTTACGACCCTAACTCTGCCCTATCGCGCCTTAATGCCACGGGTCAGCTCTCCCATCCAGATCCGCGCTTTTATGCACTGATGCAATCGGCAGACCACGCCTATAACTTGACCCACGGCCTGTTTGATCCAACCGTCCAGCCCCTCTGGCACGCCTTGGCAAACAACACGGATACGACACTCGCAAAAGCCGCCATCGGCTGGGACCGCGTTCAGTTTACCCCCGCAAAAATCACCCTCGACACAGGCCAATCCCTGACCTTCAACGGCATCGCTCAGGGTTTTGCAACTGACCTGATAATGAGCGCCCTTAGCACACGTGGCTTCACGGATATGCTGGTCAACATAGGTGAATACCGCGCCACTGGCGGCCCTTGGGTTTTAGGAATTTCAGACCCTAAATATGGCCATATGGGTACTCGAACCCTGACCAGCGGGGCCATTGCGACCTCCAGCCCTTCCGCATTAAGCTTGGGTGATCACACCCATATTCTACACCCCACGGCACGGCCAAAATGGTCAACCGTTTCGGTCGAGGCCCAAACTGCGACGCTGGCTGATAGCCTTTCCACCGCCCTGACACTGGCGGATCGCAGCATGGTGCGCACCATCGCCCGGCGCGCAAACCTGCGTAAAGTCACGCTGGTGGATATGGCGGGCGACCTTACCAGTCTCTAAATTGCACGCTCAACGAAAAAGGCCCCGCCAATGGCAGGGCCTCTTCCAGAATCTTAAGTCAATCTAAGCCGCAGCAGTTACCGCGCGACCTGTCATCACCCCGATGAGATGCGCACGGTACTCGGCAGAGCCGTGCAAATCCGAGATCAGATCATCCGCGCTTGCGCTCAACCCGTCCAGCGCACTGGCCGAGAAATTGTCAGCCAGTGCGGCTTCTGCCTCGCTCCAGCGGAACACGCCCTCGTTCGATGCACCGGTGACTGCGACGCGCACGCCGCTTGCCGATTTGGACACGAACACACCCACCAGCGAGAATCGCGATGCAGGCTGCACGAACTTCTGGTAGTTGGCCTTTTCCGGTACTGGGAACTTCACCGCAGTAACGATCTCGCCCTCTTCTAGGGCTGTTTCGAACATCCCCAAAAAGTAGTCATCCGCCGCTATTTCACGCGCGTTGGTCACGATCGTTGCCCCGGACCCCAACGCCGCCGCTGGATAGCAAGCCGCCGGATCGTTGTTGGCGATGGATCCGCCAATTGTGCCACGGTTGCGCACCGCCGGATCACCAATTTGCCCCGCCAGTGCGGACAAAGCCGCATAGTTTCCGTCGGCTTCCACTTCCGCGTGGGTTGTGCCCCCGCCAATGGTCAGCACACCGCCTGCCGATGAAATCCCTTTCATCTCGGCAATGCCACTTAGCGAGATCAGCTTTTCAGGGCTGGCGAGGCGTTGCTTTAGCGTTGGGATCAGGGTTTGCCCGCCCCCTAGCGCCTGCGCGTCCTCGTTGGTTAATGCCGCTACTGCCTCGGCCACGGTTGTCGGACGCTCTATGTCAAATGCATACATGTGCTCTCTCCTCTCAAGCGTTCTGCATGGCCGACCACACACGATGTGGGGTCACGGGCATGTCGATATGGGTGACATTCTTGCCCCCCGATTGCAGCGCGTCAATCACCGCGTTCACCACTGTCGGCGGCGATCCAATCGCCCCCGCCTCGCCGCACCCTTTCACACCCAACGGGTTGTGTGTGCACGGTGTGCCTTGACTGTGGTCGACCGTGTAGAACGGCAGATCGTCAGCGCGCGGCATGGTGTAGTCCATGTAGGACGCGCTTAGAAGTTGGCCGTCCTCATCATAGGTGGTGTTTTCCAACAGCGCCTGACCAATGCCCTGACCCAAACCGCCATGCACCTGACCAGTGACGATCATCGGATTGATAATGTTTCCGAAATCATCCACGGCAGTGAAGCGATCTACCCGTACTTTGCCTGTATCAGGGTCTACTTCGACCTCGCAACAGTAGGCACCAGACGGATAGGTAAAGTTGGCTGGGTCGTAAAACGCAGTCTCCTCCAGCCCCGGCTCGATGTCCTCAATCGGGAACTCATGCGGGATGTAGGCTTTCAGCGCGACATCACCGAAGGTCACGGATTTATCCGTCCCCGCAACCGAGAACACGCCATCCGTCAGCTCGATATCCGTGTCCGAGGCCTCCAACATATGGGCCGCGATCTTCTTGGCCTTGTTGATGATCTTCTCAGTGGCCCGCACCACGGCAGAGCCGCAAACCGCCAATGACCGAGACCCGTAAGTCCCCATCCCGAACGGAATTTTAGAGGTGTCACCATGCACGATGTCAATGGATTCAGGATCAATGCCCAGCATCTCCGCCACCACTTGCGGGAAAGCCGTCTCGTGGCCTTGCCCGTGACTGTGCGCCCCCACCATAACCGATAAATTGCCAGTGGCATTTACCCGAACAGTGGCCGCATCATACAGGCCGACACGAGAGCCTAAAACACCCACAAGGTTAGACGGTGCAATGCCGCAAGCCTCGATATAGGCATTCACGCCAAAGCCGCGCAGCAGGCCTTTGGCCTCGCTGTCTTTGCGACGTGCTTCAAAGCCCGCGATGTCCGCGACATCTTCCATTTTATCCATCAACGCATCGTAATTGCCTGAATCGTATTCCAACCCTGCCGCCGTGGCATAGGGGTACTGATCCGGCTTAATGAAGTTTTGGCGACGCAACTCAATCGGGTCACGGCCCAGCTCACGCGCGGCCATATCGATAACCCGCTCAATGGAATACGACGCCTCGGGGCGACCTGCCCCACGGTAGGCGTCAACTGGCGCGGTGTTGGTGAAGACCGCCTTCACGTTCACATAAATCAGCGGAACCGCATAGTTGCCGCCCATCAATGTGCCATGCAGGAAAGTCGGCGTCGCGGTCGAAAAGTTCGACAGATATGCGCCGACATTGGCCATGGTCTCAGTACGGAACGCTAAGAAATTCCCCGCCTCGTCCAGCGCCAATTCGATCTTAGTTACGTGATCGCGCCCATGAGCATCCGTCAAGAATGCCTCGGAGCGATCGGCAGTCCATTTCACCGGACGGCACAGCTTTTTAGCCGCCGCAAGCACCAAGGCTTCTTCGCCATAGTGATAGATTTTCGAGCCAAAGCCACCACCCACGTCGGGGGCAATCACCGTCAGTTTATTCTCTGGAATGCCCATCACAAATGCCGAGATCAGCAGCCGCGACAAGTGCGGGTTCTGGCTGGTTGTGTGCAGCACATAGGAGTCATTGGCGCGGTTATATTCGGCCATGGAACACCGTGGCTCCATCGCGTTCGGCACCAAACGGTTGTTAACTAAATCCAACGTGGTGACGTGATGCGCGCCTTTGATGGCCGCATCCGTGGCAGCGCGATTGTCCTCGATCCAACCCCAGTCAAAGCACTGGTTGGTCTCGATCTCATCATGCACATAATTGGTGCCGGCCAATGCGTCAGCCATGTTCACCACGGCAGGCAACTCTTCAATGTCGGCCTCAATAGCCTCCACCGCGTCTTTGGCTTGCTCGACAGTCTCCGCAATTACGGCCGCATAGGCGTCGCCTACGTGGCGCACTTTCCCATGCGCCAAAACGGGGCGCTTCGGCTCTTTCATCGGCTCGCCATCGCGCGAGTTGATCAGCCAGCCTGCGGGGTTGCCGCCGACCTCCACGAAGTCCTCTCCGGTGAAAATCGCCAACACACCGGGCATGGCGGCGGCAGCCGTCGTGTCGATGCTTTTGATCACCCCGTTTGCCACGGTCGAGCGTGCAAACACTGCCGCTGCCTGACCGTATACAGTTATATCATCGCAATACTGACCGGTGCCGGTCAGGAAGCGAACGTCTTCGCGGCGTCTTGTCGACGCGCCAATTCCACCATCTTTAGGCATGAAATTTCCTCCCTAATTCTACTATTCTGCGGCGATGGCGCTGACGTCCTGCCCGGACGCGGCCAAAATCGACTTGACGATATTGTGGTAGCCCGTGCAGCGGCAAATATTGCCCTCCAAGTGCTCTCGAACTTCCGTTTCGCTTGGCTTGGGGTTGTCTTTCAACAGGGCCGCCGTGGTCATCACCATGCCGGGGGTGCAAAAGCCGCATTGCAGCCCGTGGTGTTCTTGGAACGCCGCCTGGATGGTGTTCAACGTGCCGTCTTCGCTGGCTTGCCCCTCAATCGTGCCCACTTCCGCGCCGTCGGCTTCTACCGCAAACATGGTGCATGATTTCACCGCGCGCCCGTCCACATGCACGACGCAAGCGCCGCATTGCGAGGTGTCGCAGCCGATATGAGTGCCGGTCAATCGCAGGTCTTCGCGCAAGAAGGTGGACAGCAACGTGCGCCCCTCTACCTCTCCCGAGACCGACTTCCCGTTGATGGTCATGTTTACTTTCGTCATTCTACCCTCCCTTGGATATTCTTGTGCAGGTCACGGTCCCTCAGCTTACCAGCCGCTTGAACCACCCTTTTTTCTTTGTCTCGCCTTCTCCATCATCCGCCTCGCCGCCCTCAACAGGTGCGCCAACGGCATCTTGGAAATTGGTGAAAAACTGATCCGCCATCTTTTTGGCAAAACCGTCAATAATGCGCGAGCCAAGCTGTGCCAGCTTACCGCCAACCTTGGCCTCGACTTCGTAGTGCAAAACGGTGATGACGCCCTGCGCCTCTAGCCGCACATTCGCGCCGCCCTTGGCAAAGCCCGCAGCACCACCCTTGCCTTCGCCGGAAATCACCATGCTTTCCGGCTCGACCATATCGCTCATCTGAACTGCGCCCTTAAAGGTCGCTTTCACTGGCCCAACCTTCTGCACCACAGTGGCCTCAAACCCCTCAGCGGCGGAGCCAGCCATTTCCTTACACCCCGGCACGCAGGCCATAAGGACTTCTGGGTCCAATAACGCAGCCCAAACAGTGGCCACGTCAGCATTGATCTCACGACTGTCACTCAAATTCATGGCAGATTCTCTTCCCTTGTATTGGCTAACCTACGATCCGGCATTCCCGTCGCCTATGCGACTAAGGGTGTAAATGCAGGTGCAGCATTAGCGTGTCGGCGGCTGAAAACTCAGCCCGTAATTTTCGTATATCTTGGCGATACGCCCGTCTTGCACAGCACCATTCACCGCGTCGTCCACGGCATAAGATAAGGGCCGGTAGCGAAAATTAACCGCAACCCCCAATGTCCATTTACTCACCGCAAACCCGGCCAATGGCGGCTGGTGCACCTCTAAGCCATCCGATAGCCCAAATTCCAACTGCCCCAGCGGGCCCATGGCCGCCTTCACATCCCCCGCCTCTAGCGCCTCCATCGCGGCGCCCATATCTGGATAGTGACGCACACCCGCTGCAAGTTGGCCACCCGCAAATGACGACAAGTAGAAATCCGCAATCGAATCCGTTTCCACCGCAACTGCATCAAACCTAAAATAGGCTGGCACAGGTTTGTCATCAGGATAGCTGGCCTTGTCATAAGCAATCGCAATCGCCTCAGAGGCATATTGCCCCGTGAACACAACCTGCTCCACCCGACATTTGAACGCGCTGTCATATGGCACACGCATCATCACATTGGACACTCGACCGCTGACAATCGGCCCCTTCCAGATGTTATTCAGCAGATCTGCCTCTAGGTTTTCGCCCGCTACGACAAGGTTAAACCGTGCCTCAACGCCCAAATCCTGCGCAATCAGACGCGCAATATCAATGTCCACACCACGCGGCTTGCCGCCCTCTTGCCAGCTATAAGGCGGGTAATTCTCGTAAACCGCGAACAGCATGTGCCCCTGCTCTTGCAGCGTATCCAGCTCTTGCCCGACAATGTTGCGCCCAGTATTTTGCGGCCTCTCTTGTGGGATGTAATCCGCGCAAGGATCGCCTGCAAAGGCTTGCCCCGCCCAAAGAAAGCCTAGCATTAACCCAAGGTATCCAGCGCGCATCTGCATTTAGTGGGCAGCAGACAGGCCGATGGTCAGGGTCTCTGCCGCCGTCTTATAGGCCGCGGGGGTTCCGTCGATCACCTTGGCTGCCCGGTACGCCACTGAATCCGCCACCGGTGCACCCGATAACGTCTCTATTCCACCTGCAATTGCATTTAACTTCACCTTCAGCGCCTGCGCATCCGCCCCGCTGGCATCTGTGGCGTAGCCTGCCAACTCGTCGCGCAGCGCCTTCAATTCATCCGAAACCGCGTCCATTGCGTCACTGTCTGGGCGGGTCTCAATATAGGTTCGGATCGCCCAAGCTGCATCTTGCCCAAGCAACTCGCCAAAGGCCGGCATCTTGGTGATACCGTTTTGAGTATAGCCCGTTTGGAACCGTTCCACGAACCACTCATCGCCGTATTCTTCAGCTTCCAGGAAGCGCAAATCGGGGGCCAATCCGCCCGACACAACCTGAAGCCCGTGACATCGCGCGCAGTTTTGGTTGTACCCAGACGAGCCGATCTCAATCGCTTTCTCCCAGACCTCTTCGCCCGCAGCCGCAGCGCGATACGGGTTCTCGGTCAACCACTCCTCGCCGTTTTCCGGCAAGCCTGCGGTATCCACTGGTTGCGGGTTCACATCTCCATGCGCGTGAACCAATGTGGTCGCCGCAAATACGGCCCCAGCCGCCATGATCCCTTTGAACGATATGTGGTACATGCTTGTTCTCCCCTGAGCGCAATTTCGTGACGCCCTTCTAAGGCAGGGCTACGCATTGGCGATATTGTACTTTGGTTGTGGTCCAGTCCACTTCGAGACCAAAGTCCTATTCAATCAGCCCCGACCCGCTTGCTAGCCTCCACCGCATGGCCAACAAATTCCTAACCCTGATAACTGCCGCCGCTATTGCGCAGATAGCTCACGCAGATGTGGCCCTCAATGTGGCCTACCTCAGCGTGCAAACGCCCCAGCCGCCAACCCTGTCCAATCTGGATAAAGCCCCCGACAATCTCGGGCTCGCCGGGGCACAAACTGGCCTGAAGGACAACCAAACCACGGGTAAGTTCCTCGGCCATAGCTATACTCTCACGCATGCCGTCGCCCCGCATGGCACGGACCCGCTCACCGCAGCGCGCACACTGCTGGCAGACACCAAATACCTGATCCTTGATGCCCCGCCAAAGACCCTCACCGCCATCGCTGACCTCCCCGAAGCACAAGGCGCAATCTTGTTCAATACCTCCTCCGGCGAGTTAACCTTGCGCGATACCGAATGCCGCGCCAACTTGCTGCACAGCCTGCCCTCGGATGCCATGCGCACCGACGCGCTGGCACAAACCTTCGTGCAAAAACGCTGGCGTGATCTGGTGATGATCTCTGGCGCTCACCCGCGCGATGGCGCCTACGCACGCGCCATGCGCCGCTCCCTCATCAAATTCGGCCTAAAGCTGTCGAGCGAAAAAACATGGGACTTCACCGCCGACTTACGCCGCTCCGCCTCGCAGGAAATCCCCCTGTTTACCCAAAGCTTTGGCGATTACGACGCCCTGATCCTTGCCGACGAGGTGCACGATTTTGGCCGCTACGTCCTCTATAACACATGGGCCGCGCGCCCTGTTGCTGGCTCCGAAGGGCTGTCCGCCGTCACTTGGTCCCCGGTGATCGAGCAATGGGGTGCCGCGCAATTGCAAAGCCGCTTCACCGACCAACACACCCGCGACATGGCCCCACAAGATTACGCCGCCTGGGCCGCAATCCGCACCTTGGGCGAGGCCGTCACGCGCACAGGGTCCAACGCCCCCACCACCCTGCGCGCCTATATCCTATCCGATGCGTTCGAGTTGGCAGGTTTCAAAGGCCGCCCCCTAACCTACCGCGCATGGAACGGCCAATTGCGCCAACCCATCGCCATAACTCATCCCCGCGCGCTGGTCGCCTCCGCCCCGATCGAGGGCTTCCTGCACCAAACCAACGAGTTGGACTCCCTCGGCCTAGATGCCCCCGAATCCCAATGTAAGGCTTTCCAATGATCCGCCCCCTTTTTGCACTTCTCTTACTCACCACCCCGCTCTGCGCAGGTGAAGTTTGGGTAACAAACGAAAAAGACGATACCGTCTCTGTTATCTCCGAAGATACGCTGGAGGTCATTCACACCTACCCCACCGGAGAGCGTCCGCGCGGTATCACCTTCTCCAAGGACTTTTCCCGCGTCTACATCTGCGCCTCTGATAGCGACGCGGTGCAGGTCATGGACCCTAACACCGGCGAAATCCTGCACGACCTTCCCTCTGGCGAAGATCCGGAACAATTCGTGCTGCACCCTGATGACCGCCACCTCTATATCGCCAATGAAGACGACGCGATCACCACCGTGGTTGATACCCAAACCCACCGGGTCGTCGCGCAAATTGACGTCGGCGTGGAGCCAGAAGGCATGGCCATCTCTCCCGACGGAAAAGTCGCAATCACCACCTCCGAGACCACCAATATGGCCCATTGGATCGACACCGAAACCCAGCAGCTTTTCGCCAACACGCTGGTCGATAGCCGTCCCCGCCATGCCGAGTTTGTGCATGACGGCATGCAAATGTGGGTCAGCTCGGAAATCGGCGGCACCATCACCGTATTCGAGACAGCAACCCAAACCGAGAAAGCTAAAATCACCTTTGAGGTTCAGGGCGTCCACCCCGATCGCGTGCAGCCTGTTGGCTTTGAGTTCACCCAAGACGGTGCCTACGCCTTTGTGGCGCTCGGGCCCTCCAACCACCTTGCCGTGGTTAACACCCAAACTTACGAGGTCGAAGATTACATCCTCGTTGGGCGCCGCGTTTGGCACATGGCCTTCAACGCCGACCGCTCGCGGCTGTTCACCACAAATGGCATCTCAGGTGATGTGAGCGTCGTTGATGTTGCCTCTCGCAAAGCGCTCAAATCCATTAAAGTCGGGCGCTTCCCATGGGGTGCCGCCTACCGCCCGTCCCCCTAAAGGTACAAATCCATCACTATTCGGTACGTTCTGTACGCCTTGTACAAATTATCAAAGGAAACCTAATGCGCGCACTTCTTCTCTCTCTGATTTTCGCAACATCCGGTGCTCACGCCGAAGATTTTGGCCCTGCTGGGCTTTTGTCTGGCAAGAATAAGCAAGACCTTCCCCCGATCATGTTATCCGCAGTCGACCCTTTATCCAGCGCCCCTTGGGTGCTGAAATCCGGCACCTATTATGAGTTTGAAATTCAGGGAGATGGCTCTCAGGAATTAGGTTTGGTTGGGCCAGAGTTTTTCCACGCGATCTGGATCGACGAGATCGTGGTCGGAGGCTTGGAAATTCGCCCTCTCGGGCTTGATAGTATCGAGTTTGACGAAGCCGGAGAGATGGAAATAGGCTTCATTGCCCTTAAACCGGGCCGCTATTACATGAAAGTCCCTGGCACCACCGGAGAGACCCAACGCATTGAAATAACAATAGAATGAGCGGGTTGCGCATTTCCAACCTTAGCTACAATCATGGGTCAAAGACTGCCCTTGATGATATTAGCTTCGCGGTAGAGGCTGGGGAGTTCTGCGCCTTACTTGGCCCCAATGGCGCCGGTAAATCTACGCTGTTCAGCCTGCTGACACGCCTTTTGGTGTCGCCTGTTGGCAGCATTGAAATTGCCGGCTTCAACCTGCGTAAATCCCCCCGTTCGGCGCTGGCGAAACTCGGAATTGTTTTCCAACAAACCACCCTCGATCTTGACCTTACCGTGCGCCAAAATTTGCAATATTTTGCCGCCCTCCATGGCCTGTCTGGCCGTAATGCGACCCGGCGTATTGATGCTGCATTGGATAGGCTCAACATGCTGGATCGCGCCCACGAGAAAGCCCGCGCGCTGAACGGGGGCCACAAGCGTCGCACTGAAATTGCCCGTGCGTTGATCCATAACCCACTGGTTTTACTACTAGACGAGCCAACAGTCGGGCTGGACACTGCCACCCGCACTGCCATCACCGATCACGTTCACGACCTCGCCGCCGACGGCACCACCGTTTTATGGGCCACGCACCTGACCGATGAGGTCCGCGCCCACGACCACCTTGTGATCTTGCACCAAGCCCGCATCCTTGCCGATGGAAAAACCCACGAGGTTTGCGGTGATATATCGTTACAAAACAAATTCTTAGACCTGACATCGGGGACAGTATGAACCCCTATCTCACCTCTCTGCGCGCCATCACCACGCGCGAGGCTCTGCGCTTTATTCATCAGCGAGAGCGCTTTATCGCGGCCCTTATCCGCCCGCTTGTCTGGCTTTTGGTCTTTGCCGCTGGCTTTCGCGCAGCCCTTGGTCTCAGCATCATCCCCCCCTATCAAACTTACATCACCTACGAGACATATATCGTGCCGGGGTTGTGTGGAATGATATTACTTTTCAATGGGATGCAGTCTTCTCTGAGCCTTGTCTACGATCGCGAAGTGGGGTCGATGAAGCTGCTGTTAACCAGCCCTCTGCCCCGTTGGTGGTTGCTGTTTTGCAAGCTCATAGCCTCCACCACAATTTCGGTTCTGCAAGTCTATACCTTCCTCGCCATCGCCGCCGCATTTGGCATCACGATGCCCGCGCTTGGCTACATTACCGCCCTTCCCGCGCTCGTCGCATCGGGCCTTATGCTAGGTGCCCTCGGACTTTTACTATCAAGCCTTATCAAGCAACTGGAGAATTTTGCAGGCGTAATGAACTTCGTCATATTTCCAATGTTTTTCCTGTCTTCCGCCCTCTACCCCCTGTGGAAAATGGCGGAAAGCTCCGAGCTGTTGCATAGAATTTGCACACTCAACCCTTTCACTCACGCGGTGGAGTTGATCCGTTTCGCCCTCTACTCCAGCTTCAACCCCTCCGCCCTGCTCTGGACCCTGATAGCCACCACCGCGTTCACCGCCGCAGCCCTCTGGGGCTATGACCCATCACGGCCTCAAATGCGTCGCAAAGGCTGACCTTTTCTACGACCATAACACTGGTGAAATTGCGACCCACATCCGCTATAATCCTGCTATCAAACGGAGATACCCAAATGATTAAGCCCATTTTTATTGCCGCCTTCATGCTCGTCCCGGCCACCAATGTAACGGCCGAAGCAATCCCGCATACCGTCGACACCCTGCACGGCACCCTCAATCCACAAGACACAGGCATCAGCATGCTCAAGCGCAAGATTGAGCTAGGCATGACCGACACCGTTACCTGTGCGATGGGATATTATATCACCAAATCTGGCAGTCATGCTTTGGCTCGCAAGTTTTTCGAGCAATGCGCGGCGGCAGGGTATACTGGCGCGATGACGTGGATGAGTCAGCTCGAAAACAATGGCTTAGGTGGGGATTATAGCCCTGATGCCGCAGCGGAATGGGATAAACGCGCCGCAGATGCCGGTGACCCTATTGGCAAATTCAACTACGGGCTTGACCTAATGCGCGGCCATGGTGTGGCCAGTAATTCCGCGCTCGGGCGTGACTACGTGGACCAGGCCGCCCGCGAAGGCTTGGCAATCGCCAAACGATTGCAAGGCGCAGATTACGACTTGGACGAAGTAACACCGGACGCTGACAACTGGAAATATGCGCCTTTGTTCTGAGTATCACTAATCACTTGGGCGGGGCTCCCGCCCAAGGTCACAATGCGGCTTGCTAGTTTCTTCGCCTCGTCCTCAACATGCGTGACAAGGATCGTCGTGACACGGTGCGCCGCACGGAGTTGTGCAAACAAAGCCATCATTTCCTCGACCAATATAGGGTCCAGTGAGACAAACGGTTCATCCATCAACAGTAAGTCAGGCTTAACAACAAAGGCCCGCGCCAGAGACAAGCGCCGCTGCTGCCCCAATGACAGTTGCGACGGGAAATCATTCGCCCGCCCAGCAAGTCCAACGTCCTCAAGCACCTGTTGCGCCTGCCCCAGCGAAGCCCCGGTGGGAATTCGGATATTCTCGACCGCCGTGCGCCAAGGCAGCAAGGTAGGCTCTTGGAAGAGCATCGCAACCCGCCCCGTAATGGCGCACTGTCCTTGATATCCTTGCTCCAGCCCCGCGATGATACGAAGCACTGAAGTCTTACCCACCCCAGAGGGACCAATCAGAGCCAAGGTTTCGCCAAGCCCGACATTTAGCGCAAGTTTGCCAAGGATTGGCGCGTCGCCATAAGCCAAAGAGGTAATACGTAAATCTAAAGCCGAGCCTGATGTGTTGTTCAAACCTTAGCTTCCGCTTTGCAAGAATGTACCGCTTGGCAGTGTCGTTGCCTTGCCCAGCAATTCCTCGCCACCGAGTTCCACCATCAAGTGCAACATGCGCGCGGCGGCCTCTTCATCAACCGGACCCGGCGCGGGAATTCCTGCGCGAAAGCCAGCTTTCAGCGCCTCGAACTGCGCATCCGTCTTGACCTTCATATTGGGCCGCAATCGATTCCATTCAGCATTATCACCGGCCAGCATTTCCTTGGCTGCACGCGATGCCGCAGCCAACCCATTCACCAGATCAGGCATCTCGCGCAGCATTTCACCTTTGACGACGTAGCCCAACAACGGCGTCTCCGGATCTAGCCCTAAGTCGCGGGCCGCTTCCGATACATCAACCAGCTTTCGCATACCGGACGCTTCCATTTTCGCCATGAAGTGCCAAAAGTTTATCGCAGCACCTACCTCACCCGAGAGGGCGGATTTAAAGATCAGGGGCGGGGCGCCATAGACCTGCTCCGTCTCGTTTGCCAAGTCCACGCCATAGGTTTTTGCAGCATAGGCCTGCAAAATCAGCCAGCTCTTATCCAAAGGTCCGCCCGCGATGCCAATTTTAGCACCCTTCAAGTCCGCAAGTGATTGAGCAGGGCTATCCTTACCAACCATCATGCCACCTACGGCTTTGGAATAAGGGATAAAAACGTAATCCTTGCCCGCCGCACGTTGGCGTGCCACCCACAGCCAATCCGAGACAATCACATCCGCAGCCCCGCCTTGAAAGGCCACCTTAGCCGCGGCACCTCCGGCCATACCTTGGACTTCAAGGGTAAAGCCATTAGCCGCATCAAAACCATGATGCTTGATTGTGTTCAGTTCCCAATTCACCGTGCCGAACTTCAAAACTGCCGCGCGCAGAGTTGGCGTCTCGGCCCAACTGGCTGTCGTCAAAAGGGCCGCGATCACAGCGCGGCCAAGTAGTTTAATGAACATCCATGAACCTCCCAGTTTTGCTACAGACTAGCAATTTTAGGCCCCGCGAAAATACGACCAAAGGCCTGCCTTGGACCCGAAACCAAAGCGGGCCAACCCTTTGTCAAGCGCCTTAAGGTCGTACGACCAATGTTCAATATCTAGAATTCTCCTTTGTCAGAATACTCGCCCTCGGGTCGGGATGCGCCCTAATTTGGTGCGCGGCCTTAATGGAACGGCAAAGGGAGGAACCCAAATGAACAGGTTCATAATGGCCGTGACAGCTGCGGTTTTGGCAACAGGAGTTGCCCACGCAGAAGTCACCGAGGAAATGCTTCTTAACGACACGGCGTCCACAGGCGACGTGCTCACCAACGGCATGGGGCGTCATCTGCAACGCCACTCACCGCTGGAAACACTGAACAAAGAAAACGTCAAAAATCTGGTCCCCGCATGGGCGTTTTCGCTTGGCGGCGAAAAGCAGCGCGGACAGGAAACCCAGCCGCTGGTACATGACGGTGTGATGTATATCACTGGCTCCTACTCGCGCATGTATGCAATCGACGTGAAGACCGGAAAAGAGCTTTGGCAATATGACGCACGCCTGCCAGAAGGCATCTTGCCTTGCTGCGACGTGGTTAATCGCGGGGCCGCAATCTTTGGCGACAACATCTATTTCGGCACGCTCGACGCACGCATAGTAGCCTTGAATGCCAAAACGGGTGACGTTGTTTGGAACAAGAAAATTGCCGACTATAAGGCCGGTTACAGCTACACTGCCGCACCTTTGATCGTCAAAGGTTTGGTTATCACCGGCAACTCTGGTGGTGAATTTGGCATCGTTGGCGAAGTGCAAGCCCGCAATGCCGAAACGGGCGATCTGGTTTGGACCCGCCCAGTGATCGAGGGTCATATAGGCACGCTGAACGGCGAAGCCTCCACCATGACCGGAGAGCTGAACGCGACATGGCCCGGCGACATGTGGAAGACCGGCGGCGGGGCCACCTGGCTTGGCGGATCTTATGATGCAGACACCGATACTTTGGTGTTTGGCGCAGGCAACCCTGCACCTTGGAACAGCCACCTGCGCAACGCAGGCCAGCCAGTTGAGGGCAATAAAGGCGACAACCTCTATGCCGCCTCCCGCATCGGCATCGACCCTGCAAATGGCGAGATCAAGTGGCACTACCAGACCACGCCTCGCGAAGGTTGGGACTATGACGGCGTGAATGAAGTCGTGGCCTACACCGATCGCACAGGCAACAAGCGCTTCGCCACTGCGGACCGGAACGGCTTCTTTTATGTGTTGAACCGCGAAGATGGTAAGTTTGTCTCTGCGGTGCCTTTCGTGAAAGACATCACTTGGGCAGAAGGCATTGATGACACGGGCCGCCCGATCTTTAACGAGGCTGGCCGACCCGGTGATCCGTCCGCAGCAGCAGATGGCAAGAAAGGCGAAATTGTTTTCGCGTCGCCGTCCTTCTTGGGTGGTAAAAACTGGATGCCGATGGCGCACTCCCCCACCACTGGGTTGTTCTATGTCCCGTCCAACGAATGGGGCATGGACATCTGGAACGAGCCGATCACCTACAAAAAGGGCGCGGCATACTTGGGGTCCGGCTTCACGATCAAGCCAAACTACGAGGACCACATCGGCAGTCTGAAAGCCATCGACCCAGACACAGGCGAGACCAAATGGGAGTTCAAAAATGATGCTCCGCTTTGGGCTGGCGTGATGACAACTGCGGGTGGTTTGGTGTTCACTGGTACGCCTGAGGGCAAGTTCATCGCCTTTGACGATGAAACCGGCGAAGAACTTTGGTCCTTCCAGACCGGCTCCGGCATTGTCGGGCAACCCATCACTTGGGAACAAGATGGCGAGCAATACGTCACCGTGATTTCCGGCTGGGGTGGTGCTGTTCCACTTTGGGGCGGGGAAGTGGCCAAAAAAGTAAATTACCTTAACCAAGGCGGCCTGCTTTGGACATTCCGTTTACCTGCGCAAATGGCTTCTAATTAAGACATAACCTCCTCTCCAAGAAGCCTAAGGCGCCCCCAACTTCAGGGGCGCCTTTATTTTTAGCACTAAGACCTTTTGCCAAGTGACCATCAGCGCCTTCTCACGCTATCATCAGCCCATGACACCACATAAAATGCCCACACCTGACCTGACAAACCCGCATTTACCACAGGGCTGGGCGCTCATTATTGACGACCATCCGTTATTTTGCGACGCGCTAGAGTTGACGCTAAAATCCGTGGCAAGCTTTACCGAAGTAAGCACCGCAGACTGCCTTGAGGCCGCATTATTGCGGCTTGAGAACCAAACACCACCATCGTTGATCCTTCTTGACCTGAACCTACCTGATGTCAGTGGGTTGGACGGGCTTATCCGGCTCAAGCGGCGTGTCGAGAAGACGCCGATCATTATCGTATCTTCGATGACAGACAATTCGATCATCAATGCCGCAATCACAGCTGGCGCTTCGGGGTTTGTTCCCAAACACAGCCGCAGATCCGTTTTCAAAGAGGCTATCGCCCAAATCACAGAAGGCGGTGTCTTCAAGCCCTCCGGGTTCATTGAGGGGAATGCCAACACGCAAACCCACGAAACTATTTCCCGCCTGTCGTCTTTGACCAACCAGCAAGCGCGCATTTTGGAGTTGATCTGCGAAGGCAAGCTGAACAAGCAAATTGCCTATGACCTGTCGATTGCCGAGACAACCGTAAAGGCACATGTGACGGCGATCATGCGTAAGCTAGGTGTGCAAAGCCGAACCCAAGCGGTGCTGGTCGCACAGGACACAAAATTTGCAAGGGTCTTGCCAAGCTCTGAGTGAGCATCCTATCCTCACCGGCAGGGAGAAAAATTGACATGTCGGCGGATGGTGGGCTCGAAAAGTTAACCGCGCAAGCAAAACCTGTGCAGCCAGAAATTCTGCGCACAGCGCAAGTCTCGTGGGCAAACACCTCGCCCGTTGCGCAGCTTAAGAAAGACTTGGGGGACACTCCTCTGGAGCTGTTATCGTTATTCGTCACGCCCCGTGCTGATTTTACCGCAGTGGTTGCTGAGGCAAGCAAACTTTTCCCCGGCATTGACGTCTTAGCCTGCACCACTGCCGGAGAGATTGGCGGAGCAGGCTACGAGGAGGGGGTAATTGTTGCGATCGGCTTCCCATCCTCGGGATTTGCTACACACTCTCTATTGATTGAGAATGTGAATGATTTCAATCAACAACCCGTGGTTGACCGTATCGCGCTGGAGCGCGTCGCACTGCAAGACCTCAACCCGGATATGGATGACAGCTTTGCCTTTCTTGTCGTGGACGGGTTATCCCTAAGTGAAGATACCCTGGCCGCAACCATCGCCCCCGCGTTGCGTGACACGCCTATCTTTGGTGGCTCTGCTGGTGACGGCACGGACTTTCAACAAACCTTAGTGGCGCTGAACGGGCAGGTTGCTGAAAATGCTGCCGTGTTAACGCTGTTACGCAGCCATTATACCGTCCGCGTCTTCAATCTTGACCACCTTGTTCCAACCGAGCAACAAATGGTTGTCACCGGTGCTGATCCGGGTCGCCGCATTGTAAAATCAATCAACGCCGAACCCGCCGCCCGTGAATATGCACGCATTGTAGGCAAAGACCCCGAACAACTCGACCGGTTCACCTTTGCCTCCCATCCAGTTGTCGTGCGCATTGGCGGAACGCATCATGTCCGTGCCATACAGCAAGTGAATGACGCAGGTGAATTGGTGTTTTTCTCGGCCATTGACGAAGGCATGGTTCTGACCGTGGCAACTCCTCAGAATATGGCGGACCACTTGAGGACAGAAATGGCGAAACTATCTGAGGGTGCCGCCCCCGCCAACATCATTGGGTGTGATTGCATCTTGCGTCGCATTGAGGCCGAACAAACCCAGATGAGCCGGGAGTTATCCGATATCCTTTCAGAAAATAACGTGACCGGATTTTCTACTTATGGCGAGCAAATCGGCCCTCTGCATGTGAACCACACAATGAGCGGCGTGGCCTTCTATCACCCAAAACCGACTGACACGCGGTAGAAGATATGTCTCTAATTAACCCAGATGACACGATAGAGCGGCAGAACGAGAAACTGGTCCAAATCGCCCAGTCCCTTATGCGGCGGGTTGAACAAAAGACCGAGCAATCCGGCCTTGCTTACCAACAATTCGAGCGCGCAGCCTTGCTTGAGACCCAAGTCCGAGAGCGCACCCGAGAGCTAGAGCGTACATTGGACTTGTTGCAGGATTCGAACGCTCGCCTCGAGGTCGCCAATACCGAAACGGAAACCGCGCGCTCGAACCTGACCGAAGCCATTGAAACGATCAATGAAGGGTTCGCGCTGTTTGATACCAATGATCAACTGGTCTTATCCAATAGCCGGTTCTGCCGTGACTTATTGGACATCGAGGCAGGGCTGGTCGCAGGTCTATCCTTTGAGAACTACGTGACTTTGATTTCTGGCAGCCGGTTTTTGGCCCTCCCAGACACCACCAGCCCGCAGGACTGGGCAGCCCAACGCATGAAGCGGCACGGCGATGAGCACGTTGTTTTTAACGTGAGCCTTCTATGGGACCGGTGGCTTCAGGTCAGTGAGCATCGAACCGGGCAGGGTGGCACGGTAATTTTGCAAACAGATGTCACCGAGATCATTCGAATGGAGCGGCATGAACGCGACAAAATGCGCGACCAGCAGGCCAAAATATTGCAAGCAACATTGGACCATCTCAATCAGGGGGTTTGCATTTTTGATCACAATCAGACCCTTGTTGGCTGGAATAAAAAGATGGATGGGTTGCTCACTTTACCGCGGGGTCACGATGCGCTTGGCTTAAGCTTTTCAGCCCTCCTTGGCCGACTTCGTGATGAGTTGGTTTTCCACGATGGGTTTGATGCCGAACACCTTAGCAAATGGGCGGACCACTCGATCCAACGCCGCCCCATGGCCTTTGAGATTAGTCGTGATGGCGTGCAATTTTTCAGCGTTTTTGCTCAGGAAATGCCCGACCGGGGTTTTGTGATCAGCTTTACTGATGTCACCGCAGAGCGTGAATCCGCCCGCGCGCTTTACGAGATGAACGAGTTTCTAGAACGTCGCGTTCAAGACCGAACCAAAGAGCTTGGGGTGGCACTTGCAGAGGCCGAGCGTGCGAATGCGTCCAAGTCCCGGTTCGTGGCCGCAGCCAGCCATGATCTGCTGCAACCCCTATCTGCCGCAAAACTTTTCATCTCCTCACTGGCGGATAAAGTCCCCGACCCGGAGGCTCAAGAAGTTATCGCCAAAACCGAAACTGCCCTATTTGGCGTGGAGCAAATTATTGAGGCTTTGCTCGACATCTCAAAGCTGGATGCAGGCAAGGCCACGTTCAACACCCAGCCGTTGAAACTCTCTGATATCTTCTCCCCTTTGCGAAATGAATTGACCCCAATCGCCGCCAAAAAAGGGATCGAACTGCGCATTCTGTACAGCAGTCTATCGGTAAAAAGTGACCCCGGTTATTTGCGCCGGATCATCCAAAACCTGCTCTCCAATGCAATCCGCTACACCGATACTGGCCGCGTTATCTTAGGCGTGCGGCGTAGTGGAAAATCTGCGCGCATTGAAGTTTGGGACACAGGCTGCGGCATCGCGGAGAATGATCAGCAAACTGTATTCCAAGAGTTTGAGCGCATTAACCCTACCAATTCCGATGGCGGCTTGGGCTTGGGTTTGGCCATTGTGGAGCGGGCCTGCAAAGGGTTAGAGCATGAATTAGGGCTGTGGTCTGAACCGGGAGTGGGAAGCTGTTTTTCCCTCAATGTACCGATTAACACTGCTGCGCCACGCACCCCGAACAAGTCAAACGATGTTGCTCAACTAAGGCCCCCGACTTTAGAAAATCTACTCGTCATGTTGGTTGAAAATGACCCCCCTCTTGCGACAGCAATGACGATGATGATCGAGGGCTTTGGAGCCACCGTCATTCATGCCTACACCGCAGAAGAAGCCCTGACATTACTTGATGAAATTCAATTGGTGCCAGATGCATTTTTATTGGATTATCAGCTTGGTATTGGCGGTACAGGCACCGATCTTTATGCTGAAATACAAAAGATATATGGCTATGTTCCAGCCGCAATCGTGTCGGCCAATAGAACCAAAGAATTACGCAACAGCTGCAAAAAGCTGGCTCTGCCCCTTTTGGCTAAGCCGATTGATCGTGATCGGTTGCAAGAGTTTTTAGAAAGCACTTCAAAAGCGCATCAAAGTTAAGTCCCGTACCACCACCAATAGGCCGTGGTACGGGTGTCTTTACGCCAGCTTAGCGGACCACATAGACCGAGCATTTTGCGTGCCTGACAACACGCGCGGCATTGGGGCCAAGTAGGTAGTCAGTCAGGTCTGCTTTATGCGACCCGACCACAATCAAGGACGGCTTGGATTTCTCAGCAAGCTTGAGAACCTCCTCATAAGCACGTCCTGTCGCGATAACATGGCGGACCTTTTTATTTCGGTCCTCATCCAACGCAGCTACAACCAACTCATTGAGATGCAACTTTGCCTCGGCCACCATTTTATCATGGTGATCCTTGCCAAAGAAACTGCCCACCGTGCTCATTCCAAAGTCCGGAACAACGGCGACAACATCCAACCCTACCCCATCCAAATCCGCCAAACGGGCAGCGGCTTGGATGATTTTCAAGTCTTCTTGGCCATTGCTGACATCTACAGCACACAGAACCGGATTGGTCATGTAACAACTCCTTCACGTGAAATGCGGGCGCGTTGTATGAACGCAATGAACGCTAAGAAAAGCAGCGCGGGCAGGAAGATGATCTCCTTGGGCATTTGATCCGCCGGAGCTTGAACCGATGCGATTTGCACTGGTTCGTCACCGTAGAAATCAAAGCTTCCCAATGCGCCAGAGAACGGAGACCCAAAGGCAGGCTCGTCCATTTTCACAACGCCGTCTTCCTCCAGAAGCAACATGCCAAATTCGCTCAGACGTTCATCGCTGGTCCCTGCTCCTTTGATCGGCAACACCAAAGTCGTTTCCTTGGTTTCTCCGCTATCAAAGTCTGGGCCAGATACGATCATCCGTAACTCTTGACCATCAGCCGCATTTCCAAGGGCCGTTGTGAAGCCTGCGGGTTCAACCACCTCGAAAGGCGGCTGGATACGATCCATTACAAAGTCAGGACGGAACAGTGCAAAGGCGACCAGAACCAAAGCCACGCTCTCATAAATGCGGCTTTTGGTCAGGAAGTGCCCCATGGTGCCCGCTGTGAAGGCAAGGATCGCGATAGAGGCGGTTATGAACACCAATATCCCCTGTATCCATGTCACGTTAATCAGCAACAAGTCGGTGTTGAAGATGAACACAAACGGCAGTGCCACGGTGCGCAGGCTGTAGAAGAATGCCACGAAGCCTGTTTTGATTGCATCCCCACCAGAAACGGCGGCAGCGGCAAAACTTGCCAAACCAACGGGCGGTGTCACATCGGCCATGATGCCAAAGTAGAACACGAACAAGTGCACCGCGATCAGTGGCACGATCAAGCCGGACTGCGCGCCCAACTCTACCACAACGCCCGCCATCAATGACGACACCACGATATAGTTGGCCGTGGTTGGCAAGCCCATACCTAGCACAAGGCTAAGAAGCCCAACCATGACCAGCATCAAGATCAGATTACCGCCGGACAGAAGCTCCACCAGATCGGCCATAACTTGGCCCACACCCGTTAGGGTAACAGTGCCCACAATCACCCCGGCAGTTGCCGTGGCAAGACCGATACCGATCATGTTGCGTGCGCCGTCAATCAGCCCTTGGGTAAGATCAACCAGACCCTCTTTAAGCGTGTTGGCGTAGTCAGATTGGCCTCGAAAGATTGCCTTCAGCGGGCGCTGCGTCAGCAAGATCACAAACAATAGCATCGTGGCCCAGAACGCCGACAGACCGGGGGACTTTTGCTCAATCATCAAGAAGTACACAAGCACAATGATCGGCAGCAAAAAGTAGAGACCGGATTTGTAGATCTCGCCAACAACCGGCAACTCTACCTCTTCAGCATTCGGATCGTCTGGCTCTAGATCTTCCACGGTCGAGGCCAAATACAATAGACCAGCATAGGCCGCGAAAATCAGCAACGACATCACTATGGCAGAGGTCCCTTCCGGAACCATCGCAGCAACCCATCCGACAGGGTATTGAACCCCGTAACACAGAGCTGCAAAACCAGCGAAGAAAGCAGCCATACCGCCGACGGTTTTACCCATCGACACAACGCGGTTGCCCAGCGTCGGCATGTTGTTCTTCACCGCTTCCAGATGCACGATGTAGACCAGCGCGATGTAGGAAATGGTGGCTGGCAGGAAGGCGTGGGTGATCACTTCAACATAGGAAATGCCCACATATTCAACCATCAAGAAGGCCGCAGCCCCCATAACTGGCGGCATGATTTGACCGTTAACGGAGCTGGCCACTTCGACCGCGCCCGCTTTTTCGGCAGAGAAGCCAACACGTTTCATTAAGGGGATCGTGAACGTGCCGGTTGTCACCACATTGGCAATCGAGGAGCCAGAGATCAGACCGGTTGCGGCAGAGCCAACAACAGCAGCCTTTGCTGGCCCGCCCTTGAGATGGCCCAACGCGCCAAACGCCATTTTGATAAAGTAGTTCCCTGCGCCAGCTTTATCCAGCAAGGCGCCGAACAAAACGAACAGGAACACAAATTTAGTAGACACCCCAAGCGCGATGCCAAACACACCCTCGGATGTGATCCACATGTGGCTCATGGCTTTCTTCAGCGATGCGCCTTTCCAGCGAATAACGTCTGGAACCAACTCGGACGACCCGAAGAACACGTACCCTAAGAAGATCACCGCGATGATTGCCATTGCAGGGCCAAGCGCGCGACGTGCGCCCTCGAACAAGATCAGCAGGCCTGCAAGTGCGAACCATTTGTCCATGTCATCGGCCAAGCCGCCCGCATCAACGATCTTTTGGTAGAAGAAAAAGCCATACATGGCGATGAACGCGCCAAGCAGGCCAAGAACCCAATCCGCGATCGGGATGTATCCGCGTGGGCTGGATTTGAATGCAGGGTAGGCCATGAAAGCCAGGAAAACCGCGAAGGCCAAATGCACTTGGCGCGAGTTATTAATAACGTCGCCCGGCAATACGTAATTGGCCAAAGGGGACGCCAATAGCACCTGAAATAGGGACCAAACGACGGCGACGACGGCCAGCAAAGTGCCGACTGCCCCCACAGGATTTCGCGCGCCCGCGTCGGAAGATGCAACAAGATCTTGCAGCTCCTCCTCGCTTAGCGGTCGGTTTTCTGGTGAATTTTCAGCCATGATCTAGTCCCCTGAATTACAGAAATAACTGCTTATTATTGATTTTAAACGTAATGAGGAGGGACGGCAGGCGCCCCTCCTCCAAAAGTTTGACTGATTTTATTCGATCAGGCCAGCTTCTTTGTAATATTTCGCAGCACCGGGGTGCAGCGGAGCGGACAAACCGGCAGTTGCCATCTCTTTTGGCTCAAGGTGAGCGAAGGCTGGGTGCAGCTTGCGGAAATCTTCGATGTTTTCCATTACCGATTTCACAACTGTGTAAACCGCCTCGTCCGACACATCAGCCGACGTCACGAAAGTCGCGCCAACGCCAAACGTTGCGGTGTCACCATCATTGCCACGGTACATGCCACCGGGGATGTTTGCCGCGCGGTAGAACGGGTTGTCACCGATCAGGCTGTCAACTTCTGCGCCGCTAACCGTTACCAAAACGCTATCGCATGCGGTGGTTGCCTCTTGGATCGAGCCGGACGGGTGGCCAACGGTGTAGACCATTGCATCGATTTGGTTGTCACACAAAGCAGCGGACTGCTCGGCAGCTTTCAACTCTGTTGCCAGCGCGAAGTCATCAGTAGTCCAGCCTTTAGCCGCGAGCAGAACTTCCATCGTGCCGCGCTGACCGGAGCCAGGGTTACCGATGTTTACGCGCTTACCTTTGAGATCATCAAAGGTTGTAACACCCGCATCGGCACGCGCCACAACGGTGAACGGCTCTGGGTGTACGGAAAACACAGCGCGCAGGCCTTCAAATGCACCCGCTTCTTCGAACTTCGAAGTGCCGTGGAAGGCGTGGTGTTGCCAATCAGATTGAGCCACACCGAACTCCAATTCGCCTTCGCGAATGGTGTTGATGTTATAGACCGAACCGCCAGTGGATTCGACCGAGCAGCGGATACCGTGCTCTTTGCGGCCTTTGTTGACCAAACGGCAGATTGCGCCGCCCGTTGGGTAATAAACGCCAGTAACGCCGCCAGTACCGATGGTGATGAACTCCTCAGCGAACGCTGCTGGGGCCATCATTGCCCCCATTGCGAAGGCCGCGACGGACAGTTTCAAGTTTATGGACATCAATGTCTCCTTTGGTTGATGTTAGGTGGGTAACTCAGCCGTCCCAAACGTCATTGAGGCGGCGATTTCGGGTTTCGACCTCGGCGATGCGATCGCGAGCAGATGGCCCCGCGCGACCGGCTAACATGCCGATCATGATCTCACTGAGCACAAGAGTCGATGCATAAGACGAGAAGAAGTGTTGGCTCTCGGTTGGTACAGTAAAACTGGCAGAGGCATGTATCAGCGCCGGGCATGTATGGGTGTCGGTCAGCACGATAACAAAGGCCCCAGCCTCGCGGGCCTCGCGGGCGGCCAGTATCGACTTAGAGGCAAAGGGCGGCTTGGTGATGACGATCAAAACGTCTTGTTCGCCTAATCCAACCAGACCGCTTGCTAAAGATGCCCCCATCCGGCTTGCCATAGACCAGTTATCAGCGATGAAACTGGCCATATACGTAAGGTATTCCGCGACCCCAGTTGAGCCCAAGGCCCCAAGAACCAACACACGGCGGGCGCGGTGAAGGCGCTCAACGCAGCTCTCCATCAGATCGGCATCTATCACGTTGCCGAGGTCCTGCAAGTTGGCGGTGCAATCATGGATGTGGCGGGTCAGAAAGCTCTCGCGCCCCTCGTCATGACGCTGCTGCATGGCCTCGACACGATGCGAAAACGTATCTGCGCGGTGCTCCATCGCGTAACGCAGCACATCGCGCAGGTCTTCATAGTTGTCGTAACCCAAAGCCGCAGACATACGCGAGAACGTGGCAGGGGACAGCTTTGCATCCTTGGAGATCGTCCGCAGACTGCGCGTGGCAACATCAACCGGGTTCGACACAACAAAATCCGCCGCTTCTTTCAGCTTGGCACTAAGCAAGGCATATTTGCCTGATAGTTGCTGTTCAAACGACGGCTGCAAAATCTTCTCCCCCCAGAGGTATTTCAATCCGAGGACCGTTTCATTTGTTTCACACCTAGTCAACAAAAGAATCGTATGTTTCAGTGGGCCCGCAAATACTCACCACAGGAACAATGTAGTGTCACATATATTTCCAAGACATACCAAGGCGAACCTCCCTACAATCTCTAGGGGAAAAGGCGTTTATCTATATGATACTACTGGAAAAGAATACTTTGACGGCTCAGGTGGCGCAGCCGTTTCCTGCCTTGGGCACGGTGACGTGGACGTCACCAACGCAATTAAGGCCCAACTTGATAGCGTAGCCTTCGCACACACCAGTTTCTTCACATCCGATTCGGCAGAACGTCTCGCTGACAAGCTGATCCAACACGCCCCTGACGGAATTGATCGGGCATATCTCGTCTCCGGCGGATCCGAGGCAATGGAAGCCGCCTTGAAGTTAGCCCGGCAATATTTCGTCGAAATCGGCCAAGACCAACGGCGCCACGTCATTGCCCGCAAGCAAAGCTATCACGGCAATACGCTAGGCGTATTGGCAACCGGCGGCAATGAATGGCGACGTGCCCCCTTCAAGCCATTGATGGTCGAAACCACACATATATCACCATGTTTTGAATATCGCGGGAAGCGGGAAGAAGAGACCTCGATCGAATACGGCCTTCGGGTTGCGAACGAACTTGAAACAGAAATTCAACGGCTGGGGGAAGACACTGTTTTTGCCTTCGTGGCAGAACCAGTCGTCGGGGCAACCGCCGGGGCGGTTCCCGCAGTTGAGGGATATTTCAAACGTATTCGCGAGATCTGTGATCAATACGGTGTCTTACTTATCCTTGACGAGGTCATGTGTGGCATGGGTCGCACTGGCACATTATTCGCCAGTGAACAGGAAGGCATCTTTCCCGATATCGTCGCCGTCGCCAAAGGGTTGGGAGCCGGATACCAACCAATCGGGGCGATGCTGTGCTCGGATAAAATTTACGCCGCAATCGAAGCTGGGAGCGGATTTTTTCAACATGGCCACACCTATGTCGGCCATCCAACCGCAAGCGCCGCTGCCTTGGCCGTTTTGGAAAAGCTAACCGATGGAGGTTTGGTAGAGCGCTCCGCCCTTATGGGAGATCGCTTGCAAGCGGCCCTGATACAGGCCTTTGGCCAGCATCCCAATATCGGGGACATCCGGGGGCGCGGCCTGTTTCGCGGGTTAGAGTTCGTCGAAGATCGTGAAACCAAGCAGCCTTTTGCACCTGAACGCGCCCTTCACAAAACCCTGAAAAGAGAAGCCTTCGAGGCAGGGCTAATTTGCTATCCGATGGGGGGGACAATCGACGGCAGGCGGGGCGATCACATTCTGCTGGCACCACCGTTTATTCTTGATGACAACCACATCGACGAAATTATCACCAAACTCCAAACGGCCATAGGTCGGGCTTTGTAACCGCAGATACCCCCTCATGGCCGTGTATTTGACGCCACGCGCAAGACTGCCCTGAGCGGTCTGCCTACTGGTTTAAAATAGTCATGAGTTGATGAAACTTCTCACCTTGAACAGCCACATGCTGGCGCAAAATTTTTGCCGCCAGCTCTGCGTCGCCCTTAGCCAAGGCCTCAACTATGGTCTCATGTTCGGCCATGGATTGAGCCATGCGCCCGCGAAGCCGAAGCTGGACTTTACGGTAGGGCTTCAACCGATTTTGAAGGCGCAACGCCTCCTTCTCGAGGAATTTATTTGCTGCGCCTTTGTAAATCGTCTGATGGAAAGTTTCGTTCTCTGAATAATACTGACCAATGTCTTGACCTTCGACCGCCTCATGACATCGCAAGCTCGCGTTGCGGAGGTTTTGCAATCCCTCCTCGCTCATCCTTACCGCTGCAAACCGCCCGCACGCAGCCTCCAATTCGGCCATTGTCTCGAACATCTCCATTAACTCCACAGGGCCGGGCTGGCGTACGAATACACCACGGCGCGGAATTTGCTCGGCCATTCCCGACAAGACCAAGCGCTGCAATGCCTCCCGGATTGGGGTGCGAGACACACTAAACTGGTCAGCGAGCTTTATCTCGTCCAACCTCTGCCCATCCTTGTATTCCCCTGTGAATACAAACTCTTCCAGAGTATCGGCAATTTGTTCTGAGCGGCTTATTTCCATGGGTATAGCGTAATAAGGGGAAGTAATTTATGCAAGCATCTAGTTATTGTATACAAAAATATTGACCCGGCATGCAATCCATGGAACGATCCTCAAATTCGGCCAGAGGACTCTGAGCCGATACCTTAGGGAGGAAACTATGAAACTGAAGTTTTTAACGACGGCTGCTGCCGTTGCGATGATTGGCCTTTCCGCTACGGCCAATGCCACTGAATTACGCCTGTCACACCAATGGTCCAACAAAGACGTTCGCCATAAAGTGGCACAGATCGTTGCCGATGGCGTGGCTGAGGCTAATGTTGACCTAGATATCAAAATCTTCGGCTCAAAGTCTTTGTTTAAACCCCGTGAACAATACCGCCCCTTAAGCCGCGGACAATTGGACATGACCGTACTACCGCTAAGCTATGCGGGCGGCCAACAGCCAGCCTACAACCTGACACTTATGCCCGGCATGGTTAAGAACCACGATCACGCCGCCCGCCTCAGCGCATCCCCATTTATGAAGGCCTTGGAGGCCAAAATGGCCGAAGATGACGTGATGGTTCTGGTGCACGGTTACCTAGCAGGTGGGTTTGTCGGCAAGGACAAATGCATCACCAAACCCGAAGACGTCAAAGGTCTGCAAACACGCGCCGCTGGTAAGGCGTTTGAACAAATGCTGGCCGGAGCAGGCGCCTCTATCACCTCGATGGCGTCCTCGGAAATATACAACGCGATGCAAACCGGCATCCTGAACGCTGCCAACACCTCGTCATCATCCTTCGTATCCTACCGGATTTACGAGCAGGTAAAATGCTACACCCCCGCAGGCGACGTGGCGCTTTGGTTCATGTATCAACCATTGCTGATGAACAAATCTACGTTCGAGGGCCTGACCGCTGAGCAGCAAGCCGCACTGAAAGCGGCATCCGAGAAAGCCCAAGCCTTCTATCTGGAAGAAGCCAAAAAGCAAGACGCAGCATCCGCAGAGGTCTTCAAAGAAGCTGGCGTCGAGATCGCGGAAATGTCTGCCGAAGACTTCGAAGCATGGCGCGCTCTGGCGCAGGAAACTTCCTACAAAGCCTTTGTAGAAGAGGTTCCTGATGGGCAAGCTCTGCTCGATATGGCGCTTGCCGTAGAATAAGCACCACTGGCGGCAGCGTGTAACGCGCTGCTGCCCCCACTCTTTACACATGACTATTTTGAGGACGACCTAATATGGCTGGCCAAAGTTCAGCCGTTACATCACGCGCGGGAAATAACCCGTTTTTGCGTGGAGTGGCGGCCCTTTCTACTCTTGCTGGATGGTGCTCAGCCGCCATGATCGTGGCCGCTGTTGGCCTGACCTGCCAGATGATTTTTGTCCGTTTTGTCTTGAACGGATCAACCACATGGCAGACCGAAGCGGTGATTTATCTCGCCATCGGCTCCACACTCATCGGGCTGCCCTATGTCCAGAAACTACGCGGCCATGTAAACGTTGACCTGATCCCCTTGTTTCTACCCAAGCGGGCCCGCTTTGTGCTGTATCTGGTAACCATGTCGCTATCGATTACCATGGTGGCCGTGATGCTTTGGTACAGCTTTGAGCATTGGCACCTGACCTATGAGCGCAACTGGAAGTCCGACACCATCTGGGGTGTCCGGTTGTGGATACCCTACCTCGCTCTGCCCTTAGGATTTGGGTTGCTTCTTTTGCAATTAATCGCGGATCTCATTGCCGTTTTATTGAAAATTGATACGCCGTTCGGCTTGGAGGAGGTGTAATGGACCCGCTATTCTTAGGCGCAATTATCGCCATCTGCACAATCCTTATTCTCTTCTCGGGGGTCTCTGTCGCCATCGGTTTGCTGATCGTCTCGACAGGGTTTTTGTTGATTTTTGACGGGATGCGCTCTTTAGAATTGCTGCCTGAAATCTTCTTCGGCAAACTCGACAACTTCGCCCTGCTCTCCATCCCTATGTTCATCATCATGGGGTCATCCATTTCATCCACCCGTGCAGGCGCGGACCTCTATGAAGCGTTAGAGCGTTGGTTAACGCGTGTCCCCGGTGGCTTGGTAATCTCGAACCTTGGGGCCTGCGCCTTGTTTGCGGCCATGTCAGGATCCAGCCCCGCCACCTGTGCCGCCATCGGCAAAATGGGCATCCCGGAGATGCGCAAACGCGGCTACCCTGACGGGGTTGCAGCAGGCTCAATCGCGGCGGGCGGAACGCTGGGCATTCTTATCCCCCCATCTGTCACGATGATCGTCTATGGCATCGCAACCGAGACCTCTATCGGCCGGTTATTCCTCGCGGGTGTCATTCCCGGCTTGTTACTGGTGTTTTTGTTTATGGCATGGTCGTTGTATTCGACATGGAAATCCGGCGACAAGGAATTGCTGGCCTCAGGCAGCTACACTTGGAAAGAGCGCTTCGAAATTCTGCCCCGGGTCGTGCCCTTTTTGCTCATCATTTTGGGCGTATTATATGCCATGTATGGCGGCATCGCGACACCATCCGAGACCGCAGCCGTTGGCGCATTACTTTGCCTGATCATCGCGATGGTAATCTATAAACTCTGGCACCCGAAAGACTTGTGGGTCGTCTTGCGTGACAGCACCAAAGAAAGCGTGATGATCTTGTTCATCATCGCCGCTGCTGGCGTGTTCTCCTACATGCTTTCCAGCCTCTATATCACCCAATCCATAGCCGAGTGGATCGCCACGTTAGACGTCAACCGCTGGGTGCTCATGGGGGCCGTAAACATCTTCTTGCTGATCGCCGGATTTTTCTTACCGCCTGTCGCCGTTATCTTGATGGCTGCCCCGATTTTGCTGCCAATCATTATCACCGCAGGGTTTGATCCGATCTGGTTTGCAGTGGTTCTGACAATCAACATGGAGATCGGCCTGATCTCCCCGCCAGTGGGGCTAAACTTGTATGTCATCAACGGCATCGCGCCTGACATCTCTCTTAAAACCATCCTGACAGGCTCCTTACCTTTTGTCGCTTGCATGATCTTCGCCATCTTTTTGCTCTGCGTCTTTCCGGGCTTGGCAACATGGTTACCGGATGCTGTGATGGGGCGTGCGATATGAGCTTCTTTGGCGGGTTAATCTCCACCGTTTTTGAGCGGCGATACCAAGCGCAAACCACGAGTGATATCGACAACCGAACCACATCAGAGCTGTGCAGCGCCCTCCTTGGGAGCCATGGCGAGGTATCTGGTATAAGCTTGGCGCGGGTCATTTTGGACCGATATGTCGACATGAACCAAGCGCAAAAACAGGCGTTTTTTGCCTATTTAGCCCATGATCTGGAAATCATACCCGATGACGTAACGGCCACACTTCACGCCTATCGCGATACCCCGTCAAAGGCGTCTTACCAAGCTTTCGCCAGTGCTTGTGAGCCTGCGCGCCAAGAACTGGCACGCCGCCTAAACCAAGTCCCCGGCGCAACTGAACGTCTTGTCACCATGCGCAAAGATCTTCTGGAGCTGATGCAAGATGCACCTGAACTGGGGCCTCTCGACGTAGATTTCCGCCACCTCTTTGCATCTTGGTTTAACCGTGGATTTTTGGTCCTGAGGCCTATTAACTGGGATAGTCCGGCCAATATCTTAGAGAAGATCATTGCTTATGAAGCGGTTCATTCCATTGAGAGTTGGGATGACCTGCGCCTCAGATTGAAGCCCTCAGACCGGCGTTGTTATGCGTTTTTCCATCCTGCCATGCCGGACGAACCTCTTATCTTTGTTGAAGTCGCTCTAACCAAAGGTATACCTTCTTCGGTGCAAACCCTTCTGGCGAATGAACGCGACACAATCGACGCGCAGGACGCGGACACGGCAGTGTTTTATTCCATTTCCAACTGCCAAGCAGGCCTTGCTGGCATCTCTTTTGGCAACTCATTGATCAAGCAGGTCGTCTCAGACCTTGCGCGCGACCTGCCGAACCTGTCAAATTTCGTCACCCTATCGCCAATACCCGGCCTGACCCGATGGATGGCCCGCGACGACACGGGCGACTTCACTGGGGTTGAGCCAGATGCGCTTGCGGCCCATTACCTGCTAGAAGCCAAAAGAGGCGACGGCACGCCCGCAGATCCCGTAGCCCGATTTCACCTAGGGAATGGCGCGATGATCCACGCCGTTCACGCAGGCGCCGACCTGTCACCAAATGGGCTGAAACAATCGAACGGGGTTATGGTGAACTATTTATATGACCTGTCACAAATATCCACTAACCACGAAAATTTCGTATGTGAAAAGGCGGTGACCGCCTCTAAGGAAGTACGCACGCTTAGCGCAACAGTGACACCCAAAGGTTCCGGAGATTAACACAATGGCCAACCCACTCTACGACACTTTGTTTGCGCCACACCAAGGCAAAGATACACCCTTTCTGCAACTGGCCGACAGTACGACAATCACACATGGCGCCTTCCTAGAGCTTGCCGCCCGCTATGCCCATGTATTTTGCGCACTTGGATTGCAGCCCGGAAACCGCGTCGCGGTTCAAATCGCAAAATCGCCAGAGGCCCTTGCGATTTATGCTGCCTGCGTACAGGCTGGGTTGGTTTTCCTGCCGCTCAACACCGCATATACTCCTAACGAGGTATCCTATTTCGTAGAGAACAGCGGGGCCAAAATCATCCTGTGCGACAGCTCCAAGCTCGTGACGCTAACGCCCGTTATGCAAAGCCTCGGGACAACAGTGGAAACGCTGGACGCAGATGGCAGCGGAAGCATTTCGACCAAGGCGGCTGAAATGGCACCGACCTTCCCGACAGTTACTAGAACCAAGGATGACCTAGCGGCGTTCCTCTATACATCTGGCACCACGGGCCGCTCAAAAGGCGCGATGCTGACGCAGAAAAACTTGCTGTCCAACGCCGAGGTTCTGGCAAAGGAATGGCGTTTCACAAAGAGCGATGTGCTGCTGCACGCTTTGCCGATCTTTCACACCCATGGCCTGTTTGTAGCGTCGAACATCATGCTTCTCACCGGTGGCACAATGCTGTTCTTGCCTAAGTTCGACATCGACGAAGTGCTCGCCCTATTGCCAAAAGCCACAACAATGATGGGCGTTCCGACGTTCTATACCAGATTATTGGGCGACGACCGTTTCACCAAGGACCTAACACAAAACATGCGCCTGTTTGTTTCTGGCAGCGCACCACTTCTGGCCGACACGCATGTGCAGTTCGAGGCCCGAACTGGGCACCGAATTCTGGAACGCTACGGCATGACCGAGACCAATATGAACACCTCAAACCCCTATGAAGCCGAGCGACGTGCCGGCACCGTCGGCTTCCCGCTGCCCGGAGTTGAGGTGAAAATCACTGACAGCACCACCGGCGAAACTCTACCGCAAGGAGCCATCGGAGAAATCGAGGTCCGTGGTCCCAATGTCTTCAAAGGGTACTGGCAAATGCCAGAAAAAACCGCCGAGGAGCTGCGCAGTAACGGGTTCTTTATTACAGGTGATTTGGGGCAAATTGACGAAGACGGCTATCTGCATATCGTCGGCCGCAACAAAGACCTGATCATTTCTGGCGGGTACAATATCTATCCCAAAGAGATCGAGCTCCTGTTGGATGAAGAGGACGGCGTATTGGAAAGTGCCGTCATCGGCGTGCCTCACCCTGACTTTGGCGAAACCGTGGTGGGGGTTCTTGTAGAAACCGCGTCCGGCACCGCAAATATTGACGCGATCAAAGAGAATATCTCGCCCTCGCTTGCGCGATTTAAACAGCCTCAAAAGCTGATCATCCTTCCGTCACTTCCCAGAAACACAATGGGCAAAGTTCAAAAAAAGGCTTTGCGCGAACAATTCGGAGACCTCTTTACCGGCGACACTTAAAACCACCGACAGAGAGCCCTCAAAAGGGCTCCCTATTCTAAACTTATTGGATCACAGCATCCTCGGGCGGTGGCCTGTGTGACACACTCACGCGTCCCCCGACCAACAAGCCATCAGGCCCGGCGCTCACCTCTATGATGGCCCCGTCATTGACCTCGCCTGCAAGGATCATTTCAGCCAGCGGATCTTGGATCGCACGTTGAATAACCCGCTTTAGCGGCCTTGCACCAAACACCGGATCATAGCCCTCATCGGCCAGCCATGTCTTGGCGTCCTCGCCCAGTTGCAACGTGATTTTACGCCCTGCAAGACGTGCATCCAGCAGCCCAAGTTGAATGTCCACGATCCCGTCCATGTCATCGCGTGCCAAACGATCAAAGATGATCGTCTCGTCCAATCGGTTCAAGAACTCAGGCCGGAAATGCGCACGCACCGCGTCCATCACATCACGCTTAGCATCCCCCGCACTCGCGCCATCCGGCAACATGCTTAACGCCTGCGCCCCAAGGTTCGAGGTCAGGATAATCAGCGTCTGCTTGAAGTCCACCGTGCGGCCTTGGCCATCCGTCAGAACCCCGTCATCCAGCACTTGCAACAGCACATTGAACACATCGGGGTGCGCTTTTTCAACCTCGTCAAACAGCACCACCTGATAGGGTTTGCGCCGCACAGCCTCGGTCAAAACACCGCCCTCGTCATAGCCAACATAACCGGGGGGCGCACCGATCAGGCGCGACACCGCATGCTTCTCCATGAACTCCGACATATCGATGCGCACCATCGCGCTGTCATCATCAAACAAGAACTCCGCCACCGCTTTGGTCAGCTCGGTTTTACCTACGCCCGTTGGTCCAAGAAACAGAAAACTGCCCAATGGCCGGTTCTCGTCGTTCAGCCCAGCGCGCGCGCGGCGCACCGCGTTCGAGACAGCATGAACCGCACTATGTTGCCCAATAACACGACGCCCAATCTCGTCCTCCATGCGTAGCAACTTATCGCGCTCACCTTCCAGCATCTTAGAGGTCGGAATACCCGTCCACCGCTCAACAACGCTGGCAATTTGCTCAGGGCGCACAGCTTCTGCAACCATCGCCGTCTCGTCACGGCTCTCCGCATCCCCCAGCGCTTTTTCCAGCTCAGGGATCACGCCATAAGACAGCTCTCCAGCCTTGGCTAAGTTGCCGTCACGCTTGGCCATATCCAACTCAGCGCGCGCCTGCTCCAACTTCTCTTTCAGCCCGCGTGCGCCTTCCAACTTATCACGCTCTGCTTGCCAAGTTGCCGTCATCTCCGACGACTTCTCTTGCAAGTCACCCAGCTCTTTTTCCAAGGTCTCTAGCCGGTCTTTCGATGCTGCATCATCCTCTTTTTCCAAGGCAACAGCCTCGATCTGCAATTGCATAATCTGGCGGTCCAACGCATCCAACTCTTCTGGCTTGCTGTCCACTTCCATGCGCAACCGCGATGCGGCCTCGTCCATCAAATCAATGGCTTTATCTGGCAAAAACCGGTCGGTAATATAGCGGTGCGATAACGTCGCTGCCGCCACCAAAGCACTGTCCGATATCCGCACACCATGGTGCAATTCGTACTTTTCCTTGATGCCCCGCAAGATCGAAATCGTGTCCTCAACCGTTGGCTCCTCGACCAATACAGGCTGGAACCGCCGCGCCAAAGCCGCGTCTTTCTCAACATGTTTGCGGTACTCATCCAACGTAGTAGCACCCACGCAATGCAATTCACCGCGCGCCAAAGCTGGCTTCAACAGGTTCGACGCATCCATCGCCCCATCACCTTTGCCAGCCCCCACAAGCGTGTGCATCTCGTCGATAAACAAAATGATCTCGCCAGCCGCAGACGTCACTTCTGACAGCACCGATTTTAAGCGCTCCTCAAACTCACCACGGTACTTTGCCCCCGCAATCAGCGCGCCCATATCCAGCGACATCAGCTTCTTATTGCGCAGACTTTCGGGCACATCACCACTGATGATGCGCAACGCCAAGCCCTCAGCAATCGCAGTTTTACCCACACCCGGCTCCCCGATCAAAACCGGATTGTTCTTGGTGCGCCGCGATAGCACTTGCATCGTGCGCCGAATTTCCTCGTCTCGGCCAATAATAGGGTCTATTTTGCCCTCACGCGCGGCCTCAGTCAGATCTTGCGCGAACTTCTTCAGCGCCTCATATCCATCCTCTGCCGTCGCACTATCAGCCGTGCGCCCTTTGCGAATATCATTGATCGCAGCATTCAGTTTTTGCGCCGAGACAGCCCCCGCAACCAACGCATCCTTGGCCGGACTTTTCACCAACGCTAACGCACATAAAACCCGCTCCACAGGCACAAAACTATCGCCTGCTTTCTTCGCTAGCTTCTCAGCCTCATCCAACACTTTACCGGTTTGGCTATCCATATAAACTTGCTGGCCAGAGCCGGTGACTTTGGGAATTTTACCCATCGCCAAATCAACCGCTTCCAACACCAATTTAGGTGCGCCACCCGCACGCGAAATCAAGTTGGACGCAAGCCCCTGCTCGTCATCCATTATCGCTTTAAGCAAATGTTCAGGGGCAAGACGCTGGTGATCCTCGCGCATTGCAATCGTTTGTGCAGCTTGAATAAATCCGCGCGCACGCTCTGTAAATTTTTCCAAATCCATGGAGACATCCTTTCATTAAAGCCTTTGCCCGGTAAGCAGCCCGCGAGGCGGCACCACTCTTTGGCAAATCTCTATCTATAAATGGGGATCAGGGGGCCCGCTCTCAAGAGGCAGCCACACGATTTCGTGCACTTTAAAATTTCCACCCAAATGCCCCCGCAGCCCTTGCTGGCTTGACGGCACAGGGCTGGACGGGCAATGAAGTGCAACTCCACCCATGAAAGGCCGCCCCCCATGTCTGATGATCGCCTCATCGTTGCAATTGATCTGCCCAACGCACTTGAAGGAATGAAGCTCAGCCAGACCCTTGGTGACAGCGTCAACTTCTATAAAATCGGGCTTGGGATGCTGACAGGCGGCGGCTTAGCGCTGGCAAACGAGCTCAAGGACGAGCACGACAAACGCATCTTCCTAGACCTGAAACTGTTCGATATCGGTGCCACCGTCGATGCCGCCGTGCGGGGCTTGGCCCAGTTCGGCCATGACTTCCTAACCGTCCACGGTGACCCCCATGTCGTGCGCGCTGCCAAAGAAGGTGCATCAGGCAGCAAGATGAAAATCCTCGGCGTCACCGTGCTAACATCTCTGGATCGCGCCGACCTTGATGCAGGCTGTATCAAACCCGGCGATATCCACGAAATCACGCTAGAGCGCGCCGCTTTGGCCCTCGAAGCAGGTGCCGATGGCGTCATCGCCTCCCCGCAAGAGGCCGCCATGATCCGCGCCCTACCGCAAGCCACAGACCGCCTCATCGTCACCCCCGGCGTGCGCCCAACAGGGGCCGCACTAGGCGATCAAAAGCGCGTCGCCACGCCTGCCAACGCCATCAAAGACGGGGCCGACCACATCGTTGTCGGTCGCCCGATCTGGCAAACCAGTGACCCGCGCAAAGCAGCACAAGCGATCCTACGAGAGCTTCCCGATGCTTGACGCAAACGCTCTAAGGCGGGCCTCATAATCCGCCCGCTCACGATCAGCTACCAATCAAACGGCCCAAAAGAGAACGTGGCTTTTTCGCTGACGCTTCTGCGACTGGTGTGATTGGTGGCAGCGCTGATGCCTTTTGCGCCAACGGGGCTGTCCGCATCTCTTCAATAGCCGGAGCCGTGTTGTTCACAGGCTCAGGTTCGGCCGCGACTGGATCCTCACAGGGCTGGTCAGGGGCTTGCTGAGTTTCGGGCTCAATCGACGAAGAGCGCATCATAGGTGTTTGTGTAGCCGCCGAACCTTCCTCGGCAAGCAACTCCGAGATCGTTTTCATAGTAAAGGCGGTCTTCTCGCGGCCCGAGGCGCCTTTAATCGGTTTTAAACGTAGGTGTTCCATTTTCCTGGTCTCCAAATATTAAGCAAAATAGTTAAAATACATGCGATTTTTCTCCACATGGCTGGAACCATATGGGTCAAATATGGCAATATCGCGAAACTGACAGGGAAAATTGATGTGGCCTGCACTGCAAAAAACCCTTCAATTTAATATGACGGGCTCAACAAAAGATCATAGAGATATTACAAAAGCGGAAGCAGACGAGCGGACGGCAAGCAGGGAAACTCTATCGCCATGTGTCGTTTTCTTGATGAAACGGTAGGGTTGTGAAAATTTCAGACCTACGTTTGATCGCTTTATCCCCAGCAAGTTAGCACCGCTTTTATAACTTGGGAAAACCAACGTGACCTCGTTGGCTGCCGCGCAAATGTCTTGACTGGAAAATACCCGCTGAGGGGTTCCACGAGAAAATGACGGAAGAAATCCCACCCCTACCTTCGACCGCAACAAGAATAGCACTTCAAGTGTCGCTCACAATATTTCTTTGTCCGATGTCATCAACCATTCACCAAACGAAGCTCCGTTGGGAAATCGGCTCGGTCTTAATCGCCTTTCTTTGGCAAGTATGATGCTTCAACGAAGGGTCGTATTGGTATTTTCAAGCAAGGGCCGCAGCAATTTTTGAGGTAAGGTTTCCCAAACCAGTGCATCTAGTCTCTAAAGCGGTGCGGCAACACTGGAGGATTCAAGCGGCTCCAAGGGCACAGTAAAAGTGTTCGTTGCGTCATGTTACTTCGCAAAGATCACAGTACCTGCAGCGCGACCACGGGCATCAATCACCCTCACCGACACATATCCCCGCCCTCGAAGCATTAGTTGCGCTTGGCGATCCCAGCTATTTGTCAACACAGGAGTACCATCTTGCAACCATGTAAATGGTGCAATCCCATCGCGGATTTGCACTGTAATTGCACCATTTCGCCGCGCCACGCGCGCACCATCCGGTGGAAAGGCAACCTTGGGGTGATCTTGCTCTATCCCCTGTTGCTGCGCCCTGCTGATGAAGCGCCGCAATGGCTGCGGCAGACCCGCATTGCCTAACAGAAGTGCATCCCCGGGCGGGGCAGGCAACGGGTCAGATTGCGACTTCACGCGGCTGAACGCCTCAAACATCAGCGGCGCGGCCAACGCACCGCCAAACGCACCGGGGATCGGAGTTCCATCCGCACGCCCCATCCAAACCCCGATAACATGACGACCATCATACCCAATCGCCCATGCGTCACGGTGCCCGTAAGACGTCCCAGTTTTAAACGCCACATCGGAATTGGCGGCAGTTGATGGACGTGGAACACCCTTGAGAATATCCCCGACATACCAACTCGCACGCCGCGACAGAACTGGCGCAAGCGGCAGGATTTGACTTTGCATCGCCCCCAGAATTTTGGGGGCATTTGGTTGCGCCAGAACGCCATAAAGCTGAACCAATTCCTGAAGGCTAAGACCCAATCCACCAAGCGCTATCGCCAAACCGGGCTGCCCTCCGGGTATCTGTGGTGATGCCCCTGCTTGGCGAAGCTTAGTCACCAAGTTGGATGGCCCAAGCCTGTCCAACAAGCTAACTACTGGCAGGTTCAAAGATGCCTGCAAAGCTTCCCTCACCCGAAGATTACCACGAAATTGCCCGTCAAAGTTCTGCGGCGCGTAAGAACCAAACTGCATCGGGCGATCTGAAATCAGCGTTTCAGGGTGAATTAGACCCTGATCAAAGCCCATTCCATAGATCAATGGCTTCAACGTAGACCCCGGAGATCTGCGTGCCTGCGTCATATCAATAAAACCACCACGCCCGTCATTTTCGTAGTTCGCAGACCCAACAGACGCGATGATTTCCCCTGTATGGTAATCGGCGGCAAGAATGGCCACGGACATATGCTGCACATCCCGAACAACGGCTTCACGGGCAAGCCGTTCCATCCCAAGTTGCACATGAGCGTCAATTGTTGTCTCGATAACTTGCGCCTCATTGGCCGCGCGCAAACGATCGCTTAGATGCGGAGCCAGAGCAGGAAATTGACGCCTCTTTGCCTGCAAAGGTTGATCAGCCGTAGCCTCGCGCGGCAAATCCCCGGCCAGCACAAAGCGGCCGATAATCCTGTCGCGTGCTTTGTGAGCCTTGTCGGGAAATCGATCCGGTCTACGGGTCTCTGGGGCTTGCGGCAAAGCAATCAACAGAGCCGACTGCGACACCGTCAGCCGCCGTGGCTCGGTTCGATAGTAGGCAAGGCTTGCAGCCCGAAGCCCTTCCAGATTGCCGCCATAGGGGGCGCGCGCCAGATAAAGCGACAGGATTTGATCCTTACTTAAGCGCCGCTCTAACGCCAATGCCAACCTGATTTGGCGCAGCTTTCCACGCCAAGTGCCCGTGCCACTTTCCTCCATGAGGCGCGCCACTTGCATCGTCAAGGTAGAGCCACCAGACACCACCCGGCCACTCCAGGCCGCCTGCCCAATCGCGCGTACCATGGCCGTGAGATCAACGCCCGCATGCGAGTAGAACCGTTTATCCTCAAACCTAATCAATAAGCGCAAAAACTCCGGGTCCACATCCGCCACAGAGGTCTGCAAACGCCACCGATCGTCAGACGTTTGAAAGGCCCGCAGCAGATCGCCATTACGGTCTAAAACCTCGACGCTGGTCTCGATTGCCAAAACCGGCATCTTTGTATGGCTCACCCATGCGTCAAAACTGTCACGACCAAAGGCCGCCGCCCACAACGCAATGGTAAATACCCCAAAAATGCGAGCCCAATTCACGGTTGCACGACCCGTACACGTCCCTCACTTGTGCGCGCCCTAAAGAAGGGGCGGTACATGTCTTCAACACTGGCCGCTGGGTGGTGATAATCCCCCGGTGCCACTGCGCGAAGAATATAAGCAAGCTGGAATGACGCATTTCCATAGTGATCCACAGCCGCAAGGAACCGATCATCTCTGAACTCTGTGTTGCGCACATTCGCCTTAGTCTTCAGCCATGACAATGCCCGCACATCACCGCTGCGCAGCAGGTTGGGATTGTCGATCTCAAAGCCTGCGGGCAGAGGGTCGTTAACCATCAAACGGGCTTGGTGCTTGTCAAACGGAGTTACCGTTATCACCGCCACCAACCGCGTCCCGGATTCTACGGCACTGATATTCACGGAGTTCCCGTCCAAGTCATAGTAATCGCGCGTGATGCGGTAACCATTTCCGCCCGCCGCCACTGGCGCGTCAGACACACCAAAAGCAGTCAACGTAACCACTGTCTCCTCCACCGAGGTGTTCTCAATTCTCACAGGTTCCTGAGCGTCTTCCTCCAACACCTTTACCAAGGGTCCATCAACAGCTTGCCCATTCAAGGTCAGGCTGCTTCCCTCACGTTGCAACAAGGCGTTGGCAGCCAGCAATGTCCAAACAGATTCCTGTGTGGACCGCCCGATAACATCCCCAACCTGAGGCGCTATTTGTGCGCCCATTTTCGCGATATTAAGTACTTTAGAGCCTGATTCAACGGCCAAGGTCAGCACCGCAGCAGTATCTCGCAGATGTGATCCATAGTCAGAACGCCACCTTTTCTTGTCACTGTCAGCGCTTTTCAACTTCCTATCTGCGATCCTGAACATGGCATCCGCCCGAGTTGAATCCCCATAGAATGACAGCGCTGCGCCAAGCTGGGCAACGCCAAGCGCCGTGGCAAACTCATCGGCTTTCACGTCAGCATAGTAGCGCAAATCCCCAATTGAGGCCGCACCTTCCCGAGCCAAAACCAACATTGCATAGGCCAGTCCTTCGCCGCCTTCCTCAAAATCAGCGGCGCTATTTACCTGATTGCGCAGATTGTCCAATGCCTGCCTGAACGCGATTTGCGGCACCACATGACCCTGCGCACGGGCACGGCTCAGGAAATCTGTGACATAGGCATCCAGCCACAAATCGCCACGGCTTGGTCGCCACAATCCAAATGCTCCGTTCGAGGACTGGTTGGTCAGGACCAGCGAAATCGACTGGCTAATCCGCCCTGAAATCCCATCATGACTTTCCAAGCTCATCGCCTGTGCGACCTGATCAAGATACAGCAACGGCAACGCCTTCGACGTCACTTGCTCGGTACAGCCATAAGGGTAGCGATCAAGTGCGTTCAACAAACCCGGCGCATCGAAACGTGCCAGAGGCCCAGCGGCCAGCGTCACCGAAGCAGACCCCGACGCAAAGCCTGCGAAGGCATTTTCGTCCAGAGTAAAGGTACTGCCAGCCGCCAGTGCAAACTGACTTCGGCGCTGAATAACGGGATCATTGCGGCGTACATCTATGTGGTGTGTTTGAGTCAAAATCCGCCCATTTGGCAAGGTTAGAGCCACATCAATCGTAACAGATTCGCTACCGACCACTTCAAACGGCACGTTTAGGCGGACGGTTTCCTTATCCCCTAGAACAACAGAAGCAGGCGTTTTCCCAAGAAGCGCCGCACCCGTTGCCTTCACCGAAAGCGGCATAGTTCCGCTAGGACCATCAGCATGGACAATTTCTAGCAACAATTGGCTTTTATCCTTGGGCGCAAGGAACCTTGGCAAGGTCACAGTGGCGACCACCGGATCGCGGACTAATACTTCCGCGTCAGCCTCACCTACCCCATCCTTGGACCAAACCACTGCCATTAAGCGCACGGAACCATTGAAGGCGGGAAGCTTAAAATTTGCCTCCGCGATACCGTCAGCATCCACTTTAATCGGGCCGGCAACATAGGCCACTAAATCCTCGCGGGGTGGCGGAGATTTAGCGCGGAGTTGCGAGGTTGCATCGCCGCCCGAGCGAACCGTCCCCAACGCCCCAGATGTGCCATCAATAAGCCGCCCATAGACGTCGCGAATCGCGATGCCCAGCTTGCGCTGCCCGAAATAATGCTCTGACGCCTGAGGCGGTGTGAAGCCGGTTAGGTTCAAAATACCCTGATCTACCGCCGCAATCATCACATAAGTTTCCGTGCCGCCTGCGTTTTCTACCTTCAGGCGCGCATTCAGCGGGCCGCGCGGTGCCGCTTCGCCAGAAGTCATGAACGTCGCCACCAACTTGGCACTTCCGGGATCAATTTCAGCATGAGACAAGCCCAGCGCCCGTGCAGGGTTTTGACCACGCTCCGCATCCATCGGCCGAATAACAGAAGCGGAAACATATGCACCACTGCCCCATTCATCCGTCACAGGTAGGGTAATCAGGTTCTCACCCTCGGACACCTCCACCGCCTTCATATCAATCAGACGGTTCGACAACACAGTGACCAGCGCCGTACCCGCATAACGGGACACAATACGCAAAGTTGCCGTATCACCGGGTCGGTAGCGCGGTTTATCTAGTGACGCCTCTAACAAGTCAGGCGTTTGCGCCGTATCGGCGCTGGCGTACCAGCCTGCATAAAAAGACATGGAGGTGGCGACATATGGACCGTCCAAACGCTCCACCTTGATTTCATATTCGCCCCACTCAACCGGTGTGGAGACACGAAGCGGATCACCGACCGAAACCAAAGCCTCGTCGGACGCCACACGGGTGCGCGTCGTAATCGGATCCCAATGCCAGTTGCCGTAATCGGAATACCATTGATACTCGGTTCGAACACGGTTGATCGTCCAACGCACTTTCATCTCTTGGCGGGTCAGGTCAGGCGCAAGAGCGATAACCTGGAAGTCCGCATTACTGCCCTCAGATAGGGTATCCTTGAACCCCGGCTTCACCCCGATCAACGACGCTCCCAAAAGGAGGGACCGCTTGATCCGGCGCTCAATCGGGCGGTTAGAGCCTTCGCGAACCCGCACGATAATCTCAGCCTCGAGAGGCTGCATAACCTCAGTCAGGTCCGGCAGCTCCAGCGTGGCCTTTGCAGTTCCATCCACATTGGTCCGAATGCCAGAAGCCAGCCAACCCCGTTGAGTGCGAAACGGCTCGTCATAGCGGCCAAAACGATAACCATTGAAGCCCTTTAAAGAAGACGTAGCACGCAAGATCACGTCACCATCAACGGCCAAATCCGCACCGGGCGCACCGAAAAGATACCTCGCCTCAATGCCAAGGGATGGTGTCGCGCGGGCGGTCTCTATCGGGCCTTCAGGCAAGGTTAGGGTCGCATCAATACGTTCTGGTAAGAAATCTTCAACCAATATTCTCTGGGTTGACAAGGCAGGGGCATCAGGGTCGGCAAAGATAGCCAATGTCCAAGTTCCGCGGGAAACATCAGGGGATAGGGGCAGCGCAAACATGCGTCCACCAGCACCCGCGTCTTGTTGCGTTACACGAGAATATTCCACACCATCAGGCCGCCTGAGAGTCGCCGTAAGTGCAAGGTTTTCGATCGCTTTTGACGTGTTGCCACGAGCCAGCGCCAAGACATTAATCACCTCGCCGGGACGATATGCTCCACGCTCGGTCGTAACGAACAAGTCTACCGGTAAGGCAGGGGGGCGTCCTTCAACGCCACGATCCGACAAATCGAACTCTGGATCTCGCAGCGACAAGAAGGCAAAGTCTTCCCCCATTTGAGCGGTCAAAAGTCCCGGGGCCGCGGCACCAACTCCTCGCGTCAAACCGGGGGCAAATAGGGCATACCCGCGCGCGTCAGTCTCGATCGTTTCCAGAACCTCATTTGCACGAGAAATAAGGGACACAGATACCCCCTCACGCGCACCAACATCAGACAGGCCACGCACAAAAACATGCAAGCCATCCACCCCTTGCAGGCTGGTCAAACCCAAATCAGTGATCACGAACCATTGCGTGGCAGGCAGGCTTTCATCAGTATCAGCGCCTTTAACGGCGGCCTTCAGCGCATAAACGCCGGGGGTCATTTTGCCCACAATTTTTGCCATGGGCAGTCGCGTGGTAATGTCTTGATTAATCTCGGATTGGACCTCTCCGGTTCCTTTCCAAATCTCGACCCCAACAGAGCGGCGGAATTCCCGCTCTCCATAATAATTAAGTGGTTTGGAGAAAAAATCATTCTCCATAGTACGCAATATGTTGCGATCCGTGACTTTAAACAGCGTCAGATCCAGCGTGTCAGCATTTACCGCAATGACAGGCAGGGCTGCGTCCCCACTGCTTGGCAAAATATACGCCCGACCGGGAAACCTGACGGAGGGTGTGCGATCACGGACGTATTGGGTAATTTCGACAGGCTTGCGCAAAATCTCACCAGACGCGGCGGGCATCCCTTCTCTGAACGTAATGGAATAGCGTTCACCATGGTTCAGTCCGCCCACGCAAATCTGGCGCCCCTGCACCTCGATGCTTACCCCCTCAATCTGAGACTTCACATATGGGGCATAATCGGTGGTCTTGGACAAGGCCTCGGAAAAACTCACACAGATACGCGGCTCAAGGTTATCGCTTTGAACGTCTGTATCGGCCAAGTTGAACCCATACAAGCCAATCGCGCGATCAAGGCTTTTGGCAATATCATCTCGGGGATGAAGCAACTGAGCCAGCCGAAGCGGCGCAATCATTTCACGCCCGCGCCCATTCCTCTCGTAGGCGTCAGCAACAAGGCTTAATGCCGTTACCGACATCGGAGCGTTTGGTGCCCTTAGATAAGCGTTGATTGCCGCCTTGAGGTAAATCGCATTGAACGTACGGCGCTTGCTTTTGTCCTGTTTAGCGGTCGCTGCCGCGTCACGGGCAAACTGTGCCCATAAGTCCGAGCGGTCATCGACAGTAAGTGCAGCGCCAACAAACCGCATGGCTGTATCCGGCTTTTTATCATTTCGCGCATCAGTCGCAGCAACAACAAACTGATCAGCAGAGTAATCATTCGCGGCATAAGTTTTTGCCATCTTAGAAGCATACCTGAAGGCATCCAAAACATCAGAGTCGCGCAAGAAGTCGGCGTCAGCACGACGCACCTGTGCCTGCGCCAATACAGATTGCGCAACCTCTGTAACCTTCACCGAGGTTGCGCCCTCAAACGGCTCAGCCTTGGTGATCTTTGACTTGGGAAAGCAGGCATTGGATTTAGTGTTAAACGTAAAGGCCTTACATGAACTATTTGCCAAACAGGCCCGTGTACACGCATCAAAAGTGGTGTCGAAAATATTGGTCAGGTCGCTTCCATAGAAATCCATATCACGCGACATCGTCATTCGCCGCTCTGGGATCAAACCATCTGCAAAGGAAATGGAGGCGAAAGCCACAAGAACAAAGAATAGCGAAGCTGTGCGTAAAAACATTATGGAAACCTTTTCGTCTTAAATCATGATCAGGCTCGCACGGCTGACATGAGTCGGGCAAGCCAAAGGCGTTAAGCCTGTTTTCACATAGTTCCGTGATTCTGTAGCGCATATAGAAGCGATTCGAAGTTGGTGGGCCACGCGTTGAAAAATCAGGAACTGATTCAGGAAAGACGCGCTCGCCTCGCGGCGGAACGGCTTTTGGAGCAAAAGAAGACAGAACTGGTCGCCGCCAACCGCAAGCTATCCGCCCATGCTTTGGACTTGTCAGGGCAGATCGTTGATCAACGACGCACAGTGCAGGAACTTGAGGGGCACAACACCCGAGTGGTTAAAGACCTTGAGGTGGCTAACAATAAGGTCACTGTAGTTGAACGCCTGCTCTGGGACGCTATCGACACTATTCAGGACGGTTTTGCACTGTTCGATGCAAAGCAGAACTTAATCGCGGCCAACCCCCCATATTTGACAGTGTTTGAGGGCGCAGCAGGTGTCGGACCGGGAACCGGGTACGATACTATTTTGGATTTATGCATTGACGAAGGTATTGTTGATTTGCGCGGTCAATCCAGTGAAGAGTGGCTGGATATGATGCATGCGCGCTGGGACGGTGACCAAATAGAATCCGTGACACTCCGGTTCTGGAATGGCGTCTATGTCAAGATGGTCGACCGCCGAACCCTGGACGGTGGCATCGTGTCTTTAGTCCTCAATATCACTGAAGATATCCTGCGCGAAGAGGAGTTGCGGGATGCACGTGATAAGGCTCAGGCCGCTGATCGCGCCAAATCCGCGTTCCTTGCCAAGATGAGCCATGAGCTTCGCACGCCAATGAATGGCGTTGTTGGCATGGCCGACTTACTGCTTGAGAACAAGCTTGATGAGGAAAGCTTGCTTTATGCGCAGACGATCCGAAATTCCGGCGAAGCGCTGCTAGAGATCATCAATGACGTCCTCGATTTTTCCAAAATCGAAGCGAACAAGATTGAGCTCAAGCCACAGCCGTTCGATTTGGAAAAATTAGTGCAAGAAGTCGGGCTGATTGTTGAACCAACGGTTCAGCAAAAAGGCCTCGACCTCCAGATAGATTACGATCAGTTTTTACCGGCTGAATTTATCGGAGATTCCGGCCGTATCCGTCAAATATTGACTAACCTTGTCGGCAATGCCGTTAAGTTTACGGATGAAGGCCACGTTATGGTTCGGGTTGTCGGTATCGTCGACGACAGCTCTCAAACTTGCCAGTTACACTTCACCGTCGAGGATAGCGGCCTTGGTATTGACCCATCCATGGCTGAGCACGTCTTTGGCGAATTCAATCAGATCGAGGATGAAGCAAACCGTAAATATGAGGGCACAGGACTTGGCCTTGCGATCACGCGAAAACTAATTGAGCAGATGGGCGGGGAAGTATGGCTGAGCAGCGTTAAAGGCGAAGGGGCGTGTTTCGGCTTCCAAATTTCGCTTCCTCTGGTAGCGAAAGCTGAAGCCCCCTCAAACATGTTGCCCCCTGAGCTCCAGCAGGCCTTTGTTATCGAATCCAACGCCATGGATCTCGACATTTTTACCCGCCAGATGGAGCTATTAGGCTTGCCAGTTTCCGTTCTCACCAATGCGAATGACGCGCGGAATACTCAGCCACCAGACGTAATTTTTATCGGCCAGCACAGCGATGACACCTCTATCATAGACGCGGTGCGCGAAATTTTTCCCAACACACCGCTGGTTGCAATGGTTACACCTGCGGAGCAAACCTCTGTTCCTGCTGGCGTCGTAACACTAAAGAAACCGTTCCATCGACAAGATCTATTCGATGTCTTGTTGGCTGTGAGCAACGCCCCTGCACAGCCCAAGCCTATACGCCTACTTCGTATTTTGGCAGCCGAGGACAACAAGACCAATCAATTGGTGTTCAAAAAAATGTTGCGCGATGTCTCAATGGAGCTCACCTTAGCTATGAATGGCGTTGAGGCTGTCGATGCTTTCAAAAGTAATGAATTCGACCTTATATTTATGGATATTTCCATGCCTGTAATGGACGGGATGGAAGCAACCAAAACTATCCGGAAAGTGGAGCAGGAGCGGGGCTCTGAGCCAATCCCCATTATCGCAATGACCGCCCATGCCATGGATGGGGACGAAGAACGGATCAAAGAAGCCGGCCTTAGCCACTATCTGACCAAGCCCCTTAAAAAAGCAAAAATTCATCAGCTGATCGAGGAGTTGTCCCCCTCTGATACAGAGCCTTTCTCAAATCTGGATGAAACCGGGACTTAGGCGCATATGTCCTGTGTTAATCCCATTCCAGTTCCGAATCGGCCCATGCAACCGCTTAATCGCCATCGGATGAGTCGCATCAAGCACCCCGTATTTGACGAGCAGCCCCGCCATCGCGCATTCAGCCGCTCTGGTTCCTCCATCAGCAATCTTAATCGCCATGCCAAGACCCTGCTCTGGCAGAATGGCAACAAACACCGCCTCTGCCCCAGTTTTTATCACGACCTTACCGCCCATTGCGCGCATCAACTCTGTGCAAGCGCGCCCTTCACCGGCAACCAAATCGGGGTGTGTGCGCATTGCATCAACCAAACGGGTCGACGCTTTGGCGCGCGCGCCCGACCCAACCGGGGCCGCCATACGCGCCATGGCGCGTGCCAAGCCTGTCACTGAGGTTGAGTAATTTGGAGCCGAACACCCATCAATGCCATATCCGGCAGAAGTCTCTCCGGTCATTTCCTGAAACACGTCACGAGCTGCTATTTGAACCGGATGATCAACCTCGATATACTCCGGTCCACCGCTCAAATGCTTGTTTAACGTCAAGAATCCGCTGTGCTTGCCCGAGCAATTATTGTGAATTTGGCATGGGGTTTTACCCGCAATAATTAACGCTTCATGGGCATCCTTGTCAGAAGGTTTTTGCACCCCACAGCGGAAATCGGCAGGAGACAACCCAAGCTCTTTCAGCCAAACACTGACCCGATCTGTGTGAATGGCCGCGCCCTGATGCGAAGCACAAGACAGCGCCAACTGTTCAATACCAAGCCCATAAGCATCCGCCGCGCCACTTTCTATCAACGGCAAGGCCTGCAACATTTTGCATGAGGACCGCGGGTAGATCACCTTTTCGGCGTTTCCCCACGCTTCTATCACTTGCCCCGAGGCGTCGCAGACAACTGCATGTCCTAGATGTTGTGATTCCAGCAAGTCTCCCCGCCAGATTTCGACCATTGCGATGGGTTGTGTCATAGACGCCTCCTTAAAAGGCGAAAATCCGCCAATGGGCCTTCCCCAACACATGCATTTTAGGTTATCGTTTGGCAATCGAGATAATAAACGTTGTGCCGATATAAATCGAATCCGCAAAGGATCACTCGGCGCACAAGAGGCAAAGACAGCTGGAGCTGTAATTAATATGAATAAAATGCTGCAAAGCATGGCCGTGAGCGCGGCCTTAGTTCTGGCCGCTGGCCCCCTTATTGCCCAAGAGCAATCAACCAATCGCGTCGCGTCCAAGACCGACTGGAGCGTGTTCGTTGAGGATAACCCCACGCAGTGTTGGATCGTCTCCAGTCCAAAAGAGACCGTGAACACCAGGGACGGTCGCGTTGTAGCCGTAACCCGAAGCGAGACGCTAATGTTTGTCAGCTATTGGCCCGGAGCCAAGAAATTGGGCGAAGTTTCCTTCACTGGCGGCTATCCCTATCCTGACGGCGCAACCGTAAACCTGAAAATCGGTGATGGCGCTTATGAGTTGTTTACCAGCGGCGAAACCGCTTGGGCGCCGACACCCGGTGACGACAACAAAATAATCTCGGCTATGAAACGGGGCGCAAAGGCTGTGATCACGGGCACATCCAAGCTGGACACGACAACAAAAGACACATTTTCACTGACCGGCTTTACGGCCGCGCTGGAAGACGCCTCTAAGCGTTGCGGCGGATAATAAACAAAAATCTAGGTTAAGGGATCGGCTGCCAAGGTCCCTTAACTCCAACCACTAAGACCGGGATAACCCGGCCAACAGGCAGCATTATATGACCCTCTCTATACACAGCCCGATCAAACTACCCGCCCAAAAAACCACCGGAACTGTCAGACTTTCCCCTGCGGGCCTAAGCGTTGGCACCCCTGTTATGACCAATCTAGGCGAGCGTTTTATCGAGGAACTTAAGTCCGGCGATCGCGTATTAACCAAAGACTATGGAATGCAGACAATTAAATGTATCGCTTTCCGCGATGCAGACTTAACGCGGTCACCCGAAAAATCCCCTATCTATATTCCCGCAAACACCTTTGGATGTGATCGCCCCGGCACCGATCTCTATCTTGCTCCGACTCAACGCATTGCTCTGAAACACCAAATGTTCGACATGCTATTCGCTGCGCGTGAGGTCCTTGTCTCGGCCAAAGACTTAATTGGGATAGGTGATGTCCGCCGCGTTGAGGGCCTGCGCGCCGTGACTTACGTGTCACTAGGTTTCGTACAACACCACTTACTGTATTGTGGAAATCTTGCTGTGGACCTTGGCCCAAACAACAAAAGCACCAGCAGGCCATCACTCTCTACTGAGGAAGCACGCCTTGCGTGTAGTCTTGTACGGCCCCAAGTGCTGCCCACCCAAAAACCCATTGGTTTCCCTTTGCACTGATTTAGTGTATTCGGCGGCCTTCCGAACCCCTCGTGAGGCCCAGATGTCCGCTACTGCACCGATCACCCAAGACCTGATAACCATTCCTCGCAAGCTGCCCGACAGCGACCGAGTGAATTTGGTTGGCCTGACCCGCGATGGCCTGCGTATAGCTTTGGTTGAAGCTGGCACCCCTGAGAAGCAATCGAAAATGCGGATGGGGCAAATTTGGCAATGGATATACCAAAAAGGGGTGCGCGATTTTGAAAGCATGACCAATTTGGGCAAGGACTACCGTGCTCAACTAGCCGAGAAATTTGAAATCACGCTCCCCGAAGTCGTCACTCGTCAAGTCAGCACAGATGGCACGCGAAAATACCTGGTGCGGATCGCTGGCGGCCACGAAGTTGAGGTCGTCTACATCCCCGAAGAAGATCGCGGCACGCTTTGTATTTCCAGCCAAGTTGGCTGCACTTTAACCTGCTCATTTTGCCACACAGGAACCCAAAAACTGGTTCGGAACCTAACAGCAGGTGAGATTATCGGACAGGTTATGCTGGCCCGTGATGATTTAGGAGAATGGCCGGAACCGGGCCGCAATCCAAATGACGAGGCCCGCCGAAAACTGTCCAATATTGTGCTGATGGGCATGGGCGAGCCACTGTATAACTTCGACAATGTGCGTGACGCGATGAAAATTGCGATGGACCCCGAAGGCATTAGCCTGTCTCGACGACGCATTACCCTGTCCACATCTGGCGTCGTACCGGAAATTGCAAAAACCGCTGAGCAGATCGGCTGTCTTCTAGCGGTGTCTTTCCACGGCACCACAGATGAAATTCGAGACAAGCTGGTTCCGATTAACAAGCGTTGGAACATTGAAGAACTTTTAGGTGTGCTGCGCACTTACCCCAAGGTATCCAACAGCGAGCGGATCACGTTCGAATATGTGATGCTGAAAGACGTGAATGATAGCGACGAGGATGCGCGCCGGTTGGTGGAGCTGATCAAAGGTATCCCTGCCAAAATTAACCTGATCCCATTCAATGAATGGCCGGGTGCGCCATACCAGCGATCTTCAAACAACCGCATCAGAGCCTTCGCAGAGATCATATATCAGGCAGGCTATGCCTCACCGATACGCAAACCGCGTGGCGAAGATATCATGGCGGCTTGCGGCCAATTGAAATCCGCAACAGAGCGTGAGCGAAAATCTCGAAAGCAGATTGAAGCTGAGGCCGGCTTACCTAAAATCTAAAGCTTTAGCTAAACTACCAACACCCAAACGCAGAAAAGGCGGCCAATCGCTTGGCCGCCTTTTCCAAAATTCAATGTCGCTAAGACTTAGCTAGATGCAACTGCTGCGATCAGAACCAAAGCCAACAGTGGGACCAAGATGCCACCAGCTGAAGAAGAAGTCGCTGCTTCGATGATCGGCTCTTCGATGATCGGGTCAGACAGACCGCCAGCGAAAGCAGAAGAAGCGGCCAGCGTGAAAGCTGCGGCAAGTACGATTTTTTTCATCTTTATATATCCTTCCAAGATACGCCCGCTGAACCTAGACTATCTGGTCCATCCACGGACACCCAAGACAGTATCTCGTGGGACCGTATAACCAGCTATAGCCGCTCAACACAATGCCACGACCCTTGGGGTCGAAATCAACTGTTCAGAATGTCGTCAAATTAGCAACACTTGAGTGCCTATATTTGCCTTTGAGAACACCTCTGCGATGTGCTCATTGTACAAACCAATGCAGCCATTCGACGAACGGCGGCCAATTTTGCGCGTGTCGTGGGTCCCATGTATTCGGTAATAAGTCCAACCTAGATACAGCGCGTGTGTTCCCAAAGGGTTGTCAGGGCCAGCAGGCACGAAAGCCGGCCATTCCGGGTTGCGCTTTTTCATCGCAGGGGTCGGGCTCCATGTCGGGCCATCTACCTTGCGAACGATGCTAGTGCGCCCCCGGCGAGTCAGATCCTCAGACAGCGGCACAGAGGACGGATACAGCTTATAGCCACCGTCTTCGGTCCACATATGTAGGGCGCGGCTGTCTATATCGACCAAAATAGCGCCTTTATTAAGATTGCTGAAGTAAGGTTGCCATTCCAATGATCGGAAACTGGACACATTGCGACGGACCACTTCGGTCAGATCGCGCTCTACTTCAGTAGTCGCACCACTATTCTGCGCAATTGCTGGTGCAGCAAGGCCCGTGGCCGCAGCACCAGCGCTCAGCAGGAAGCAGCGGCGGTTCAAACCCGTAAAAATCTTATTGCTCATGGAACATTCCCTCCTTGAGTAAGTCATGGCCCCTTATTATGGTGAGAAAGCCTCAATCACAAACCAAACAATGATGTGATCGGCCATTTTTCACCAGCGTGTTTGAACAGCCTCACAGTTCTGGTTAAACAACTGTAAATTTTTAAGGAACAATTGGTATGGCCAGACTGCTTCTCATCTTGATCACCGCGCTGTTTGCGCTTTCAGCTTGTACACCTGTCGGCCCCCAGGTTGGCCCCGACGGTAGACCCCTTCCGAAAGTTTACCGGATCAAATCCGGTGACACCGCCAAAATCCAGTTCCGCATGTTGGATTCGGTTAACGCATTGCGCGTATCCGCTGGTAAAAACCCACTAGAGCTTGATGGTAAACTCACTGCCGCCGCCGCTACACACTCGCGGGATATGTCAGTGCAAAACCGCCCATGGCACTTTGGCTCTGACGGCTCCTCCCCGCTCGATCGCGTCGCGCGCTCTGGTTATATAGGTCAAATGGTTGGTGAGAACATCTCGGAAACCTATGAGAACGAGTCCGAGACTTTGGCCGCATGGATGCAAACCCCATCAACGCGTGAAGTCGTTCTGGCGCAACGCGCCCGCAAAATGGGTCTGTCTTGGTTTCAAGAACCAAACGGAAAAATCTGGTGGACCATGGTAACGGGCAGTTAGGGCTGCCCGCTTACGGGAAGACGTCAATGACAGTTCCGTTTTTCACCATCGCATAGATTTGACGTATTTCGCGATCCTTAACCGCGATGCAGCCCGCCGTCCAATCCGGCCCGTTACGTTTGCGCCCGATATTTGGCTGGCCGTGGATGAATATTTCACCGCCCGGAGACTTGCCTATTGATCGCGCATATGCGCGGTCAGCCGCATTAGGATAGGAAATGCCGATCGACAGGTAGAACGAGCTGTTAGGGTTTCGTCGGTCAATTGTGTATCGGCCCTCTGGCGTGCGGCCATCACCTTCAACTTGTTTATGGCCGCGCGGACCGAATCCCAAGTCAACTTTATAGGTCTTTAAAACCCGGTTGCCATGGAACAGTCGCAAAATGCGCTGGCCTTTGTGCAATTCAAGTTTGGTCACTTCCGGCCCGTTATAAGTTATGAATTTCGAAGAGCAGGCCGACAAGGCCAGCAAAGCGACCAAGAACAGACCACGCAAAAGCACTGTACGCATATTGTTTACCATTCCATTTTTTGGCAACTATAACGAAAAACCTATATCACCGGAATCTACTTATTTTATCGTCACAAATTTGTGTTTACTGGCTTCATCCGCCAAAAGGGCCTGCAATCCGGCTCGGTAATTTGGGTAGCGCAGCGTCACACCCAACTGATCTTTAATCCGGTCGTTTTTAACCCGCTTTGACTCAACGTAAAAACTACGAGCCATGAACGACATCTCCGCCGTTTCGAATTCTTCCGCCACCGGAAGGGGCAATCCCAACAACTCCGCAGCATAGCCAATCACATCTTGCGGAGGGGCGGCATCATCATCGCACAGGTTGTAAATCGCACCCGGGTTAGGTTGACGAATTGAAGCCTCTAATACTTGCGCAATATCTTCCACATGAATGCGGCTAAACACTTGATCTTTCTTAATGATACGCCGCGCGGTTCCACTTCTTACTTTAGCAAATGGACCTCGGCCCGGGCCATAAATTCCTGCAAGCCGGAAAATATGAAGCGGCAAGCCTACATCTGCCGCCAATCCCTGCCATTCCGCTTCGGCTTTGACCCGAAGCTGTCCACGTTTAGTAGATGGGGTAAGCGGCGTGGCTTCATCAACCCATCCGCCCTGATGATCCCCATAGACACCCGTCGTAGACAAATAGCCAACCCACTTTAGGCGATTGGAAACCTGTGAAATTTGTTCGAGAAATTCTGCTAGAACCGGATCGCCATCCTCTGTTGGCGCGGTTGAGATCAATAGATGTGTGGCACGCGATAAAGGTACGGTAATGTTTGGGCCAGACCAAATCAAAGGGTGAACGCCCTCATCGCTCAATTCTTTAGCCTTCTGCACTGATCGAACCGTTCCAGTTACGTTCCAACCCTTTGGCAACAACCGCTGACTTAAGGCGCGCGCCGAGTATCCATGACCGAAGCTTAATAAATGCGTCATATTCGCTCCAATGCCCACCGCGCAGCGTCTGCAATAGCATTATCCGGGGCATCCACGTGAGCGCGGGCCGCCTCAGCCAAAGATCGATCTGCTGAATTTCCAATGGCATAGAGAACATTACGGACAAAACGGTCCCGCCCGATGCGTTTTATTGGCGAGCCAGAAAACCTAGCACGAAAGGCGGTGTCATCAAGCGCAGCCAGCTCGGTTAATGAGGGCGCGCGTAAGTCGTCGCGTGCGGCATAGCGTAATTCTGTCGCATCTTGGGCAAACTTGTTCCAAGGGCAAACCGCAAGGCAATCATCGCACCCGTAAATTCGATTCCCCATGTTGGCACGTAAATCTTCATCAACAGGCCCTTTGTGTTCAATCGTCAGGTATGAAATGCAGCGACGTGCATCTAACTGAAACGGGGCCGGAAATGCCTTGGTTGGACAGATGTCCAAACATGCAGTGCAGGAGCCACAATTGTCAGTTTGGGCGGTGTCAGGCTCTAATTCAACGGTAGTAAAGATTGCACCGAGAAAAAACCAACTGCCCAAATCACGTGACAAAACGTTGGTGTGTTTTCCTTGCCATCCAAGCCCCGCAGCTTGTGCTAAAGGCTTTTCCATAACCGGTGCCGTGTCCACAAAAACCTTGATCTCAGTGCCCTCACCTTGATCAATCAACCAACGCCCAACCCGTTTCAGGCGCTTTTTAACCAAATCATGGTAATCTCGGTTTTGCGCGTAAACAGAGATCGCAGCCCGATCTCTCTGCTTTAGAGTCTCAAGCGGGTCATGGTCCGGCGTGTACACTTCCGCCAACATAATAACAGATTTTGCCTGCGCCCACAGCGCGGTCGGGTCTCCACGCCATACCATGCGCTCCGCCATCCATTCCATCTGCCCATGCCGCCCCTCATCAACATAGGTGGCCAAGCGCGCAGCGGCTTCAGGGATAGAATCGGGCCGGCAAATGCCCATTTTTGTGAACCCTTCTGCCAGCGCTTGCGCGCGCAAACGGTCCTTCAGATTCAAAAATCCAGATCCGCATAATGCGGCGGCTGAATAAAGCCCGGCACCTGATCTGCTAGGATTGAGCGAAAAGCGGGGCGCGATTTGATCTTGGCGTACCAATCTTTAACGTTCGCGTTGCGGTTCCAATCCACGTCACGGATATAATCAAGGCAGGAAAAATGCGCGGCAGCGGTAAAATCCGCCAAAGTCAGTTGATCACCAGCCAACCAGCGGCGCTGATCCAGCAACCACCCCATGTAATCAATGTGATACTTTATACTTTTCGCGCCCAGCTTTACGTTTCGACTTTCTGGATACCCTTGCCCCATAAGTTTCTTATTCACCCGCTCGTACAGCAGTTTTGATGTCACCTCTTGGTGAAACTTATCGTCAAACCAAAAAACCAAACGCCGAACCTCAGCGCGATCTTCTGGCTTTTTAGGCAGCAAAGGTGGGTCAGGCAGCACCTCTTCAAGATATTCGCAAATAGCCTGACTTTCACTCAAGGTTTGGCTATCAATTTTCAGGATTGGAACCTTACCTGCTGGATTTCGCTGCATGAAATCGGCATTTTTCTCCCAATACCGCTCCTCCACCAACTCAACTTCAACCTTCTTTTCTGCCAGCACTAGGCGCACCTTACGGCAAAATGGGGAAAGCGGGGCGTGATACAGTCGATTCATTGTGGCGTCCGATGGGTGAATTCTACCCACCTGTCATCGCAATGTTGAGCAGAATTTTCAACCATCGAAACACCCATTGCGCCCATCCGCGCGGATCGTAGCCGCACCGGATGCAATAGAGCGCGCGCGTTTTTGTATATATGCAGTGGGGCGCTTGGCGGATCGACCTTTGGGATTTGGCAGAACTGCCGCCAAAAGTGCCGCTTGGCGCGGGCTTATATCTTTGGCGTCCACACCAAAATACCAAGGGGCAGCAGCACCCACCCCAAAAATACCTTCATCAAACTCAGCCACATTCATATAGACCTCTAGGATACGGCGCTTAGTCCAGACCGCCTCCATCACTGGCGTTATCGCAGCCTCCAATGCCTTTCGAACCCAGTTACGCCCGTGCCAAAGAAACACATTCTTCACCGTTTGTTGTGAGATTGTCGAAGCCCCACGCCCGCCTCCATCCTCTAGTGCATCCCGGATAGCCGCCATGTCAAAACCCCAATGATTGCAAAAATTGGCGTCTTCTGCGGCGACAATTGCATGGGGCATATGCGGTGAAATAGACTCGAAATCACGCCACTCCCGGCGTGTCTCATCCAGCCGCCAAGTCTCTGATATAATGTAGATCGTGCTGGTTGGATTAACGACAGTATAGAGCACAACTATGAGCAGCACAAAAACTGCTGCCGCCGCCACCAAACGCCATGCCCAGCGCACCGCCATGTACGGCACAACACCAATCCACCAAAACACCGAGCGTTTGGGTTTTGCCGATCTGGTTTTCTTTGAAGATGTTTTTGCCGCTTTCGCCATTATGCGGTTCTACCCTGATTATGAGGGCTGGCAAAGGCTAGACATGAAAGATCTAAGCGGGATGCCCAAGGCCTAGTTTACCAAACATTAGCGACAAGTAATGCTGGAAATACGATTTGACGTGTCGATGTCGATGGTCAGCCGATCAGGGCTAAAATCCAAGGTAATCACGTCCTCAGGACGTAGCACACGCGCCGCGCGAGGTAACTTAACACCCTCTAGCGCCGACGCCTTCTTACCCAGCAGGTAAAAATAATCTTCCGCACCACAGCGTGGTTCGCCATCGTAATCATCAAGATTGGCAGGTTGGCCACCACAGGCAGACAGCACAAAAAGGCAGGGTAAAAGGAATCGCATAAGAGATGTTTAAGGAGTTGGCGTCGCTTGCGCAAATCTTTGGCAATTGATTTCACTGGTCCGATGCGCAAAGTTGGCCGCAACACCTTAGGAAGGAACACAATATGCGCACCACTGCTGCCGTCGCTCTTGAAGCAGGGAAACCTCTGGAAGTCATGGAGGTAAATTTGGACGGCCCACGCGCTGGCGAAGTTCTGGTCGAGATGAAGGCCACCGGAATTTGCCACACGGACCAATTCACCTTGTCAGGAGATGATCCAGAGGGCCTGTTCCCCGCAATTCTTGGTCATGAGGGTGCGGGCGTGGTGGTCGAGGTTGGGCTCGGAGTGACTTCTCTGGAAGTCGGAGACCACGTTATCCCGCTCTACACTCCTGAGTGTCGTGAATGTGAATATTGCCTTAACCCTAAGACGAACTTGTGCCAGTCGATCCGCACCACACAAGGGGCCGGGCTTATGCCGGATGGCACCTCGCGGTTTTCTATGCTCGATGGCACGCCTATTCTGCATTACATGGGGTGCTCCACCTTTGCCAACCATACTGTTCTGCCCGAGATAGCGCTGGCCAAAGTCCGCAAAGACGCGCCTTTCGACAAGATTTGCTACATCGGGTGTGGTGTCACAACCGGCATCGGAGCCGTTATCAACACCGCCAAGGTTGAGATAGGATCGCGCGCTATCGTGTTTGGTTTGGGCGGCATCGGCCTAAACGTCATCCAAGGGTTACGCCTTGCCGGCGCAGACCAAATCGTCGGCGTTGATTTGAACTCGTCCAAAATTGAAATGGCAACACGTTTCGGCATGACCGACTTTGTGAACCCCTCCGAGGTGGATGGGGATTTAGTGGCCTACTTGGTGGCCCTCACCAAAGGCGGCGCGGACTACACATTCGACGCCACCGGAAATACCTCCGTCATGCGCACCGCGCTTGAAGCTGCACATAAAGGATGGGGGGAATCGATCATCATTGGTGTTGCCTCCGCTGGTGCGGAAATCAGTACGCGTCCCTTCCAACTTGTCACTGGCCGAAGCTGGCGCGGCACTGCCTTTGGCGGTGCGCGTGGCCGGACTGATGTGCCAAAAATTGTGGATTGGTACATGGATGGCAAAATTGAGATCGACCCAATGATCACTCACACCATGGGCTTGGAGGACATCAACAAAGGGTTCGAGTTGATGCACGCAGGTAAGTCGATCAGATCCGTGGTTGTTTACTAAGGGCTAAACTCCGTAGCGAGCCAAAAACATATCGACTGCGCCGTCAACGACGCGGTTGATTTCTGCCGTTGTAGGCTTTTCGATCATGTTGAACACCAACTTGACGAAAACATCCGCCTTCAGCAGGGATTCAAACTGCTGGGCAGCAAGATTGATGTCCTCAATCTTTAACTCGCCACGCTCACACGCGTGAACAAAATACTTTGCAAGCTGCTCTTCCATCACTTGTGGCCCAGACGTGTAAAACTCGCGACCCAATTCCGGAAACCGCTCAGATTCAGCGACGCAAATACGGAAAATCCGCTGCGCAAAATCTGACGTCAGGATATCCATAATCTTATGCGACATATGCGTGAGCATCTCACGCGCAGGGGTGTCAGGCGCATCAATTTGAATGCCAAGGTCCGCTTGCTTTGCACACTCTTGCTTAGCAACCTCGATAAACAAAATCCGCTTGTCAGGAAAGTAGCTGTAAAGAGTGGCCTTGGATACGCCAGCTTCCCGCGCGATTAGATCTACGCTAGCCCCTTCAAATCCTTGCGCTAGGAAAACGCCTCGCGCACCCGCTACGACTTGTTCATATTTACGGCCACGCTTAATTTCAGGCGAATTTACGTTCAATTTGGAGTCCCCCAGCACTGCAACCGAGACTATAGACCATACAGTTCAGTTTCGGCAAGATTTTGCCGAGATGCAAAGGGCGAGCCGTTTAGGCTCGCCCTACACACGACATGATTAGGGGGAGCTAATCGTCGTGGGCCAACTTGCGTTTCACCAGCTCATCACGAGACAAAGTGCCACAAGTATTGGGTGGAACGCCTATAGAGCGCTCCAAAACGGTGCATTTAGCCGCAAGAGAACCTACAGCGGGGGTATCAGCCTTTGTCACTGGCTCTGCCTGAGACGGGAAAGTCAAATTCGGCAGGTACGGAAATGCCGGGACACCGCCAGCCAAGGCAGGGCTAGATGCAACAATAACGGCTACAATCAGCGCTGGTTTGAGAATGTTCATAGCTTTGATCCTTCAATGGTGAGCGACTCGGCTCTTACCTTTAACTAAACTGATCGGTTTAGTTATTCAAGTGCAAACTGAACCGATCAGTTCATTTATTTAATACTTGAATTACTGGCCATTTACACTAACTTAGAATCATTCTAATAAAGAGACTGTCATGCTCCCTACCGTCACCTTCCGTCGCCGCTTCTCGGACTTAACCGAGCAAGAAGTTCTCGCTCTAGCGATTTCTTCAGAGGAAGATGACGCCCGCATTTATCGCGGGTATGCGGAGCGACTACGCGAAGACTTCCCCGGCAGTGCCGAAATTTTTAAAACAATGGCCTCAGAAGAAGACACCCATCGGCAGCTACTAATCGAGTTGCACAAATCCCGCTTTGGCGACGTAATCCCGCTTTTACGCCGCGAACACGTTGCTGGCTTCTATGCGCGGTCACCCATTTGGCTAATCGAAAATCTGGGACTAGACAAAATCCGCCAACAAGCCGGCCAAATGGAGCGCGACGCCCAGCGCTTTTATGAGCTTGCCGCGAAACAAACGACAGATGCCAATACGCGCAAGTTACTTGGGGATCTTGCCGCCGCCGAAGCCGCCCACGAGCAAAAGGCCACTGACCTCACCGCAGCCCTCGACGGTAAAACTCTTGAGACTGAAGATTCAGAGGCCGATCGCCAGTTCTTATTAACATGGGTCCAGCCCGGCTTAGCGGGGCTTATGGATGGATCGGTCTCAACTCTGGCCCCCATTTTTGCCGCTGCTTTTGCAACCGGAGACACCTGGCAGACCTTCCTCGTTGGCCTTGCTGCATCCGTCGGGGCAGGCATATCCATGGGATTTACTGAAGCCGCATCGGATGACGGGCAGCTTTCCGGCCGAGGGTCCCCTTGGAAACGCGGATTTTCGTCCGGCATCATGACCACAATCGGTGGCTTGGGGCACGCACTGCCTTACCTGATCACCGACTTTTGGACCGCCACAAGCATCGCGGCTGTGGTGGTATTTATAGAACTCTGGGCCATTGCCTGGATCCAGAACCGCTTTATGGAGACCCCCTTTTTTCGAGCCGCCTTGCAAGTCGTATTTGGCGGGGCCCTTGTCTTAGCTGTCGGTATTCTGATCGGTAGTGGCTAAGTCACTGTCACAACCTCCGTCGCCGTGGTAACGGGGTTTGAAATGATAGAAATTTTTCTGAAAACCATTCCATTTTTCGCCATCATCGGTGTGGGATATGGCGCTGGGCGTACTAACTTCTTCTCCCCGGAAGCCACCAATTACCTCACCAAGTTCGTCTTCTACTTCGCGTTATCAGCCATGCTGTTTCGGTTCTCGGCCAACTTGTCACTGGCTGAAATTCTCGACTGGACCTACGTTCTTGCCTACTTTTGGGCTACTGCCATCATCTATTTGGTCGTCACGGCTGTCGCATTGCTACGCCGACGATCCATTGAGGAGGCCGCGATTGAGGCCCAATGCGGTGTCATCGGCAATGTCGGGTTTTTGGGCGTCCCCATGCTGGTTTTACTTTTGGGCGAACGTGCAATCGGGCCGGTCATGATGACCTTAGCCGTCGACTTGATCTTCTTTGGGAGCCTCGTAGTCATCTTAATCGTCGGTTCGCGCGATGGAAGAATGTCCGCCGGAGTTCTGAGAACCGTAGGGGTCGGATTGCTCAAAAACCCCATGATAGTCTCAATTGTTCTGGGTTTCGCATGGTCCGCATCAACCTTACCACTCCCCGAACCATTCAACGAATTCCTATCAATTCTGGGTGGGGCCGCAACACCCGGAGCAATGTTCGCCATCGGGGCCTCGCTCGCCTCCAAATCAGCGGAACGTCTTGAGGTTGCATCATGGTTAGCATTCTCGAAGCTAGTGCTTCATCCTGCCACCGTCGCGGTGTCAGCTTTATGGTTGTATCCGGTTGAGCCTTATGCCGCTTCGGTCATGATCGCCGCGGCTGCCCTTCCCGTTGCAGGCAATGTTTATATGATCGCACAGCATTATGGGGTTGCCCCGACCCGGGTATCCGCGAGTATCCTCATTTCAACTGCCGCCAGCATCTTAACCGTTTCGCTGGTCATCGGATGGATTAGTTAAAGGAGACCACATGGAAACGATTTCCCAAAACGCATGCTTTGGCGGAGTACAAGGTGTCTATTCTCACCGCTCTGACAGTTGTGATTGCGATATGACCTTTGGGCTTTTCCTGCCCGTCGAAGCGCAAGACGGCCCGGTTCCAGTCCTATGGTTCTTGTCAGGCCTGACCTGCACCCACGAAAACGCCATGGTCAAAGCAAATGCACAATCTTGGGCCTCCGAACAGGGCATTGCCTTGATCTTCCCAGACACTTCCCCGCGCGGTGAAGGCGTGGCAAATGACGAGGCCTTTGACCTTGGACAAGGCGCGGGCTTCTACGTGAATGCGACGCAAAGCCCTTGGGCCTCACACTTTCAGATGTATAACTACATCACAAAGGATTTAACCGATCTGGTGTTCTCAAATTTTGCGCTGGACCAATCGCGACAGGCCATCACAGGCCATTCCATGGGCGGGCATGGCGCACTCACCATTGCGATGCAAGAGGCTGGGCGCTTTGCCAGCGTTTCTGCCTTTGCACCTATTTGCAATCCGACCAAATCCGACTGGGGCCGCAAACAGTTCACCGCATATTTCGGCACCGATGAAGCAAAATGGGCCGAACATGATGCCAGCCAGTTAATGGCAGAGCGCGGTTTTGATGGGCCAATACTGATCGACACCGGGACGCAGGATCAATTCCTCGATCTATTAAAGCCAGAAGCACTAGCGCAGGCTGCAGCCGCGCGGCGGCAGCAAATCACCTTCCGAATGCAACCCGGATACGACCACTCATACTTCTTCATCTCAACCTTTATGGAAGACCATATCACCTTCCACGCGGAGGCCCTTTACGCATGATTAAGGCGGTAATTTTCGACATCGGCAATGTATTGATCGAGTGGCAACCCGAGCGGTTTTATGATCGCGCCATTGGCAAGGACCGTCGCCGCGCGATGTTCGCAGACGTCGACCTCCACGCCATGAATGACCTAGTTGATCTTGGCGGGCCATTCAAAGAAACGATCTATAAGGCGGCTGAATCCTACCCTGAATGGCGAGCCGAAATTGAAATGTGGCACGATCACTGGATCGAGATGGCCGCACCTACCATCGAGCACTCTGTCAAGTTACTGCGCACATTACGTGCCAAAGGCATACCTGTTTTCGCCCTGACCAATTTCGGCATCGAGAGCTTCGACTACGCAGAAACGATCTATAGCTATCTGGGCGAATTCGACCGACGCTACATCTCGGGCCATATGAAGGTCATTAAACCCGACCCCACGATCTACCAAATGGTCGAAGACGACTGCGGCTTAGCCCCCGAAACATTGCTTTTCGCCGATGACCGGCATGATAATATCGAAGTCGCACGCGCGCGCGGATGGAACGCTCACCTGTTTGAAAACCCACAGGGCTGGGCTGACTGCCTAGTATCCCATGGGCTCTTGACCGCCGAAGAAGCCGCCGCGTGACCATTGAGGTCATCAGCTATGACGAGGGCTCATCTGTCATAAGCTGGGACGGGTTAACGACTGCTCTTGCAAAGGGCCATTCCCTTCCCAAAGCCGAAATCGGTGACACTTTTCTGTACCGCGGCGCAGATACTTTACTGTCACGCTCTGCTTGGATCGATGGCTTGGGGCTGGCCGTCAAGTCAGCAACAATTTTCCCCAAGAACAAGGACAGTGGCAAACCTGCGGTCAATGGCTCTGTCTCATTATTCTCGGACACAACTGGCGAGCTGGAGGCCCTGATTGACTTCCACTTGGTCACTAAATGGAAAACCGCAGGCGACAGCCTTTATGCGGCAAAGTTGTTGGCTAACCCCGATCCCCAAGTCATCCTAATCATTGGAACAGGCACCGTCGCGGGCAACATGGTCGATGCATATCGCAGCGCCTTCCCCCACGCAAAGTTCCTTGTGTGGGGCAGAAATACCACCAATGCTGCCAACTTTGCTAAACTTCATCAGGCAACCCACGAGGACGACTTAGAGGCCGGAGTTGCACAGGCACAAATCATCTGCACCGCTACGATGGCGACCAACCCGATCTTGAAGGGAGAATGGTTGCAGCCGGGCCAACACCTTGACCTCATCGGGGCCTATCGGCCCGACATGCGCGAAGTAGATGACTTGGCGTTGCAGCGCTCCAAGCTATTTGTGGACAGCTTCGCCACGACCCTGAACCACATAGGCGAATTGAAGGCACCACTCGCTTCAGGCGCCATCTCCAAAGACCACGTGATTGCAGATTTCTATTCTCCAAACGCGTTTACACGTGCGCAAAATGACATCACTATTTGCAAGAATGGTGGTGGAGCGCATTTGGACTTAATGACTTGCCGCTATATTTTGGACCAATGGAGAACCCGATGATTACCGCTCAGCAAATTACAGATTTTCAGCGTGATGGGGCAGTTGTTGTCCGCTGCATCTTCAAGGATTGGGTCGCAATCATGGCCGAAGGCATCGAGCGCAATATGCGCGAACCGGGCAAGTACGCATCGGAAAATGCCGTAACCCAAGGGCGGTTCTTTGATGACTACTGCAATTGGCAGCGCATCCCAGAATTTGATAACGTTATCCGAAATAGCCCCGCAGCAGAACTTGCTGCACGCGCCATGGAGTCAAATACCGCCCAGATATTTCATGATCACGTTTTAGTCAAAGAACCGGGCACCCCAAAGCCCACGCCTTGGCATCAGGATGCACCTTACTATTTTGTTAAAGGATCGCAAACTGTTAGCCTTTGGATTCCATTGGATCCGGTTCGGGAGGCCAGCCTACAATTCATAGCAGGCTCCCACAAATGGGACCGATTGGTGCGGCCAGTTTCATGGGCCGACAACAGCGATTTTTACGCCTCGAATGACGAGTGGATGGACGTGCCAAGCCCGTCGGACAGTGAGGTTCTCGGGTGGCCCATGGAACCGGGTGACGCAGTGCTGTTCGACTACCGAACGGCCCATGGTGCACGCGGCAATGAAACAAACAACCGACGCCGCGCGCTATCACTGCGTTTTTTGGGGGATAATGCACGATATATGGAGCGACCCGGCCGAACCTCGCCGCCATTTCCCGGACACGGCATGTCTACAGGCGAAAAACTGCGCAAGGACTGGTTTCCAGTGGTCTATACTGGTTGAGCGGACCACGGTTTTTCCCGCACGGGAAGGTGTACAATCGCACTGAACGCGCCGACACCCACCCCAATCCACCACACCAAAGTGTAATTTCCTGTGAGGTCATAAAGCCGCCCACCAAGCCATACACCCAAGAACGACCCCAATTGATGAGAGAAAAATACGATCCCATAGAGCGTCCCCATATAGCGCAATCCATAAATATGGGCCACTAAACCTGACGTCAGGGGCACAGTTGCAAGCCATAGGCTGCCCATAGAAAGACTAAAAATGATGACCGTGGTCGGCGTCATTGGTACTAAAATAAACCATGCGGCAATTACCGTTCTGCCAGTATAGATTGCCGCTAGCAGATACTTTTTGGAATACCTCTTGCCCAAATAACCGGCCAAGACCGTGCCGCCTATGTTTGCCGCGCCAATCAGTGCGATGGATAATGCCCCCAAAGAAGAGGTCGAAGTAATACCCATTCCAGCCAGTAACCCGCCCGCAGAGATCGGGCCACATATCTCAGTAATGAAAGCTGGAAAATGAGCCGTAATGAAGGCTAGCTGGTATCCGCAGGAAAAGAATCCAAGGAAAATCATCGTGAAGGACGGATCTTTGAAAGCCCGTTTCAGGACGGTGCCTAAGCTTTCTTCTAGTCCTTCCCGCGACACGGTTGGGGCGCGCATAAAGGGCAATGCAAACAGCGACAACAACATAACAGCGGCAAAGATAAGAAACACTATTTGCCACGAAAAAACACCCAAGAGATATTCCGCGACGGGGGCACCAAACACCTGCCCCGCAGACCCGGCCGCGGTCGCAATACCTAGCGCCATAGAGCGGTTTTCATCCGAAGATGCGCGCCCAACCATCGCCAAAATAACTCCGAAACCCGTACCCGCAATCCCGAAACCCACCAGAATTTCATACAGTTGATGCGCCTCCGGTGTGATTGCAAAAGAGGACAGAACTAAGCCCGCTGCATAGAAAAGCGCGCCCAATACGATAGCTTTTCGATCCCCTAATTTCTCGGCGATTGCTCCAAATATCGGTTGCCCAATACCCCATGCCAGATTTTGTATCGCAATCGCCAAACTGAAATCTGCGCGCGGCCAGCCAAACTCTTCACCGATGGGGATTTGAAAAACCCCAAAACTTGCTCTGATCGAGAACCCCAGCATCATAATAATGCAGCCTACAACTAAAACCGGGGTGAATATTGGTGTGCGTGTGTGTGTCATTTTGCGAACTTCTGTGAATTTCCAGTTTGCGTCAATTCAAGAATATTGCGACATCAGGTAAGCAATAGTGATGAGACAGAATTTATGCTCCTGACGAAAGCCTACGAGGCAAAGATCAAAGCCGGCGAAATAACGTCAGACCCGGCCCAACAAGCTGTGTTGCCTTTGTTTGATGACATTGCGGAACGCATGGCACAAAGCACGGGCAAGAAAAAGCTGTTTGGATTGTTTGGGACTGATGAAGTCCCTGTAAAAGGCCTGTACATTTGGGGCGGTGTTGGCCGGGGCAAGTCCATGTTAATGGACCTTTTTTACGACTACGCGCCAGAGCCACGGAAGCGACGGGTTCATTTTCATGCGTTCATGCAGGAAGTCCACAACGCGATGCATGAAGCTCGCAAAGCTGGTGTGGATGACGCCATCAAACCAGTGGCAGAGGATATCGCGCGTAATGTGCGTTTGCTGTGTTTTGATGAGATGCAGATATCGGATATCACCGATGCGATGATCGTGGGGCGGTTGTTTCAAAATTTGTTTGCGAGCGATGTGGTGATCGTGACAACGTCGAACAGAGCGCCGGATGAATTGTACAAAAACGGGCTGAATCGCAACCTTTTTGTGCCATTTATTGAATTGATAAAAACTCGGTTAGACGTGCATGAATTAGCGTCCGAGAACGACTATCGCCAAGATAGACTAGCGGGTGAGCAAGTCTATTTCTCTCCTACAAATGCTGCTGCGAAGGCAAAAATTTCTAATATATGGCAAAGCCTTACTGGTGGAGAAGCCGAGCCGTTGGTGCTGCGCGTTAAGGGCCGGGATGTCTCCCTTCCGGCTTTTCGCAATGGCATAGCGCGGGCCAGTTTTTTTGACCTTTGCGGCCAACCTTTAGGGGCTGCGGACTACCTAGCTTTGGCCGACGCTGTGCGGGTTTTGGTACTAGAAGATATTCCCCGTCTGTCACGAGATAACTTCAACGAGGCCAAGCGTTTTGTGACGTTGATTGATGCCTTGTATGAAGGGAAAGTCCGGCTGATTTGCTCGGCTGCGGATACGCCAGAGCGGTTGTATTTAGAAGGCGAAGGGGTGTTTGAATTTGAACGGACCGCATCCCGTTTGCGCGAGATGCAGGACGTTGAATGGGGTGCCGAGTAGACGTCAGCTTTATGTCAGAAAAAATTAGCCGTTTTGACGCAGCACCCCACCCGCCAGATAAAGTGACCCGCAAATCAGAATGCGTGCGTTCGGGCCCTGCGAGGTAATGTGGTTAATCGCACTAAGGACAGTCTCTGCCTCAAACGCTTTCAGTCCCACATCACGCGCAGCGCTGGCGGTATCAGCGGCAGACAAAGTAGCCTGCTCTCCGGGAATTGGCACCGCGTGAAGTGTGGTGGCAACTTTCGCCAGTGGCGCCATGTAGCCGCGCACATCTTTAGTATTGAGCATCCCGCAAACCAAATGCGTCGGTTTTGGCGGCAAGGACTGGAGCAGTGCGCTTAGCGCCTTACCAGCGGCGGGATTATGCCCACCGTCAAGCCAAAGCTCTGCCGACACAGCGGCCTCAATCAATGGACCCGTTTTTAAACGCTGCATTCGAGCGGGCCACTCGGCGTTCAGCATGGCTCCCTCACAAGCCGTATCACCTATGTTCAAATGGCGTAGAACGGCCAAAGCGGCCCCAGAATTTTGGATTTGATGAGCACCAAGAAGCGTCGGTAATGGCAAGTCCATCAAGCCGCGTTCATCATGGAAAACCAGACGGCCTCGCTCCTCGTACACATGCCAATGTTGACCATAGGCCAGCAACGGCGCGCCAAGTTTCATAGCTTGAGCCTCGATCACATCCATGACTTCTTCAGGTTGCGGACCAACGACACATGGAACGCCGCGCTTGATAATTCCGGCCTTCTCGAACGCGATCTTTGCATGGGTGTCGCCCAAGAAAGATTCGTGGTCGATTGAGATAGGAGTGATGACGGATATGGCCGGATTACCAATCACATTGGTCGCATCTAATCGTCCGCCAAGGCCGACCTCTAGAAGAGTATAATCGGCTCTAACACGGCTGAAAGCCAGCATGGCAGCAACAGTTGTAATCTCGAAGTATGTGATCTGTTCGGGACCATTGGAAGTGTAGCATTCATCAAGTACTTCACTCAGATACTCCTCAGAAATCAGCTCTCCGGCTAAGCGAATACGCTCATGAAAGCGCGCCAGATGTGGCGATATATATGCATGGACGGACTTGCCAGAGGCTTCCAACCCAGCACGGATAAACGCCTGCGTAGAGCCTTTTCCATTGGTCCCTGCGATATGGATTACCGGCGGCAACTTTGCTTCCGGGTGGTCTAAAATTTCCAACAGCCGGATCATGCGGTCCAGCGTCAGGTCAATAATTTTAGGATGAAGCGCCATCATCCGGTCGAGGATGGCGTCGCTACTTTGGGTCAACCTGTGGTGTCCGCTGCTTTAGCGTCTGCTTCAGCCTCAGGTGCAGGCAAATCACCCTTCACCGCAGGGGCTTGGCCCATGAGCATACGAATGATGGTCACCAGCTCGTCTTTCATATCCTTGCGGTGGGTCACGCGATCCAACATGCCGTGATCCAATAGATATTCTGCGCGCTGGAAGCCCTCGGGCAGCTTTTCTCGGATGGTTTGTTCAATTACGCGCGCGCCTGCAAAGCCGATTAACGCGTTTGGCTCTGCAATTTGAACATCACCCAGCATCGCGTAGGAGGCCGTGACCCCGCCGGTTGTCGGGTGGGTCAAAACGACGATATAGGGCAAGCCCGCCTCTTTAAGCATTTCAACAGCAATCGTGGTGCGCGGCATTTGCATCAGGCCAAGAATACCTTCTTGCATGCGCGCGCCACCAGCGGCAGAAAACAGCACCAGCGGGCGGCCCAATACTACAGCGCGCTCGGCTGCGGCGATGATAGCGTTGCCAACATACATGCTCATGGACCCGCCCATGAAACTAAAGTCTTGAGCAGCGGCTACAATGGGCGTGCGAAAAATTTCACCCTCGGCCACCAACATGGCTTCTTTTTCGCCAGTCTTTTTGATCGCGGCCTTCATACGGTCAGGATATTTCTTTTGGTCACGGAATTGGAGCGGATCAGCAACTGGTTCTGGTACGTCCACCTCGGAGAAAATTCCGCCGTCGAACAGTGTTTTGAACCGATCCCGCGCGGTGATGGCCATGTGATGGTCGCAATTACTGCACACGTTCAGATTGTCGGACAGTTCCCGGTGAAACAGCATCGTGCCGCATTCATTGCATTTGGTCCAAAGGTTCTCTGGCACCTCGCGGCGTGAGAAAAGTGAATTAATGGTCGGCCGGACGTAGTTGGAAATCCAGTTCATGAGGGTCTGCTCCCGTTGCTTATGTCCAGTTAATCGTGGTGCGGCGGAAATGCAATCAACGTAGCGCGCGGCGGGCTATTAACCAAATGACAACAAGCACCACCGTGCCGATAACAACATGAGGTAGCATTTTGTCAGTATCATGTATCGAAATGCTTGAATGGAAGAGCGCCAGACCCGACATTTTATCAGGCGTAGCGACAATCAGCATGGCCACGAAGTTATTCGCAAAATGAAGTCCCATTGCGGCAGCCAAACTACCCGTTTGTCGGGTCAAGTCGACGGCAATGATTCCAAATATTACTGTTGAGAAAACCAAAGCTATGGCAAGAATAGGGTCTATTGAAGGGTCAAAATGGCCAAGGCCAAATATTACGGATGGCAGAACCATCCACCAAATTGGGCTTTTAAATCGCGATGCCAGCTGTTGGACCAAGAAGCCGCGAAACACCAACTCCTCTGCCGTGATTTGTATGAGCAGCAAGGGCACGACCCACGCCAAGTTCCAAGCCCATGTCGCCAACGGCAGATGGGGAGCCAGATCATCGGCCCCAAAGACCCTGACAAGGGCAAAATAAAGCATATTGAATGCTATTATAATCGCCGCCGCGATAACAAAATAGCGCAAGAAATTTTTCCGCGGGCCAAACAATGACATGGGAGAACGGCCATACAAAATGACCATCAACATCGCTGCACCCACCATGGGAATGAACGTCGCAAGGAGCATTGCCATTTGAAGCGGCGTTGCGCCCAACTCCACTCCCTCAACGATTCGCATCGTGTCAGGCAAACCATACCGGCCACCCAAAATCACTCCAACGCCAAACAGCAAGATCGCGCTCCAGAAAAGGTAGACCACAATCCCACCCAAGAAGGTGACACCCGTACGCCACAAAGCGAAATCGTCCTTAGCTGGGGAAATGAACGCGTTGAAAGCCTCGTTACGGTGCATCTGCTACTGCCTCTTTCGATTTTTGTGGAACGCTACCCCTCTCGTCAATCCTGCGCAATCGCGCTTGTACCTATGGGGCTTGGGTATTATTCCATTCGCAACGCTTTTGAGGGAGGCATCCATGCTGAAGAAACCCACCGACAAAACCAATCTGCCCAGCCGCCATGTAACTGAGGGGCCATCGCGCGCGCCGCACCGGTCGTATTTCTATGCGATGGGCCTTGGGGATGAGGAAATTCACCAACCGTTCGTGGGTGTCGCCACCTGCTGGAACGAGGCCGCACCTTGCAACATTTCACTGAACCGTCAGGCGCAGGCGGTAAAACTAGGCGTTAAACAAGGCAGCGGCACGCCGCGCGAGTTTACCACCATTACTGTGACCGACGGCATCGCAATGGGCCACGAAGGCATGCGGTCCTCATTGGCATCGCGCGAAGCGATTGCCGACACGGTTGAGTTGACCATGCGCGGCCACTGCTACGACGCGATTGTGGGTCTGGCTGGGTGCGACAAGTCACTGCCCGGCATGATGATGGCGATGATCCGCTTAAATACGCCGTCGGTGTTTATTTACGGCGGGTCGATCTTGCCGGGTCGGCTGAACGGCAAAGATGTGACTGTGCAAGATGTATTTGAGGCTGTGGGCGAACATCAGGCGGGCAATATGTCCGACGAGGCATTGCGCACTTTGGAACGCGTTGCCTGCCCGTCCGCTGGTGCGTGCGGTGGTCAGTTTACGGCCAACACCATGGCTTGTGTTTCCGAGGCTATCGGCTTGGCCTTGCCAAATTCCGCCGGTGCCCCTGCGCCATATGAAAGCCGCGACCACTACGCGATTGCGTCGGGTCAGGCCGTGATGAACCTGCTAGAGAAGAACATCCGTGCGCGTGATATCGTGACGCTGGAAAGCTTGCAAAATGCGGCGCGGGTTGTGGCGTGTACGGGTGGCTCGACCAATGCCGGTCTGCATCTTCCTGCAATGGCACATGAAGCTGGCATTGATTTTGATCTGGATGACGTATGCGAAATCTTCCGCGACACGCCATATTTTGTCGATCTGAAACCGGGTGGCCAATATGTGGCCAAAGACCTTTATGAAGCAGGAGGCGTTCCTGTGATCATGAAGGAGCTGCGTAAAGCGGGTCTAATCAACGAGGATTGCATGACCGCGACGGGCTATTCCATCGGCGAAGAAATCGACCGCGTGGAGCTGGAAGCTGACGGCAAGGTAATTTATTCCATCAGCGAGCCACTGTCTAAAACCGGCGGTGTTGTCGGCTTGAAGGGTAACCTTGCGCCAGAAGGCGCGATCGTGAAGGTCGCAGGCATGGAAGCTCAACACCAGATGTTCACCGGCCCTGCGCGGGTATTTGAATGCGAAGAAGAGGCTTTTGCAGCCGTTCAGAAGCGTGAATACAAAGAGGGTGAAGTGCTGGTTATCCGCAACGAGGGTCCCTCAGGCGGGCCAGGTATGCGCGAAATGCTAGCAACCACCGCAGCTTTGTCCGGTCAAGGCATGGGCAAAAAAGTTGCTTTGATCACCGACGGGCGTTTTTCCGGCGCAACACGCGGGTTTTGTGTCGGTCACGTGGGGCCAGAGGCGGCACACGGCGGGCCTATTGCCATGCTGCAAAATGGCGATGTCATCACGCTGAACGCCCTAACCGGCGAGATCAACGTCGCATTAACGGATGATGAATTAACTGCGCGTAAAGCCGATTGGAAAGGCCCACGCGAGACGATTTATGCTTCGGGTGCTTTGTGGAAATATGCACAACTGGTTGGCTCTGCCAAACTGGGCGCGTGTAGCCATCCCGGTGCCAAGATGGAAAAACACATCTACATGGATCTCTGAATATATGCCACTTCGGGGAATACTAACGGCACTGGTTTTGCTATGCGTTACGGCTTGCGGGGATGACCCGCTGGCCGGGTTTAGTGCAGGGAATGGTGTCTACAAATCGCAAAGCGAGATCATCGTAACATCGGACCGCGTTGTTTTACGCGGGCCAACCGGGTTTTGCGTTGACCCCAAATCATCCAAGCACCGCCCAAGCCAAGCCTTTGTAGTCTTCGGAAACTGTGCCGCAATCACCGGGGACAAGGAGCTGCCACAGCCCTTTGTCAACGCTATCGCCACCGCAACAGTGCTACCATCGGGGCGTCAGGTGCCCTCCATCGCAGACTCGGGTGTCGCGCTATCGACGTACTTTTCCTCTGACGCTGGCAAGGCTGCACTAAGCGCAACGGGGGATGCAAAAAGCATCGAAGTGCTAGACAGCTTTACTCGCAACGGAGCGTTCTTCATTCATGCCCGTGAGAAAGGGCAGCCAGTGCTACCTGGAACTGCGAACACATACTGGCGCGGCTACTTTGACGTGAAAAATTCAATGGTGGCACTGTCGGTGATTGGCCTGAAAGATGCCCCCCTGAGCAGCGCCGATGGGCTGCAAACCTTATACGACTTCGGTAAATCCATTTTGGAGGATCAAGCTCCAGAGCAAGACCCGAAAAAGGTCGACAACCCGAATGCTGTGTCTAACACGGGACTCTTGCGGCGTTTATTTGGTTGAAACCATTGTTTGCAATATAGAAACAATGGTAGCGCTGTAAGACGCAAAATTTAAGGCAGTTAAAGCACTCATGATGGATCGGTTGCGAGAATTCGTACGGAGGCGGCTACATCACCGCTCCTTGCGCCGATGGGAATCAGCCGTGCAAGATGCGGAAACTATTGACTTATCTCTACTTCGTCATTTGCGCACTCAGGCTCGTCAAATGCGCCGCCGCGTTGATCAGGTGACCCATGTGGCCGACGCGCGACTAACACTACCCCGAATCGGCTCAAACGCCATACGCAAGCCCGCCCAGTCAGATTGGGCCCACAGACCTGAACTGTGGCGCGGTCCAGTATCCCCAATCGGCATCGCTGCCGTAGAAAGTCGCACTCGAATTGGCAACGTGGCAACACTATACCATGACTGTCAGATATCTGAATTGACCCTTCGCCAAGTTCGTAACACCCGTGAAGGCGATTTGGCCCCGTTTGGATTGCGCATGGATGTTTTCAAGTTCGATGGAAGCTTTCTGAGCCTTGTTTTAGACTTGCCCGAAAGTGCCACCAACGGACTACGAAAAAACCACATTTTGCGTATGGAAACCGAAGTTGAAAGCGAAAAGCCGCTGGAGATTTTTGCACGCCTTAATATTAAATATGGCCCGAACGTGGAGCAGGTTGTACGTGAATTGCCGCTGGATGGATCCGAAATGGTGGTGGAATTCGATCTAGCCCATACTAAGCTTAGCGAGCGACGCTTAGAGCGCATATGGGTAGACCTAATTTTTGAAGGCCCGGAGATGAATGAAATCAACCTGCGTGACATCACTTTCAGTCGCCGCCCCCGCGCTGATTTCTAGGGAGCCAACCTGATGAGCAACGTAATCCTAACCAAAACCCGCATTCAAGCCGGCATTTATGAAGCCGTACTAAGTGCGGAGACGGAAGAAAATTACCATCCTGAGTTGGTAATCGTGCATCTGGAAAAAGAGCTAAGCGGGCTGTCAGTGACCGAAGACACAAGTCTCGGCAATACGTGGCATGTTCGTTTTCACATCCCCGCAGATATTTTAACTGATGGCGTGCAAACATTTCTAGTTGTGGAAAGCTCCACAGGCGCCACGTTGGACAGTTTTACTATTTTAACCGGTGAAGTTCTCTCCGACGATATCCGCGCCGAAATTGATCTGCTTCGTGCGGAACTGGATATGCTCAAAAAGGCCTTTCGGCGTCATTGCGTCGAAACTGGGTAAAATTTTTGCTCTCCTTTCGGGAGAATTCAATCAGATGGGACCGCATGACGTTGCGTTTTAGGTGACGTAGACACCTGCCTAGGTAAAGCTTCACTTAACTATGGAGAGTTTTATGACCCCCTACCCGCATCTGTTTACCCCCTTAGACCTTGGCTTCACCACGTTGAGAAATCGCGTCCTTATGGGATCAATGCACACTGGACTGGAGGAAACCAAAGACTGGAACCGCGTGGCAGAGTTCTATGCAGAGCGCGCGCGTGGTGGAGTATCCTTAATGGTCACAGGCGGCATGGCCCCAAACCGCGAAGGTGGCGTATTCCCCGGTGCGGCGGGGCTATTCACGGACGAAGACATTACCAATCACAAAATCGTGACAGACCGCGTTCACGACGCTGGTGGCAAGATTGCTATGCAAATCCTACATGCTGGTCGCTATGCCTATGGGCCGGAGTGTGTGAGCGCATCGGCCATCAAATCCCCGATCTCTCCGTTTCCCCCAAAGGAGCTGGATGAGGACGGTATCGAGAAACAAATCTCTGACATTGCCACCGCCGCCGCGCGCGCGCGCGAGGCCGGATATGATGGCGTCGAAATCATGGGGTCTGAGGGGTATTTTCTAAACCAGTTTCTAGTGACCCACACTAACAAACGCGAGGACCGTTGGGGTGGGTCCTATGAGAACCGGATGCGACTGCCGATTGAAGTGGTGAAACGAGTTCGCGCCTCTGTGGGTGACAATTTTATTGTTATTTTTCGGTTGAGCATGATTGATCTCATCCCGAATGGATCCAGCTGGGATGAAGTCGTGATACTTGCCCGCGAGGTCGAGAAAGCCGGTGCGACGATCATCAACACCGGCATTGGGTGGCATGAAGCGCGTATTCCCACCATTGCGACTTCCGTGCCGCGCCGCGCATTCACTTGGGTAACCAAGAAGTTGATGGGCGAGGTCTCAATCCCTGTAATCACCTCGAACCGGATCAACACCCCTGACGTAGCCGAAGCGGTTCTGGCGGATGGCTGCGCCGACATGGTGTCAATGGCGCGCCCCTTTTTGGCTGACCCACACTTTGTTGCGAAAGCCGAGGCAGGATGCGCCACCGAAATCGCACCCTGCATTGCCTGCAATCAAGCCTGCCTTGATCACACCTTTGGTGGGAAAATGAGCACCTGCCTCGTGAACCCTCGCGCCTGCTTTGAGACAGAGTTGCTGATTGAACCTGCGAAACCCATCAAAACTGTTGCTGTCGTCGGTGCAGGCCCCGCGGGGCTATCGACGGCCCTGGCAACGGCAGAGCGTGGCCATAAAGTGACTTTGTTCGATCGAGCCGATCAATTGGGTGGCCAGTTGAATATGGCCAAAAAAGTTCCCGGTAAGGAGGAATTTATCGGGTTAGTGGATTGGTACAAAACGATGGTCGCAAAAAGCACGATCAAAGTGCGCCTTGGGGTCGAAGCAACGCCAAAACTGCTAGACGGGTTTGATGAAGTTGTAATCGCCACGGGCGTCGCACCGCGTGATCCTCAAATCGACGGGCAAAATGGTCCAAATGTACTCTCCTATATAGATGTGCTGCGTGGAGGGGCCAAAGTTGGCCCACGAGTGGCTATTATTGGCGCGGGCGGTATTGGGTTTGATGTGGCCGAATTCTTAGTGACCGATGCCAGCCCCACCGTGGATCTTGATGCTTGGATGGAAGAATGGGGCGTGACCGATCCAGAAGTTAAACGGGGCGGCTTGGCGGAAGGCGGCCCTCAACCCGAAGCCCCCGTTCGCCATGTCACGTTGCTACAACGCAAGTCTGAAAAACTAGGCAAGCGGTTGGGTAAAACTACTGGCTGGATTCATCGCGCGACACTTCAGATGAAAAACGTGCAGATGATTGGCGGCGTGAACTACGATAAAATTGATATGCAGGGGCTGCATGTCTCGGACGGTGAAGCCCACGAAAACCCCCGCGTGATCGAGGTTGATACGATTGTTCTATGCGCAGGGCAGGTTCCACAGCGTGGGTTAGCGGATATATTAGAGCAAGCTGGAAAATCCCCCCATGTGATTGGCGGGGCGGATGTGGCTTCAGAATTGGATGCAAAACGAGCCATTAACCAAGGGACACGGCTTGCAGCATCCCTATAGGTAAAAAGTAACCAACTATTGGAAACGCTTGTTTCAGTGTTTCCATGCCATGAACGATCCTTATAGAAACCCCTGAATCGTCTCACCTACATCCCATTCTTGCCCCAATTGGACCCGATAACAGCTCAAACGTCATGAGTAGTTGAGGAATCCGAATGGACCGACTGACAGAAATGGAAGCATTCGCCACCGTGGTGGACCAAGGGGGCTTTACCGACGCTGCCCGTAAGATGGGGATCTCGAAATCCGCCGTCTCTAAGCACGTCTCATCCCTTGAATCCCGCCTTGGAGCACGATTGCTGAACCGCACAACACGGCGCGTCAGCCCAACCGAAATTGGCCTTGCCTATTACGACCGGGCTCGTCGCGTATTAAATGATGCCGGCGAAGCGGATGCGTTGGTGTCCTCCATGCAAAGTGCACCTACTGGCTTGTTGCGTATCTCTGTGGCGACAGATTTTGGTGTGAACCATATGTCCCCCATATTGGGCGACTTTCTGGCGGACTACCCTGATATTACCGTAAACATGGTACTCAATAACCGCTTTGTGGAATTGATCAGCGAAGGTTTCGATTTGGCCATTCGTATTGGCGAGATGGAAGACAGCTCGCTCCGAGCACGGAAACTAACTGAAACATCAAAACGCCTGATCGCGGCCCCCGGCTACTTCAAACAATTTGGCCGTCCCGAGAAGATTGACGACCTGAATGATCACAAGTTGCTACATTATTCCAACCAATCGGCTGGCAATGTATGGAAACTGACCGCCCCATCCGGCGAGAAGCGCCAAGTGCGCACCCAAGGTTGGTTGACGGTCAATGACGGTCAATCTTTGCTGAACGCCTGCGTGTCTGGCTTGGGCATCGCCTACTTGCCGAGCTTCCTTTACGCTGACGCCCTGCGCCAAGGCCTGGTTGAAGAGGCCATGCCAGAGCTACCTAAGGAAACACAAGGCATCTATGCGGTGTATCCTCCGGGGCGCTATACCCAGCCAAAGGTACGCACGTTCATCGACTTCCTTGTCGAAGCCTTCAAAGAAAAAGGCCCAGACACCTGGAGCAACTGAACGACATAATTTCCCCGATGCTTGGCAGCATCAACTTTGGGTCGAGGTGATTATCACCTCGACCCTTCGGTTTAAAGCACGGCCTTCCTTAGAAAGGTTGTTAGCGCGCGGTGCAAGGTAGCCAACACCATCCGCTTCAACCTGATTTTTGGGAATTCCGAACTCAGAAACTAGCCGCGCCGCAACAGATTTTGCCCGCTTGCGCGATAAGTTTATATTTCCTTGAAGCGAGCCTTCAGAATCGGTGTGCCCGACCAAGGCAATCCGAATTTCCGGGTTTTCTTTAAGGTATTTCGACAAATCCAAAAGAGACAGGAACTTACCGTCCCCCAATGCCGACGATCCCGTCTTAAACTGCAAGTCATCCAACACAGCACTACCATCATGGAGCAGCGTTTCAACAACGGATCCAAACGCGATATTAGGAATGGTTGGAGCAATCTGCGCCACTTTTCCACCAGACTTTGCCGTTAAATCTATATCATCCGGGCTGCCGACAAGTATCATTTGCACAAAGGCACTGTCAGCCCCACGGCTGACAAAAAGACTAACGTACTCTGGCAAAGTATTGCCTAACCTCTGCGCCGACAGGAAACGAAAGTCACCCAAATCAACGTGCATGACAGGCTCGGGTAGCACCACTGTTGTGAACCGGAAATCAAACCCACCACACACGTTCGTTGTACATTCATAAAGCAACTCGAACCCAGATGCCTCAAGTTGCTGGCGCAGGTTATCCATCACGAGCAATGACGTGCCTGCGCCAATATCAACACGCCAAGATTGGGTGATTTGCTGCCCCTCTGCCACCAACGTTTGCACGAATCCGTCCGCGTATGGGCCAATCGGCAGCTTGTAGCTGGCAAAACTTTCCGTCTTCGAGGAAGTCTGTGTTGCCGACCCCGGAAAGGTCAATTCCAGCTTTGCGAACGCTGGAATGGCAAGCGTAAGGCTCACCAAGCAAAGGGTGAGCGCAAACCTCATCTATGGGCCGCGTGATACTCTGGATTAGGCCGCATATCGATGGCCGAGGCCATACGGTTCGTCATATTAAAGAAGCTGGCGACCGCCGCAATGTCCCAGATGTCGGCGTCAGTAAACCCGACGATACGCAACTTCTCGCGGTCAGCTTCCTCAATGCGATAGCTGGCCTCGGTCATCTGCACCGAAAAGTCGAGCATCGCCCGCTGACGCACATCAATCGGAGCCACGCGGTAGTTCATCACCAACGCCTCGCCTAGCTCCGGAATACCAGAAAGCTCACGAACTGCCGCGCCGTGGGCCACCATGCAATAAAAACATTTGTTCACTGACGAGACTGCAACGGCAATCATCTCGCGCTCTAGCTTTGATAGGCTACTGTTACCCAGCATCAAGTCATTATACATGCCCGAAAAGGCGTTCAGTTTTTCAATGTCGAAAGCATAGGCCTGCAAAACATTTGGAATCATGCCCAGCTTTTCTTGGCAAATATCAAAGAACTTTTGCGTAGATTCTGGTAGCGGGTCGACCATCGGCAAATCAAGTGCGGTCACGGTTGGCTTTGTCACGGTGCAGGGCCTTTCATGGTTTCATTCGGTAATGATACCGCCCAACAACCGACAAGCCCAGAGAGCTGTACAGTGATTGGGCAGCTAAATTTTCTTCAGTCGTCACCAGCGAGAACTCCGTCGCACCTTGGGTCATTGCCCACCGCGCAGCTGCATGCATCATTTGGCGCGCCAAGCCTTTACGCCGATGATCCGCCAAGACTTCAACCGCATGAACCATGGCCGTGGCTCCGTGCATAGCGACAAACGCCACACCCGCGGCCCGGTCATCAACCCGCCCGAGGATAGCGGTTTTCGGCCCCTCAACACGGTCCATCACAGCAATACGTGCCGGACCGATGCCGCCCTCAGACCAAATATCTTTCATAATTTGCATAGGCGGCCAGATGTTAAATGCTGTTACCGGTGCAACCTCGGCATTGAAGATAGGTCCACGAAACAGAAGAGACGGGTCAAGCACTTCATAATTTTTTTGAGCCAAAATAGTGTCTAATATAGCATCTTCTGACTTTAGAGAGAACAATGCTGGTTGGCCAAGTTTCTCCATTTCAACAACAGCCAAGTCGATTTCATCTACAGCCGCGGGACCAGTTGGCGTTGCAGCAGAAACCCGCTTACCTCCACCCTGGCTGTCCCGAATTAGCCACGAACCGACTTGGTTAACTGACGCTGGGGGCCATGTAGCCTCAACCACTTCAAATGTATCAAACATTTTCAACACCCAGTGCCTTTGCCAATTCAACCACAACTTCAACCAACTGCCCTGCATCTACTCCGCGAACAACAAGGTTACTGCCGTAGACCCCGTTTTTTTGGAACGGATACGACCCGAAAGAAAGATCCGAATATTTCTGTGCCACCGCGGCAAGCGGGCCAGCGATATCTCCTTCGCCAATATGGACACGCAAGGTTCTGGATTGCAACGGCTCGCCACCCGTTAATGTTGCTAAAACTGTCTCCACCATTGCGTAAAATACCTTCGGCACCCCCGCCATAACATAAACATTCGCGATGCTAAAACCAGGCGCGATCGAAACTGGGTTATCAATGAGGGTCGCCCCATCAGGAATGCGAGCCATACGCTTTCGCGCATCGTTAAAGTCCATTCCTTGCTGCTTGTAGTGAGCCGCAAGCAGCGTTCTTGCGTCCGCACGCACATCGACATTTACACCGAAAGCGGCCCCGATGGCGTCGGCGGTGATATCGTCATGTGTTGGGCCAATACCACCTGAGGTAAACACATGGTCATAATCCCCACTCAGCATTTGGACGGCGGACACAATTTGATCGTGCTCATCCGAGACAACGCGCGCTTCTTTCAAATCAATGCCAATGTTGGTTAGTGCGCACGCCAAATGGTTGGTGTTGGTATCTTTCGTGCGTCCCGACAGAATTTCGTCCCCAATGACAAGCATGGCTGCGGTGGGATTGGACATCGGCGGCTCCTTGATTGATGGCTGCCTTTCGGTATAGGCCCAGCCCATGCGCTTTCAAACCCCGCTTATCCCCGCCCGGCTGATCCGCCGCTACAAACGCTTTTTGGCGGATGTAATATTGGAGGAAACCGGCCAAATAGTCACCGCCCATTGCCCTAACCCCGGAGCAATGTTGGGCTTCAATGCTGAAGGAATGCGAGTTTGGCTAGAGCCAAATGATGACCCAAAAAAGAAACTGAAATTTGGATGGCGCTTGGCTGAATTTAAAGACGGGCATTACGCCTGCATAGACACAAGTTTACCCAATCGAATCGTCAAAGAAGCTTTGATATCGGGACAAGTTTCGGAGGTATCAACTTACCGAGGGATAAGACCTGAGCTTCCTTACGGGGCCAACAGTAGAATTGATTTCATGCTCTCGCAGGACGGCTTTCCCGACGCATATGTTGAGGTAAAAAGTGTAACTTTACACAGAAACGATAACTGGGCCGAATTTCCTGACTGCGTTACCACGCGTGGTGCAAAACATCTGCATGAGTTGTCTGAGGTCGCGCAAGACAGTAAGCGGGCCATCATGCTGTATCTGGTTGGCCGCTCAGATTGTAATCGGATGAAGATTGCTAGTGATATAGACTCTAAATACGCCCAATCCTTTGATTTTGCCCGTGCCTGCGGGGTTGAAATATTATGTTACGGCACCCGTATTACGCCGGAGGGGATATGGCTCACAGACCCCCTCCTTGTTGACAATAAAAAGCAATGGCAAGGGACTGACAGGCTGGCATAACCCCAAATGCCGCACTATATATGCGAAAAGAGATTATCGGAGTAACCTGTGGAAGACTCAACGCACCAAGGCCGCATTACTAAACAAGGTATCCGTATCTATGATGATGCGGACTTTGCCGGGATGGCCAAGGCTGGGAAGCTGGCCGCACAAATACTTGATGACATCGCCGCAATGATCCTGCCCGGCGTCACCACAGAGGCAATCGACACCCGCATCACCAAGATGGTCGATGATGCCGGAGCCAAATCCGCCACTATTGGGTACAAAGGCTACCAGCACGCCAGCTGTATCAGCGTGAATCACGTTGTCTGCCACGGCATTCCAGCTGGCAAAGTGCTAAAAGAAGGCGATATTCTAAATGTCGACGTTACGGTTATTGTCGATGGTTGGTTTGGCGATACCAGCCGAATGTATGTTGCTGGCAAGCCAAACCGCAAGGCAGAGCGCTTGATCCAAGTAACCCATGACGCACTAATTAAGGGTATTGAGGCCGTGAAACCCGGCAATACCTTTGGTGATATTGGGAATGCCATCCAGAAATTCGTAGAAGGTCACCGCATGTCCGTGGTTCGCGATTTTTGCGGACATGGCTTGGGACGCGTCTTTCATGCGCCACCGAATGTTTTACACTACGGTCGCCCCGGCACTGGCCCGGTATTGGAAGAAGGCATGTTCTTCACGATCGAGCCAATGGTGAACCTAGGTCGCCCCGAAACCAAAGTATTGGCCGACGACTGGACAGCTGTGACACGGGATAAATCGTTATCGGCTCAGTTTGAACACTCCATTGGGGTAACCGCTGATGGGTGCCAAGTGTTCACTCTGTCACCAAGTGGAAAATTCCACCCGACTTCATAGAGGGGCTTTAACCAGCAATTAAGTCGAATCGTCTGAAACTGATTCCATGACACAGCTTCAGATAAATTCTCTTGGTGCTGCTTTACCGGGCTTCCTCCCTCAAAAAGCTTCCCCGCGCCCACCTTCAGAAACGCATCGGCACCGCCAAAAGGTTAGGAGCCGGTTTTTAATGCTTGGATCTGATTCAACTCCAGATGTTGAACTGCTGGAGCTTGTCTTATTTCGCGCTATTTCCCAACGCGATGCCCGCAGATTAGCTCACCGACTAATGAACACCTTTAGTGACTTCAACGCAGTTATTTCCGCCTCTCCCAATAGCTTAGCTGCAGTACAGGGTGTTGAAGACAGCGTCATTCAAGAGCTAAAGATAGTTGAAGCCGCTACTCAAGCAATGACTCGGGTGAAAATAATGCACCGAGATGTTCTGTCGTCATGGGAGGCCTTACTAGATTACTGCCGAACTAAGATGGCATATATGGAGCGCGAACAATTTCGCGTATTGTTTCTAGATCGAAGGAACTACCTTATTGCCGATGAGGCCTTACAAACGGGTACAGTAGATCATGTGTCAGTCTACCCGCGTGAGGTAATGAAACGAGCGCTGGAGCTGAACGCCTCTGCACTGATCTTAGTTCACAACCACCCATCAGGAGATGCTTCGCCCTCCAGTGAGGATATTTCGATGACTGAACAAGTCCGAAAGGGTGCTGAGGCGTTGAGCCTTACTTTGCACGACCACCTAATCATCGGATCAGGTGGCTGCTATTCTTTTCGCAGCCATGGAATTTTATGACACCAGTGCACAGATTATTTAACCCAAACTTCAACACGGCGGTTGATCGCACGACCCCAATCTGTGTCATCACAAGCCATTGGTAAAGCTTCACCAAAAGCATCAACTTGCAACTTAAAGCGTTTAAAGTTCGCTACTGGCGCCGCTTCATGCAAAAGGCGCTTCACCGTTTTAGCCCGCTTTTCAGAAAGGGCTAAATTTGGCGTAGCCAAGCCCTCACCATCAGAAAACCCAACGAGCAACAACTCACGACCATCAAAGACCCCCGCTTCCAGTGCATGTGCCAAGCGGATGATATTTTCTTGAGATTGCACATCAAGACGTGTCCCCCCCGTGAACCTGAATGTCGTCGATAACCGGTCCCGGTCCCGCAAGGCATTTACCATATTCTGCAAATCACCCAGCGTTATTTCTGGTCCTGCTTGAGAAATCGCATGCGCCAGTCGATCACCCTGATCATCAAAGCGAGTGGTTGTAATTGCTTGATCCACAAACCCCGCACGTCGGATCACAAAATCTGCTGTGGACCCTTGAGTGAAATCTAAAAACTCCCGCGCCATAAGTGGCAACCGCCGTGCCGGCGTATAAAGCATCAGCGGCAGGGTCAAAGGATAGTCCTCCGATCGCAGAGCCGCCAAGGTTGCGTTAGTCTCAAACCCGCAATTACCGGCTATTCGCAACGGTACAGCATTTCCAACCTCGCTCAATGTTGTCAGGCCAATAGCAAACGGATCCTCAGCCACCTCATCAGCCAAGGCCTCCAGTGAAGCATGACCTGTGAAGCCCGCCAAAATTTTCTTTTTTGCAGGCGCCAGAACTCGATCCTCAAACACCTCGACCAAACCCGACTCTGGCTCAGGAAGGTGCCTGACCAATGGAATATCCGCGCCCCCAATATCAGACCAGCGCTCGGCCTCACCCGCTACCGCAACTGCCATTTGATCTAAAGTCAGTTTATGAAGTGGCTGGCCCGGAGCAGCAATTACAACAACCCCATCTAGCGCAACCACACGGGCACGACGACCTTTCAACAAATCGCCCGACGCCGCAGAACGCGCCATCACCACTTCGCCCCTGTTGGGTTCACGAAGGACCAGTGCGATGTCAGCCTCCTCAGCGATTAAGTCCGCATAACCTTCGGCTGTGGTGCTTGAATGCAAAAAGAATCGACCATGTATCCGATCTTTATCTCGCAAAACAAATGTGGACCGCCAATCATCCGCAACCTCGCGCGTTACCGCGTAATCATTGCTTGTGGCATAAGCTTGGATCAGTGCTGGGATCAAGACTTCAGCCATGCGGTGCGACCCTGACAGCCTGATGTTCGCAACAAATGCATTAAGGTCTGGGCATCCAGGCCCGTTGCATGTGACGCCTTCACCATCCAATGTAAGCGGACCGTAGGTGGTTTCGACACGGTAGAACTCACCATCGTAGGTCAGTAGCGTTCCGTCGATTTGAATTGTGCCATCCCGAGACGTAAGGCGCACATCATCGCCCAGCGCAGCCAAAGTTGATGCGCAAAGCAAAAGTGTCGTCCAGAGGATGCGTCCGAAAGAAAACAAGTTATTACCCGTGTCAGTTCTGGTTAAGCTTCAGGTCTTGGAGAACATTATTCAACTCAAGAATTTGACCGACAGCCCCACAACCCGGTCCTGACATCGTGATATCATAGCTAGACAGCACCACACCTGAAACTATTTGGCGCACACGAGCGGCATGCCCTACACTGCAATTAGCCAGAGTGACCGGGGCTCTTAGCGACAAACGCACCACACCAGATGCCTGCAAATTATTTATTTTACTTGAGAAGACAGATAGTATCTTTCCGTTCCTATCGTTCGATTCACCAAGCTGGATGACCTTACCACTCAAAGACTTAGGAACCCGGGCAATAAGTGTGCCGGGATCTTTGCCATCCCACTGAAGGGCTACCCGAGCAAAGTGTCGAGTGTCTGGAACAAATACATCCGCTGACAATGTTGTACCATCAGACAGAGTAGCTTTAAGACGCGCCCTATCCGAGAGCGCCGGTAAGGTAAAAGACAGCTCTCCGGTCATTGTTAAAGGCGCCGTGAAAGCCATACTTTCATGCTCAAAATCAACAGTATCGTAGGGCAAGCACGGTGCGAAAATTTGCACATCAAGCATCGCATCATTTAGCACATTAACATCCATAGAGGGCTCGCAAGCCGTGCCGAAGTTTGAAATATTTGCTTGTCGCGCTACAATATCAATGAGGTCCGCAGTCTCTTCAATCACCTCGATACTGAGTGGTTTAAACGGAGCCGGCAGCTGCTTGTTCAGTGGAAAATCAGGCGTCTTCGAAGATGGAAAGGGAATAGGTGGGGTGATCACAGCCACCAACCCGTCTGCAAAACTTGAAGAGGGAATGCAAAAACACGCAGCCATCACCGCGTTCTTTAAAAAACTGCTCATTTACCTGCCTTGCCGAGTATTCTCGTTGCAATAGAGCTCTACCATAGCAGGAAATTTAGCACGAAGATACCGCGCTAAATATTGAGCCGTTACATAATCTCACCATGGCAATGTTTGAATTTTTTACCGGAGCCACAGGGGCATGAAGAATTGCGGCCAGGGGTCCCCCAGGTGCCTTTATCCTTCTCATCAAAGCCTTCCAAAACAACACCGGCTTGGTCCTCTTCAACCGCAAGCGGGGCCGCTTGCCCCCCATTTTGCTGAGCCATGAATTGCGCCAGCATTTGCTGTTGCTCTTCTTCACTCAGTGGGCGCACCTTGGACAGTTTTTCTGTCACATCGACGCGCAGACCATCCAGCATGCCTTCAAACAACTGGAAGCTTTCGGTTTTATATTCATTGAGCGGATCTCGCTGAGCATACCCGCGAAAACCAACAACAGAGCGCAGATGCTCCAGCTTCAAAAGATGGTCGCGCCATTTGCCGTCGATAGTTTGTAGCAACAATTGCTTCTCAATGTTGCGCATCTGGTCAGGGCCAAAATCAACGGCTTTCTTCGCCATAAACTTATCTGACGCATCGTAGAGGCGCTCACGCAGATCGCCATCATCAACACCTTCTTCTTCGGCCCACGCAATAACTGGCTCATCAATGCCCAGCGTTTCAAGAACGGCCACATACAGGCCTTGCGTGTCCCACTGATCCGCATAGCTTTTGGCTGGAATGTATTGATCCACCAAGTCGTCGATCACCTGATGACGCATATCTTGCGCAATTTCACCGATTTCTTGCGCTTCCATGATTTCCATACGTTGGCCAAAAATTGCCTTGCGCTGGTCGTTCATCACATCGTCAAATTTCAGCAATTGCTTGCGGATATCAAAGTTACGACCCTCAACTTTGGCCTGCGCTTTTTCCAGCGACTTGTTTACCCAAGGGTGCGCAATGGCTTCACCTTCTTTCATGCCCAACGTGGACAGCATTTTATCCAGACGCTCGGACCCAAAGATACGCATCAAATCGTCTTCCAGCGATAGAAAGAAGCTAGAGCGACCCGGATCACCTTGGCGGCCAGAGCGGCCACGCAACTGATTATCAATACGACGAGATTCATGGCGCTCAGTGGCTAAAACATAAAGACCACCAGCGGCTTTAACTTCATCCTCGGACTTAGATTGCTCTTCCTCAATACGCGCGCGAATAACCTCTGGATCACCTTCAGGGTCAGCCTCTAGAGCAGCCATGATTTTCATCTCAACATTGCCGCCAAGCTTAATGTCTGTACCGCGGCCAGCCATATTGGTCGCAATAGTCACTGCACCCAAAGTGCCTGCATTGCCGACAATCTCGGCTTCTCTCTCGTGCTGCCGCGCATTCAAAACATTGTGCGGCACATCTGCTTTTTGTAGCAATTCAGACAGGTATTCAGATTTTTCAATAGAGGTTGTACCGACCAAAACGGGCTGGCCAGTGGCATGAGCCACCTTGATTTCCTCAACGATAGCCTCGTATTTTTCCCTTGCTGTGCGGTAGATCGCATCATGCTCATCAATCCGAATGATGGGGCGGTTTGTGGGCATTTCCACAACGCCAAGCCCGTAGATTTCAGCAAACTCTTCTGCCTCGGTCACAGCCGTACCTGTCATGCCGCCAAGCTTATCATAGAGGCGAAAATAGTTCTGAAAGGTCACCGATGCCAACGTGATATTCTCAGGCTGAATAGCACAACCCTCTTTGGCCTCAATCGCTTGGTGCAGGCCGCCGGACAGCCGACGCCCCGCCATCATGCGGCCAGTAAATTCGTCAACAAGTACAACTTCATCGTTGCGGACCATATAGTCCTTGTCTTTGTGGAATGACTTATGAGCCTTCAACGCCTCGGTCACATGGTGGACAAGGGACGTGCTTTCCGGATCGTACAGTGATTGCTCTTCAGGCAGCAGCTCCATTTCACGCAGACGTTTCTCGATAAAGTCGTTGCCCTCATCCGTGATCGTAACCACACGGGTTTTCTCGTCGAGCTTGTAGTGCTCGTCGGTAATCTCAGGGATCAACTTATCGATGGTGGTGTACAACTCGGAACGATCATCAGACGGACCAGAAATAATCAACGGGGTCCGCGCCTCGTCGATCAGGATGCTGTCTACCTCATCTACAATCGCAAAGTTATGGCCGCGCTGGCCCATCTCTGACAGGTTGGAGCGCATATTGTCGCGCAAGTAGTCAAAGCCCAATTCATTATTGGTCGCATAGGTAATATCTGCCGCGTATGCGCCTTTTTTCTCGTCGTCTGGTTGCTGCGGATAAACCACGCCAGTCGTCAGCCCCAATGCCGAATAAACTTTGCCCATCCATTCAGCATCACGTTTAGCAAGGTAGTCATTCACAGTCACGATGTGCACGCCCTTGCCGGACAGCGCATTCAGATAGGCCGGGAAAGTCGCGACAAGGGTTTTTCCCTCGCCAGTTTTCATTTCCGCAATGTTGCCTTGGTGCAGAAAAATGCCGCCCATGATTTGCGTATCAAAGGCGCGAAGGCCCAACGCACGGCGTGCAGCTTCGCGCACATTGGCAAAGGCTTCTGGCAGCAGATCATCAAGGCTTTCACCCGATTGGGCACGCACCGAGAGCGCCTCTGTACGCTGTTTAATTTCCTCATCGCTAAGTGCTTCAAACTCTGGTTCAAGTGCATTCACTTCTTCGACCAGTGGACGGACAGCTTTCACTTTGCGGTCATTCGGCGTCCCGAAAACCTTTTTCGCAATAGTACCCAAACCCAGCATATTTCCGCGCCTTATGTGATGGCTAACAATTATGTGTGAAGGTTTACCTTGTCGTATAGGCCGTCGCATCTTATCTCGACAGCCAAGACGAGATGCGCCCTCAACCTCTTGGCGATGTAAGGGGCGCCTATGATAGTGTCAACGCCGCACCCACCCGCGGCCACTTTGGAGACTGGTATATTGGGCAAATTTTCAACACTTCTGCGTGCAACTGGCTTGGCGGTAACTGTCGCTATGCCCGCATTTGCACAAGACGCAACAACGGTTTTGGTCACAGTCAATGGCACCGACATCACTCTGGGACACATGATCGCGCTACAAGAGCGGTTACCTGAGCAGTACAAAAAACTCGAGGATAACGTATTGTTTGACGGAATTTTGGAACAATTGATCCAACAGACCGCCCTGAGCCAAGAAATGGAAAAAAACCTAACAAGTGCGGTTGAGTTAAGCAAAGAGAACGAAATACGAGCGTTTTTAGCTGCCGAATTACTTACAAAGATTGGCATGTCAGACGTAGAGCAAGCGCAGATTGAAGCGGTATACAAAGAGCGCTTTGCTGTCGGCGAGTCAGAAATGGAGTTCAACGCCTCCCACATTTTGGTGGAAACTGAAGAAGAGGCCAAAGAGCTGATTTCTACCCTAGAACTGGGCGCCGATTTTGCTGAGCTAGCAAAAGAGAAATCCACCGGCCCCAGCGGACCAGGCGGTGGATCACTTGGCTGGTTTGGCAAGGGGGCAATGGTCCCCGCCTTTGAAGAAGCCGTGATTAAGCTCAAAGACGGGGCCGTGGTGACGGAACCCGTTCAAACACAGTTTGGTTGGCATGTGCTTAAGCGCAACGACAGCCGCGTAAAAGAAGCCCCATCATTGGACGAAACCCGTGACGAAATTGAACGCGAATTGCGCGCCAAGACCATCGAAACAGAAATTACTCGCTTAACAGACAGCGCCGAAGTGGTGCGAAGCGAGGTTGAGGTTGATCCCGCCGCCATCCGCAATGTAGGCCTGTTGTCGAAATAAACGGCACAAAGGGCCTACATCATGGCTACGATTACCAAAGTATCCCCCCTTGCACCTAAGGGGGGCTTTCCCAAGCTACCCATGATTGACGGCGTACGATTTTGCGCCATCGCCGCCGGGGTTAAGTATGCTGGACGATCTGACGTCATGCTGGCTGAACTTGCTCCGGGCAGTGCAGTGGCCGGGGTGTTTACCCAATCCTCCACACGGTCTGCGCCGGTACTGGATTGCCAGTCCAAGATGGGCAGCGTTGAAGATAGCTCTAAGGGGTTCGCGTTTTTAGTAAACTCAGGTAATTCAAACGCCTTCACTGGACGGGCGGGGGTTGAAGCCGTTGAGGCCATTACCGAAGCAACCGCGGGTATACTGAAGATACCAGCAAGCCATATTTACACCGCATCAACCGGCGTAATTGGCGAGCCTTTGCCCTTTGCTAAAATTACCAGTGTATTAGACCAGCTTTCGGCAGGGCTAGACCCCAATTCCATTGAAGACGCCGCACGCGCAATCATGACAACGGACACCTTTGCAAAGGGCGCCGAGGCCACCTGTCTGGTTGATGGCATTGAGGTAAAGATTGCGGGTATCGCCAAAGGCTCCGGCATGATTGCACCAGATATGGCAACCATGTTGGTCTATATTTTTACTGATGCCGCTATCAGCCAGCCTGCGCTGCAAGCAATGGTCGCAGAGTTGAACAAGGGCACCTTTAATTCCATCACGGTGGACAGTGATACCTCAACTTCTGACAGTTTATTGGTTGCGGCAACTGGCGCCTCTGGCGCGCAGGTTGAAGACAACGAGACGTTCGAGCGCAGTTTGGCCGTTGTGATGAAAAGCCTTGCCCACCAAGTGGTGCGTGACGGTGAAGGCGCAACCAAATTTGTCGAAGTTCGTGTGGACGGAGCGGTGAGCGATGATGATGCCCGCAAGGTTGCAATGTCCATCGCCAACTCGCCCTTGGTCAAAACTGCGATTGCCGGTGAAGACCCCAACTGGGGTCGCGTTGTGATGGCTGTCGGAAAATCAGGCGCACAGGCTGACAGAGACAGGTTGTCGATCTGGTTTGGCAATGTGCTTGTTGCCGAAAATGGCTGGGTGTCGCCCAACTATCGGGAGGCTGACGCCGCCGAACATATGAAAGGCGAAGATCTTTTGATCCGCGTCGATCTTGGGGTTGGCCGATCAAGTACAACTGTTTGGACCTGCGACCTAACGCATGGGTACATCGAGATTAATGCGGATTACCGCTCGTGAAGATTGTTTTAGTGTCAGCTGTCGCACTGATTGATGTAGACGGCCGCGTACTTTTGGCCCAGCGCCCCGACGGCAAATCAATGGCAGGCCTGTGGGAGTTTCCGGGCGGAAAAGTAGAGGCGGGGGAGACCCCAGAGCACGCTTTGATCCGCGAATTAGAAGAAGAGTTGGGCATTAACACCTGGAAAAGCTGCCTTGCGCCGTTAACTTTTGCCAGCCATGCCTATGAAGATTTCCACCTGCTCATGCCACTGTTTGCCTGTCGTAAGTGGGACGGAATTCCAACGCCGCGTGAAGGGCAAACATTGGAATGGGTCCGACCAAATGCCTTGAAAAACTACCCAATACCACCCGCAGATATTCCGCTGATCCCAATTTTACGTGACTGGCTATAGGTTTAGAGAAACTTCATCCAGAGGGGATTTTTAGGTGGATTATCTGGTTACCTACCGTAAACTAAGGTCACATTACCTTGGGGGAGGTTACAATGCTTCGCACAGTCACCATCGGCAGCTGCGTGTCCATACAGGGCATTTTCGTTAAAGTTCTGGAAAACGGTCTAATTCGCATCAAAGTAGACGACCGCATTTTTGACGGCCACCCTATAACACCACGCCTAAACTAGACCCAGCCTTTTAGGTTTTCGTCAATGATCTGCGACAACGCATCAATATGCGCTGCGCTGTCGTTGAGGCACGGAATGTAGGTAAACTGCTCGCCGCCTGCATGCTCAAAGCTTTCTTTGATCTCTTCGTTGATTTCTTCCAGCGTCTCGATGCAATCCGCAGAAAACGCGGGCGCGATCACTGCGATCTTTGTTTTCCCATCTTCTTTGGGTAAGCGCGCAACCTCGTTAACAGTGTAGGGCTTCAACCACTCCTCAGGGCCAAAAACAGACTGGAAAGTGGTCGTGATATCCGTGTCATCCCACCCCAAACGGGCTTGCAAAAGGCGCGTCGTTTCACAGCATTGCAAGTAGTAAGGATCACCCTCTCTCAAGTACCGCTCTGGCATACCATGGTAGGAGCAGACTAAGATATCCGGGCGCTCTTTAATCTTCGCATAGGCATCCTCGACCGACTGAGCCAGCGCGCTGATGTAAGCGGGGTTCTCGAAATATGCGGGAACGATACGAGCAGATGGCTGCCACTTCTCTTCCATCAATGCCCGGAAAAACTCATCATTGGCCGTAGCAGAGGTAGCACCTGCATAATGCGGATATAGCGGAAAAAACACGATCTTATCGCAGCCTTTGGCAACCATCTCCTGCACCTTGGATTTGGTTGACGGATTTCCGTATCGCATACAAAAATCTACCTCAACATTATCGCCATATTTAGACGCCATCGCCCGCGCAATTGCCGCGGTTTGATCCTTCGTGATGGTGAGCAAGGGGCTTTCACCCTTATCATGGTTCCAAATGCTTTTATAAGCCGCGCCGGAAGCAAAGGGCCGCTTGGACAAGATAATAAGCTGTAGCAACGGCTGCCATTTCCAAGACGGGTAATCGACGACACGCTTATCGGACAAAAACTCGCTCAGATATCGGCGCATGGGCCAGTAGGTATAATCATCCGGCGTGCCAAGGTTGGCCAACAGCACACCTACTTTACCTAAAGTTGTAGGGTGATCAGTATTGGCATGCGGCAAGGAGTTTGAGTTCATCTCGTCCATCATTCGTTATCCTCGTCCCCAGTAGCGGATTTTACATCCTGCCCCAACTCGGTTGTGTTTAAGAAGTCTGCCAGCCGCGTCGTCGCTGATCCGGGCCGAAGGGGTTTTTGCTGCATATCGGAAGGCGCCCAACCTGTCAGGAAAATAAGTTCAAACGTCGCTGACACCCGGTCTGGGCCAGATGAATAGTGATCTTTGTATATTTCAGACATGCGCGAAAACAGCTCACGCGGAGGTGCCTTTTTGTACCGATCCGCCAGTGCATTTCCTTCGCCCATCGCACGAAGATCACGCAACAATGCCATAGGGGAGGAATAGCTCACGGTTCGCTTGGCACTGTCCGCAACTGGCAAAGCCAGCCCAGCGCGCTGTAACAAACCGCCAAGATCTCGAATTTCACCCATCGGAACAATACGCGGTGCAAGCCCACCGATTAATGAAACCTCCGCCTCCGACAGCGCAGCGCGCAACTCGACCAAAGTTTGCCCTCCAAGAGCTACAGCAAGTAACAACCCATCGGGTTTTAGCGCCCGACGGCACTGCACGAGCTGGCCAACCGGATCATTCGCCCAATGCAAGCACATGGCATGGATCACCAGGTCATGGGCCTCAGGTTTCAACGCCAAAATGTTCTCATCAGGCACAATCAGGGCATTTGGGAAGGCTTCCCGCCAAAAATCAGCATGCCCGGTGACAATCGCAACCGATGTAAACTCTCTGTTAACGTCAATCAGTCTTTCCTGAACCTCAAACACCGCTTCGTCATGCAAAAACATGGCAGCCCCTTGATGCTGCGCCCGCACGCGCTGGCGCAGCAAAGCTGTACGGTCGGTCAAAGGGCGTGGCTGTGGCAAAGGAAAACTCCTACGGCTGAGATGCCGTTACTTAGAGGAATGGCATGAAATTACAATCTGCACTTAAGCTGATCTACCCGTCACAGTGTCTCACCTGCGGTGCTGCGGTCGAGGATGATCTGTCCCTTTGCGGGGAATGTTGGCGCGAAGCGCACTTCATCCAAGGCTTAGCATGCCAGACCTGCGGCGTGCCCCTGCCGGGGGAAGACAGTTACGAAATACAGTGCGACGACTGCATCGCCATTGCCCGACCATGGCACAGAGGGCGAGCGGCGCTCATGTATCGCGGCAAAGGGCGCGAGCTTGTTTTACGCCTAAAACATGGGGACCGCACCGATCTGGCAAAACCTGCGGCGCTTTGGATGGCGCGTGTAGCCCCCGAGGTTGACCCTGACGCAGTAGTGGTGCCCGTGCCATTGCATTGGCTGCGTCTGTTGAAACGGCGCTATAATCAGTCAGCGCTCTTGGCAAAAGTCGTGGCAAAAGAGTTGGGGTTAAAGTACCTGCCCGACCCACTACATCGCCCACGCGCCACCGAGGTAATGGACGGTAAAACCCGCGACGCACGGTTTGCTTCACTGGAAGGTATGATCGTGCCACATCCCAAAAGAGGGGCCGCCTTAAAGGGACGCTCGGTTCTATTAATTGATGACGTGATGACATCCGGGGCCACCTTGGCGGCTTGTACTGAGGCTTGTGTTTCAGCCGGAGCACGGCAAGTTGACGTACTGGTTCTGGCAAGGGTGGCAAAAGATGACTAGATAGGGTGCAAACACAGACATGACCAAGGAGCCACCCCATGGCAAAAGTTGAAATCTACACCTCGTCGCTTTGCGGCTACTGCCACGCAGCCAAACGCCTGCTAACGTCTAAAGGTGCAAGTTTTAGCGAAACCGATGTAGGTCGCGATTCCAGCAAGAAATCCGAGATGATCCAGCGCGCCAATGGTGGCCGGACCGTGCCGCAAATTTTCATCGACGGCAAACACGTCGGCGGCAGCGACGAGCTACATGCGCTAGAACATGCTGGCAAACTTGACACGCTGCTCGCATGAAGATTGGCCTGCTCCAACTGAACGTCAGCGACGACCCTGCCGCCAATCTGGTGACCACCCTATCACTGATTGAAGACGCGGCGGTTGAGGGGGCAGAGTTCGTTTTGACGCCGGAAGTGACCAACTGCCTATCAAATAGCAAGCGCCACCAAGATACCGTCCTGTGCCGCCAAGACGACGACCCAACATTGGCGGCGCTTCAGCAAGCGGCCGCCAAGTTTGGCATCTGGCTACTTATTGGCTCTCTCGGGCTGAAAACAGATGATCCAGACGGGCGCTTTGCTAATCGGTGCTTCTTGATTAACCCCACTGGGGAAATCGTCGACTGGTATGATAAAATCCACATGTTCGATGTTAAAATATCCGAATCCGAATCTTATCAGGAAAGTGCTGGCTACCGTCCGGGCACCCGCGCTGTGGTTGCAGATGCAGGGTTTGCCAAGATTGGCATGACTATCTGCTACGACATGCGCTTTCCTGTGTTGTTTCGCGATTTGGCACAAGCTGGCGCGCAAATTATCACCACCCCCGCCGCCTTCTCGCCCGTTACCGGCGAGGCACATTGGGAAAGCCTACTTCGCGCCCGTGCGATTGAAACCGGCTGCTTCATCATTGCCCCTGCGCAAACAGGAACCCATGCTGCATTAACAGGCAAAGAGCGCTCTACTCATGGCCATTCGCTGGTTATCAGTCCTTGGGGCGAGGTTCTTCTGGACGCAGGGCGCGATCCGGGTATGGTCTGCCTCGAGATTGATATGGATGACGTTGCGAGGGCGCGACAGCGTGTCCCCTCTTTGAACCATAATCGTCCCTATACGCTGTGACTTATGTCCGAGATCGAAGATTCAATTGCCATATCGCTGTTTAGCGAGCTGTTTATGGTGGACCACCTTGCACGTAGCAAGCTGAGCAAAGCTTTGCCAAAAGGCATGGAGTTGTCACATTTTTCCGTGCTCAATCACCTGTATCAGCTAACCGAGCCGCGTACGCCCGCACAGCTGGCTAAGAGTTTCTCGCTTACCCGCGGGGCGCTGACCAATACGCTGTCCAAACTCGAGTGGGCCGGGCATATTCACATCTCGCCAGATTGGGATGATGCGCGCCGCAAACAAGTGGTAATCAGCCCTGCAGGCCGTCGTGCCCGTGACGCCGCGTTGGCGACTATTACGCCAATGATCAGCAATATTATTGAGCGTGTTGGCCACGAAAAAGTGTATGATACCGTGCCTGTATTGCGCGAATTACGTCTGGCCCTGATGAACGACTAGACCACTTTCACACTGGATGTGACATAGTTCACCGACAAGTCGCGATCGGACAAAGACCAGCTCCAAGCAATTGGGTTAAACACAAAGCCCTTGCGATCGACCGGCTGCAAACCTGCATTTGTGATCAACTCAAACAGCTCGTCTGGCGTGATAAACTTGGACCATTCATGAGTGCCTTTGGGCAGCCAGCGCATGATATGTTCCGCACCGACGATGGCGACCATAAAGCTTTTTGGATTGCGGTTTAGAGTTGAGCAGACCATCAACCCACCGGGTTTGAGCAATTGCCGACATGCGGTCAGATACGCCAACGGATCCGAGACATGCTCAACCACTTCCATGTTCAGCACGACATCGAACTTCTCACCCGCGTCGGCCATCACTTCGGCAGAGGTGTGGCGATAATCAATTGTCAGGCCGGACTGTTCTGCGTGAACTTGGGCAACAGGGATATTCCCGCCAGCCGCATCGGCACCTACAACATCCGCCCCCAGTCGCGCCATTGGTTCTGACAGCAATCCACCACCGCACCCAATATCGAGAATGCGCAGGCCGTTAAACGGGGCGGGCGCATCTAGGTCGCGATCAAATTCAGCGGCTATTTGGCTGGTGATGTAGTCCAACCGACAGGGGTTGAGCATATGCAGTGGCTTGAACTTGCCGTCCAAATCCCACCACTCAGCGGCCATGGCTTCGAACTTGGCAATCTCGGAGGGGTCAACGGTGGTGGTCATGGGCGTGCTCTTCTTTGATTTCGTCGTTTTCTGGCATGGTGCCTGACGATTAACAGATTATATAGGTCTCTATGGACAGATCGTCAGGACAAAACCGCGCGGTGTCGCACCTTTACCCGCCAATAGACCCCTTCGACCAGCGCATGTTGGATGTGGGCGACGGCCACCGCATCTATGTTGAGCAATGTGGCAACCCCAATGGCATTCCAGTTGTTGTATTGCATGGCGGCCCCGGCGGTGGGTGTTCGCCTACAATGCGGCGATATTTTGATCCTGCTGTTTATCGTATTTTCCTGTTCGACCAGCGCGGTTGTGGTCGCTCGCGGCCCCACGCCAGCATCGAGCATAATACGACTTGGGACCTGATTCGTGATATCGAGTTGATCCGCGAGAAATTCAACATCAGCCGTTGGATTGTGTTTGGCGGCAGTTGGGGCGCAACGCTGTCTTTATTGTACGCACAAAGCCATCCAGACCGGGCGGCACAACTTGTGCTTCGGGGCGTGTTTTTAATGACCCAAGCCGAACTGGACTGGTTCTATGGCGGCGGCGCTGGTCAGTTTTTTCCGGAACAATGGGCGCGGTTTTCAAGCCTAATACCGCAAGACGAGCAAGACGACATGATTGCGGCCTACCAAAAGCGCCTGTTTTCCGGCGATATTCCGATTGAAACCAAATATGCCCGCGCTTGGGCCGGTTGGGAGAATGCCCTAGCAGCTTTGACCGTCAGTGATATGCGCGGTGAAAGCCCTGCTGAATATGCCCGCGCCTTTGCGCGGCTTGAAAACCACTATTTCACCAACAAAGGCTTTCTAGAGCACGACGGTCAGATCATTAAAAACCGCAGTACAATCGAACATATTCCAGCGGCGATTATTCAAGGTCGCTATGACATGATCTGCCCCCCAATATCGGCCTATCAGTTGGCAGATGGCTGGGGAAAAGCCGACTTGCGCATGATCAAAGCGTCAGGGCATGCGTTGTCTGAGCCTGCAATTACCGCTGAACTTGTCCAAGTAATGGATGGATTGCGGGGAATCTTGCCGGCGTTAGGCTTGTAACACTCAGAAATTGATGAATTTACCCACGATGGGTTTACAGATAAGTTTCAGTCGTTACCTTCTGCCACTCTGGAAATTTCTGGGAGACATCTAAGCCTGTGGCCGGATTACTGCGAATCATTTTGCAACGACTGTTCCTTGGGCTTGTAACCTTACTCGCAGTTTCTGTTATTATCTTTATTGCGGTGAACGCGCTGCCGGGTGACTTCGCACAGGCAATTTTGGGGCAAGGAGCAACCCCAGAGGCGGTCGACGCCATCCGCGAGCAGCTAGGCCTAAATCAAAACAGTTTCACGCGATATTTTAACTGGTTAGCTGGGGCCGTGCGTGGAGACTTTGGCGTGCCTCTCAGCCAAGCACTATTTGCAGGCAATTTTGGCACAACTGCCGTTGGCACCGATGTCACCACCGTTGTGGATCAAATTGCGCCACGCCTAAAGAACACTTTGTTTCTTGCCAGCGTCAGCGCTGCGATCTCTGTTCCGCTGGCCGTGGGTCTTGGCATCTTGACTGCACTTTATCGCAACAGCGCCTTTGACAAAGTAATGAACGTCACCACGTTATCCGCAATTTCCAGCCCCGAGTTTTTTCTCGCCTATATCTTGATCTTATTCCTTGCCGTGCTGAACCCAGTCTTCCCATCACTCAGTAATATCTACCCTGATATGGCATTCAGCGACCGCCTCAGCAAAACCATGCTGCCTGCCCTGACTCTGACTTTGGCCGTCACCGCCCAAATGATGCGTATGACGCGCGCCGCAATCATCAACCTTCTGGCCTCGCCTTATATTGAGATGGCCCGCCTTAAAGGTCTCAGCCCGATGCGGGTAATCGTGAAGCACGCGTTGCCAAATGCGCTGGCTCCGATCATCACTGTCGTTGCCTTGAACCTTGCCTTTCTCATCACTGGCGTGGTGGTGGTCGAGGTTGTTTTTGTCTATCCGGGCATCGGTCAACTTTTTGTGGATAGTGTTAAAATTCGCGATATCCCTGTGGTGCAAGCCTGCTGCCTGATCTTTGCGGCTGTGTATATTTTGCTGAATCTGACCGCTGATATTCTATCTATCATATCCAATCCACGTCTGAGGCATCCGAAATGAACGCGCTTATCTGGATCTCCGGCGCGCTTATTGCCTTGTTGGGCCTGGGATGGGTTTTCCGTCTTGCCGCCCAAAAAATCACCAATAACAGGCCCTACTTTCGCGACATGTCCTTAGGTGTGGCTTTTGGTTATATGGTTGCTACCGCAGCTTTAATTTTTACGCTTTGGTACTACTTTCAATCCCAATATATTAACGATGTGCCACAGGCAGGTGTGATATTCTTCCGCTGGGCCGTTCAGGGTTTGTTAATGTTTTCTGCAGCGGCTTGGGTATTTCGCACCGCATTCCGCAATATAGGCAGCGAAACCACAAAGAAGTTGTTCAGATCTATGCCTCTGACTGCCGCTTTCGGGATCATGGTTATTCTTGCCTATGCAATCGTATCGATCTTCGCAGGTTTTATCGCGCCTTACGGGCAAGAAGAGGTCCTTGCCTCAGCCAATATTGTGGCGGGTGGAAACCCAGCGCTGGGTGGCGATCCAAAATATCCACTTGGCACCGATCAAATTGGCCGCGATCTGTTAAGTCGGCTGATCTATGGCGCACAAAACACCGTAGGTATTGCATTTCTCACAACCTGTTTAGCCTTCTTCATTGGCGGATCTTTGGGGTTTTTGGCCGCAACCTTGGGTGGTTGGTTGGACCAATTGCTAAGCCGAATGGTGGATGCGCTCATGGCAATTCCCGCGCTAATTTTCTCACTGCTGCTGATGACCATCGCAATGGCATGGGCCGGGAGCGAGAAATGGCAAGTCACCATCTACATGATCATCATTATCGCAATTATTGACTCTACGCGCGTTTTCCGCCTGACGCGCGCAGTGGGGCAAAGCATCGTGGTTATGGACTACATTGAAGCCGCAAAGCTTCGCGGCGAGGGTCTACCCTACCTGATCTTCCGCGAAATGCTGCCTAATGCTTACGCCCCTCTTTTGGCCGAGTTCGGGCTTCGGTTCTGCTTTGTATTCCTAACCATCGCGTCGCTGTCTTTCCTCGGTGTTGGCATCCAGCCACCGCTGGCCGATTGGGGTACGATGGTAAAAGACCTTGGCCAGTTCATCAACTACGCAGCCTTTGCGCCCAACGCAGCCGTTACACCTTTGCTGGCGGCAGGTGCCATCGCATTGTTGACCGTGGGCATCAATTTTGTGGTCGATTGGATGCTGCACAAATCATCGGGGCTGAAAGAATGACCGAGCCACTTCTAAAAATTCGCAACCTAACAATTGAAGGTCGCGCGGATGAAACTTGGAATCCGATCATCAATGGTGTGAGCCTTGATTTGAAGAAAGGTGAAGTTCTGGGGATGATCGGGGAATCCGGTGCCGGTAAATCTACCATTGGACTTGCCGCTATGGGCTACACCCGAGATGGCGTTCGGATATCCAAGGGCTCGGTTGAATTTGATGGCGTTGATCTGGTGACAGCCTCCGCCTCGGTTAAGCGCAGCTTACTGGGCAAACGGATTGCCTATGTGGCGCAGTCCGCCGCTGCCAGTTTCAATCCGGCGCATAAAATAATCAACCAACATACAGAGGGTCCGGTCCAGCATGGTGTTTCCAGTCGCCGCCAAAGCGAAGAAGACGGTGTAGAATTATACCGCCGCCTACGCTTACCAAACCCGGAAGAAATTGGTTTTCGATACCCCCATCAGGTCTCTGGCGGGCAATTGCAACGCGCCATGACAGCTATGGCCATGGCGTGTCGCCCCGATTTGATCATTTTTGACGAGCCAACTACCGCCTTGGATGTCACCACCCAAATCGAGGTTCTTGCCTCGATCCGCGACATCGTGGAGCAATTCAACACAGCCGCAATCTACATTACCCATGACCTCGCCGTTGTTGCGCAGATGGCTGATAAAATTAAAGTTCTACTTAAGGGCGATGAGATTGAGGAGGCCGATACCCGCACCATGCTGTCCTCTCCGAAAGAGGAATATACGAAGTCGCTTTGGGCGGTGCGCAGTTTCGAGCGCCCGGCAAAACCTGCAATCAATGTGCGGGCCACGCCAGTTGTTAGCGTCCAGAACGTGACCGCAGCCTATGGCAAAATCGACGTTTTGCATGACGTTAGTTTCGACATTCATGAGGGGCGCACAGTCGCCGTTGTTGGGGAATCCGGCTCGGGTAAATCCACCGCCGCGCGTTGCATCACGGGTCTTTTGCCGCCACGGATTGGGCATATTGAGTTTGGTGGTGAAATTCTTCCACTCGATTACAAAAAGCGCAACAAATCGCAGTTACGGCAAGCGCAGATGATCTACCAAATGGCTGACACCGCGCTGAACCCGCGCAAAAGCATCGGGGAGATCATCGGGCGCCCGGTTGAGTTTTATATGGGCCTAAAAGGTCGTGACAAACGCAAGCGTGTGGATGAACTTCTAGCCGAGATTGAGTTGGAGCCGACTGAGTATTTCAACCGCTTGCCCTCAGAGCTGTCCGGCGGTCAAAAACAGCGCATCGGCATCGCCCGTGCGCTGGCAGCTGAGCCGAAATTCATCATCTGCGACGAGGTGACCAGTGCGTTGGATCAACTTGTGGCCGAAGGTATTTTACGCCTGCTGGCCAAGCTTCAAGACGAGTTAGGCCTCAGCTATATGTTCATCACCCATGATCTGGCCACCGTGCGCTCTATCGCGGATGAGGTGGTTGTCATGAAGGACGGACAAGTCGTGGAGCAGGGCGGCAAGGTCGAAATGTTCCAGCCACCGCATCACCCATACACCGACCTTTTACTGTCCTCTGTACCAGAAATGGACCCAGACTGGCTAACAAATCTGCTAAAGAATCGCGGAGTTGATAACATCGGCGATGCTGCTGTTGATAAGATGTAACAAGATTCGCCCCATAAGGGCCGATATAATGGCGGATAAACCGCCTCAAATGAAACCAACTGGGAGACGATATATGTCACAAATTTCAAGACGCAGCCTACTCAAGACAGGTGTTGCCGCAGGTGTTCTATCCGCCACTGGCCTGCCCCTTCGCGCGCAAGCCAAAAAGGGCGGTCGCTTACGGTTAGGCCTTGCTGGCGCCAACACGTCCGACAGCTGGGATGGGCGGACGCATTCTGACAGCTACATGATCATGTGTGCCCATGGTGCCGTGTTTGATTGCCTGACTGAAGTGGGCGCAGATGGCCAGCTAAAGGGTGAGTTGGCTGAAAGCTGGGAAGCTTCTGCTGATGCCAAAACTTGGACTTTCAAGCTGCGCCAAGGCGTGACTTTCCACAATGGCAAAGCTTTTGGCGCTGACGATGTAATTGCCTCGCTGGAAATGCACACTGCCGAGGGGGCCAAATCTGCCGCTAAACCTATCGTGTCCGCGATCTCCGAGATGAAAAAGATCAACGATCACGAAATTGAAATGACATTGGCGGCTGGCAATGCCGACTTCCCGTTCCTGCTCTCAGATTACCACATCTTGATGTTCCCGGCCGGCCAAATTGACGAGGCCATCTCCAAAGGGATCGGTACGGGTCTCTACCAAGTTGAGTCCTTCGACCCCGGTGTTCGGTTTGTCGGCAAGCGCGTTGCAAGCCACTACAAAGGTGACGACGCAGGTCATTTCGACGAGATTGAAGTTATCGCGATTAACGATTCCTCTGCACGGATGAATGCGTTGATGACAGGTCAGGTTGACGCCGTTAATCGGGTTGATGTCAAAACCGAGGCGCTTCTAAAAGCCAATCCAATGGTTAATATTTTAGAAGTCACTGGCAACCAGCACTACACTTTTCCGATGCTGACTGGCACAGAGCCGTTCAATGATATGAACGTGCGCAAAGCCCTTAAGCACGGCATCAACCGCGAAGAACTTGTTGATAAAATCTTGCAAGGCCACGGCAAAGTTGCAAATGACCACCCGATCGGTCCAGCAAACCAATATTACGCCGCCGATCTGGAACAAAACTCCTACGATCCCGACAAGTCCAAATTCCACCTCAAAGAAGCAGGTCTCGATAGCTTGGACGTGGACCTTTCAGCCGCCAATGCTGCCTTCTCGGGCGCGATTGACGCATCACAGCTTTATCAGGCCTCGGCCAAAGCAGGTGGCATCAACATAAACGTGGTGCAGGAACCCGATGATGGCTACTGGTCCAATGTCTGGCTGAAAAAATCGTGGTGTGCTTGCTATTGGTCTGGCCGCGCAACTGAAGATTGGATGTTCTCCACCGCCTATGAATCCGGCGTTCCATGGAACGACAGTGGTTGGGAAAATGCACGCTTCCAAGAGCTGCTTTTGTCGGCTCGTGCAGAGTTGGATTCGGCAAAACGCAAAGAGCAATACTATGAAATGCAAATGCTGATGTCTTCCGAGGGCGGCACCGTCATTCCGATGTATGCCAACTACGTGGACGCGCATTCTAGCAAGCTGACCAATTCTGGCACCACGGGCAACGTGTTCCAAATGGACAGCTCACGCTTCATGGAGCGCTGGTGGTTCGCTTAAGCGGCACCCGCTAGAGAAACGAAAAACGCCCCGTCCAATTGGCGGGGCGTTTTTCATTCACGTTACGGTTTGCCTTATGCGGCAGCACGCTCCGCGTTGCGTTTTTTCCATGTGCGGTTCATCGCTACATACATAATTGCCACGCCACACAGAAATGCACCGCTGCTAACCGAGGCCACGAGACCCAAAGTATTCATATCCATTTTTTGCTCCATTCTTGAATTAACTAAGAACTGGTTAATTTCAGAATAGGGCCGTTTTTGGACCTGATTGCGGCTACTCTCAGTCACATGCCAATCATCTCTTGCAGACTCATCCACCTTCCCCTATATCCCCCTTAACAGCGGCGCGCTGGTCTCCACCCCCAGCGCCCACCGGGAAATACCAACGGGCCGCGCGCCCGTTTTTTTGTGCTTAAGGACCCTATGTCTGATCTAATCGCCAAAGCTGCTATCGACCGCCGTCTGGCCGAGATCGCCTTACCCGTTATTGAGGGTTTGGGTTATGAACTCGTGCGGATGCGTTTGTTAACTGGCAAGCAAGATATCGTGCAAGTCATGGCTGAAAAGCCTGAGGGTGGCATTGAGGTTGATGATTGCGCCAAGATTTCAACAGCTTTATCCGCGACCTTTGATGTCGAAGACCCAATTACAGGCGAGTACACCTTAGAAGTGTCTAGCCCAGGTATCGATCGGCCATTAACGCGTCTTAAAGACTTTGAGATGTGGGATGGCTATGAGGCTAAGATTGAGACTGAAGAGCTGATCGACGGCCGCCGCCGCTTCAAGGGCCAATTGGCCGGTGTTCAAGGTGAAGAAGTCCTGATCGTGATCGAAGAAGGCACGATTGGCCTGAAGTTTGAGTGGCTCACAGACGCCAAACTGGTGCTGACTGACGAGCTAATCCGCGACGTTTTAAAAAACCGCAAAGATGCGGGCGAAATTGACGAAACACAATTTGACGAAGTTCAACAAATCGTCGATGGCGAAGAATAACGCCCCTTTGGCGTGATGGTGAGGAGACCGAAGAAATGGCTATTACATCTGCCAACCAGCTAGAGCTGCTGCAAACCGCAGAAGCCGTAGCACGCGAAAAGATGATCGACCCCGGGTTGGTCATCGAGGCAATGGAAGAATCCCTCGCGCGTGCTGCGAAGTCTCGCTACGGGGCTGATCTGGATATTCGTGTCTCTATTGACCGTAAAACTGGCAAGGCAACCTTCACCCGCGTTCGCACTGTTGTCGAAGATGACATGATCGAGAATGACCGCGCCGAGTTGAATGTCGAAGATGCTAAAGACTATCTGGACGACCCAGCCGTTGGCGACACGATTGTTGACGAAGTGCCCCCGGTTGAGATGGGCCGCATCGCCGCGCAATCAGCTAAACAGGTTATCTTGCAAAAAATCCGCGAAGCTGAACGTGATCGCCAGTATGAGGAATTCAAAGACAAGGTTGGCACAATCATCAACGGTCAGGTTAAGCGCGAAGAATACGGCAACGTCATCGTTGATATTGGCCGTGGCGAAGCGATTCTGCGTCGCAACGAGAAAATTGGTCGCGAAAGCTATCGTCCGAATGACCGCATTCGCGTCTACATTAAAGATGTCAGCCGCGAAGTGCGCGGCCCACAAATTTCCCTATCTCGGACCGACCCCCAATTCATGGCGGAGCTGTTCAAAATGGAGGTGCCTGAGATTTATGACGGCATCATCGATATCAAAGCTGTTGCCCGTGATCCCGGATCGCGCGCGAAAATTGCCGTGATTTCTTATGATAACTCCATCGACCCCGTTGGTGCCTGCGTTGGTATGCGTGGCTCGCGTGTGCAGGCTGTTGTGAATGAACTTCAGGGCGAGAAAATCGACATCATTCCATGGAACGAAGACCAGCCAACTTTCTTGGTAAATGCACTTCAGCCCGCTGAAGTTTCCAAGGTTGTTCTTGACGAAGAAGCCGAGCGTATCGAGGTTGTTGTTCCCGAAGAGCAGCTCTCATTGGCAATTGGCCGCCGTGGTCAAAACGTACGTCTTGCATCACAGTTAACTGGCCTTGATATCGACATCATGACCGAGGAAGAAGAATCCGCACGTCGCCAAGCCGAGTTTGAAATCCGCACCAAGCTGTTCATGGACACGCTCGATCTGGATGAGTTCTTTGCGCAACTGCTGGTTTCCGAAGGCTTCACCTCTCTGGAAGAAGTTGCTTATGTCGAAGCCAACGAGTTGTTGGTAATCGAAGGTGTCGATGAAGATACCGCGTCTGAACTACAAGCTCGCGCCCGTGATTACCTGGAGGCGCAGGCCAAGAAAGCCTTGGACAACGCCCGCGAGATGGGTGTTCAAGACAGCCTTATCACATTCGAAGGTCTCACGCCCCAAATGGTAGAAGCCTTGGCAAAAGATGATGTGAAAACACTTGAAGACTTCGCAACCTGCGCTGACTGGGAACTGGCCGGTGGCTGGACGACTGTAGATGGCGAGCGCTCCAAGGATGATGGTGTATTAGAGCCCTTCGATATCACCCTTGAGGAGGCTCAAAACATGGTTATGACTGCGCGTATACAGTTGGGTTGGGTAGATCCTGCGGACTTGGTTTCTGATGAAGAAGACGATGCTGATGCGACTAAGGAGGCCGAGGCCTGATCTCAGGTCTCGGGTATTCCGGCATGAGCCGCGGTGGTCACCAAAAAGAACAAGACGGACTAGAGCGACGCTGCATCGCCACCGGAGAGTTGCGCGATCCTGCGTTGATGATCCGGTTTGTGGTAGGTCCAGAGGGTCAGGCTGTTGCGGATATCCGCAACAAATTGCCAGGTCGTGGTATCTGGGTGAGTGCGGACAAGGACGCATTGGCGAAAGCAATCAAAACGAAAGCCTTCTCCCGCTCGGCCAAAGAACAGGTAAGCATACCCGATGATTTGTTTGAGCTAACCGAGAAAATGTTAGCGCGGCGGCTGGTTGACCTGATTTCACTCGCACGCAAAGCGGGTCAGGCCGTCACCGGTTATGAGAAAGTAAAAAGTTTGCTTGAAACAGAGCGTGCAACGCTTCTGGTGCAAGCTAGTGACGGGTCGGAACGGGGCAAATCAAAGCTCCATTCACCACCCGGAAAAGACGTATTTATTGGCTGTTTGACATCTCAGGAATTGGGTTTGGCTTTCGGTCGGGAAAGTGTGATACATGGCGCCTTAACGGCCGGTGGACTCAGCAGACAAGTAAAAGCTGAAGGCATCAGGCTGAAAGGTGTCCGCGGACATAGCGGCGGAAAGAAATCCCGCCCGAAAGGAATAGACGACGCATGAGCGATAGTGACGGTAAAAAAACCCTTGGTCTTCGTGGTAGTGGCGCAGGTCGCCCCGGCAATGTGAAGCAAAGCTTCAGCCACGGTCGTACCAAGAACGTGGTCGTGGAAACCAAGCGTAAACGCGTAATGGTTCCCAAGCCCGGTGGTGTGAAGCCCTCAATTACTGGCTCACCTTCTGTTGGTGACCCTTCCAAGCGCCCTGCCGGTATCTCCGATGCCGAAATGGAGCGCCGTATGAAGGCGCTTCAGGCTGCCAAAGAGCAAGAAGCCTCTGATGTAGAGCGCCGTGCGCGCGAAGAGGCCGAAAGCACCGCGCGCCGCGAGCGGCGTCGTGCCGAAGCAGAAGCTAAAGAGCGCGAAGAAAAAGAACGTGAGGATGCTCTCAAGGCTAAAGCTGACGAGGAAGCACGCAAACTACGCGAGGCTGCTGAGGAAAAAACTCGTGCGGCCGCACCACCTGCACCTGCCGCGGCACCTGGTGAACCACAAGTTGCGACTCCATCAGGTCCTCGTGGCGGCGGAAAAGCAGCCCCGACACCTGTACGCCGTGAGCGTGAAGATCGCGGGAATAAAGCCAACAAAGGCCGCAATGATGATGCGCGCCGGTCTGGCAAGCTGACCTTAAACCAAGCCTTACGCGGCGGCGAAGGTCGTCATAAATCCATGGCCGCCATGAAGCGGAAGCAAGAGCGTGCGCGCCAAAAAGCTATGGGTGGTACTGTTGAGCGCGAAAAAGTTGTGCGTGATGTTCAGCTACCTGAGGCAATTGTTGTGTCCGAGCTTGCCAACCGTATGGCCGAACGTGTCTCTGACGTTGTGAAAGCCTTGATGACTAACGGTATTATGGCCACACAAACACAGTCGATCGACGCTGACACAGCCGAGCTGATCATCGAAGAGTTTGGGCATAAAGTTGTCCGCGTTTCCGATGCTGATGTTGAAGATGTGATCACGCAGATTGATGATGATCAGTCTGACCTCAAGCCTCGTGCGCCCGTCATCACAATCATGGGTCACGTTGACCATGGTAAAACATCCCTACTCGACTCCATTCGCAACGCCCGTGTAACCGCGGGTGAAGCTGGTGGTATCACGCAGCATATTGGGGCCTATCAAGTTGTCCAAGACGGGACAGAATTGACCTTCCTCGACACGCCCGGTCACGCCGCGTTTACATCAATGCGTGCTCGTGGTGCACAGGTGACAGACATCGTAGTTCTTGTTGTGGCTGCCGATGACGCTGTCATGCCTCAAACAATTGAGGCTATCGCCCACGCCAAGGCCGCAAATGTTCCAATGATTGTTGCCATCAACAAAGTCGATAAGCCTGACGCCAACCCAGACAAAGTTCGTACTGACCTACTTCAACACGAAGTTATCGTCGAGAAAATGTCTGGTGAGGTTCAAGACGTTGAAGTTTCTGCGACCACCGGCCAAGGCCTTGATACTCTACTGGAAGCCATTGCCCTTCAGTCGGAAATTTTGGAACTCAAAGCCAACCCTGATCGCGCAGCTTCTGGAGCTGTGATCGAAGCCCAACTGGATGTTGGTCGCGGACCTGTAGCAACAGTTTTGGTTCAAAACGGAACACTACGCCAAGGCGACATCTTTGTTGTTGGTGAGCAATACGGTCGCGTTCGCGCACTTATCAATGACCAAGGCGACCGCATCAAAGAAGCCGGCCCGTCCGTTCCTGTCGAGGTTCTTGGCCTTAACGGCACCCCGGAAGCTGGCGACGTCTTGAATGTTGTCGACACCGAAGCTCAAGCCCGTGAAATCGCTGAATATCGCGAAAAAGCTGGCAAAGACCGCCGCGCCGCCGCTGGTGCCGCCACAACCCTTGAGCAACTTATGGCCAAGGCCAAGGACGACGAAAGCCTTACAGAAATGCCTATCTTGGTGAAAACTGATGTGCAGGGTTCTGCCGAAGCTATCGTTCAGGCGATGGAGAAAATCGGCAACGATGAGGTTCGTGTTCGCGTATTGCACTCTGGCGTGGGCGCGATCACCGAATCTGATATCGGCTTGGCAGAAGCATCCGGCGCTCCGGTCTTTGGTTTCAATGTTCGGGCGAATGCATCGGCACGGAACACCGCCAACCAAAAAGGCGTGGAAATCCGGTACTACTCGGTTATTTACGACCTTGTTGATGATGTAAAACAGGCTGCTTCTGGGTTGCTCTCTGCTGAAATCAAAGAAAGTTTCATCGGTTATGCTGAAATCAAAGAGGTCTTTAAAGTTACTGGCGTGGGTAAAGTTGCTGGCTGTATCGTAACCGAAGGGGTCGCGCGCCGCTCTGCCGGAGTTCGCTTGCTACGTGACAACATCGTCATCCATGAAGGTACGCTGAAAACCCTCAAACGCTTTAAAGACGAAGTTCCAGAGGTACAGTCAGGTCAAGAATGCGGCATGGCGTTTGAAGCCTATGATGACATTCGCCCTGCGGACGTCATCGAGATCTTCACTCGCGAAGAAGTCGAACGCTCACTAGACTAAACCTGATACATATTTCTAGCAAAGGCCCCGACACTTAGTTTCGGGGCCTTTCTTGTTATACAAAGCATCTATCCGAGGCGGCTTTTACGGCTCACTGGCGTTCGGTAATTGGCGCGTATGCCCTTTGCGCAACGCCCTATCCATGCCTATATACTCTCAAATGACAAAAGGAGATTTCCATGTCTGAGGGAAAATTCCCCGGCTGGCACGGGACCACCATTATTGGTGTTCGCAAAGGTGGCAAAGTTGTCATTGCAGGTGACGGGCAAGTGTCTGTTGGGCAAACCGTCATGAAAGGCACTGCGCGCAAAGTTCGACGCCTCTCTCCGGGTGGGACAGATGTTATTGCGGGTTTCGCAGGCTCTACCGCTGATGCATTTACCCTGCTGGAGCGGTTGGAAGCCAAACTAGAAGCCACCCCTGGTCAACTATCTCGTGCTGCTGTTGAGTTAGCAAAAGATTGGCGCACCGATAAATACCTTAAGAACCTCGAGGCAATGCTGATCGTCACCGACGGCTCCGAGCTTTATGTTATCACAGGGGCCGGCGATGTGCTTGAACCCGAACATGACATAGCCGCCATTGGATCAGGCGGGAACTTTGCATTGGCCGCCGGGCGGGCTTTGATGGATACAGATAAAGACGCAGAGACTATCGCACGCGATGCAATGAAAATTGCTGCTGAAATTTGCGTTTACACCAACGGAAACCTAACCGTGGAGACCATCAATGCCTGAAGGCATCACCCGTGATGATCTACGTGCCGCCGTTTCATCTGGCGTTTTAGATGAAACGCAGGCCAGCAATCTAATGATCCTGTCTGACCAGCGCCAAGGTTATCGGGCGAACATGATCGGTGATGATGAGCCTTTTGAGTTGTTCAAGGGCTTCGCTGAAATCTTCATAACCGTAGGTTTAACCCTCCTCATGTCGGGCTTCCTTGGCCTATTCACCCTCTTAAGTGACCCTCTTTCCATCCCCTTTATTGCTATGCTCCTCTCAATTGGGTTCGCATTCTACTTTACCAAAAAGCGACGAATGTCTTTACCTTCCATCGCAATATGCATCTCATTTGCTACAGCACTTGGAGCTACATGCAGCTTGTTTTTATTAAGCTCCAATGGGGACTTAACCCCAACGTCCAGCTTGATTGTTGGGATTGTCGGCATACTTGGAATGACCGTTTACTTTCGAGTGTTTCGCCTGCCATTTGCCATGCTGGCCCTAGGTGTTTTTGGAATCTTAACCGTTTTCAGCGCTGTCGAAATACTGATCCCAAGCGGGTATTCATCCTCATCAAATCTGACTGATTACTTTGACCTACGCCAACAGCCCTACCTTGCTATCGGAACACTTGTCTTTGGGGTTTGTGCCTTTGTCGGCGCTCTTTGGTTCGATCTGCAAGATCCCCACCGTATAAGCCGAAAATCAGCCTCAGCTTTCTGGCTACATATCCTTGCAGCCCCTGCGCTGGTGAACACCTTGGTTATGTCAAACTATCAGCTTGGCGGCACTATTGGCACTGGATCAGCCATTGTTGTACTCGTGCTTTTCACACTGCTCGCCATCATTATCGACCGACGAAGCTTTCTTACGGCGGGGCTGATCTATATCGGCCTGATCACAGCCGCAGCAATAAGTGAAACCGGAACATTGTGGTCTCCAGTTCTAACACTGCTACTGCTTGGTGTTTTTGTTACTGCTCTTGGCACCTTTTGGACCCAAATTCGCGCACTGGTGTTAGGGCAACTGCCCAATTTTCCCGGAAAGCATCGCTTGCCCCCCTATGAAAATGGGCTATCAGCTTCAAAATAACTACAGCTTCGCAACGCCCAAAGGTACGTTGAGGTACTATCACGTTAACTTCTGGTTGAACGAAGGTCCCACCATTTGATGCTTTCATGTGACATCCGCTGGGACGGAGAAGCAATCTCGAATAGCCGAATGGATCGATATGTACTGTTGCAGGCTTCCTGATCGCCTAGCGTTTTCTCACTTTCGGAACGGTAGGGGCTGTTCTCGGCACCCTTATGTGACTGGTGTTCAACCTCGGGAGCAATTCTCGTTTGGCAGCGCCGTAGAATTGCCATTTGATAGTGCGGATAATAAAATTCGGTGATCGTATACCGTACTAACCCACAGAGAACTATATCATCTACAAAATAACGGCTGGTTAAATCTGCCTTGCACACTAAACTCACAATAGTGCCACCAACTTGACGATACCGCCATGCATTCTAATCCCAACTATAGGCAGGTCTCTGCCTCTCGAAACATCGAGTTTGCGCGTGAGCGGGGGTTCGGCACCTTAGCAATCAATGGGCCCAATGGCCCACTAACATCGCATGTTCCATTTCTGCTCTCAGAAGATGGAAAAATGGCAGAACTTCACCTTATACGCTCCAACCCCATCGCCCGGGCCTGCAATGACCCGCAACCTGCCGTCATCACGGTGACTGGCCCCGACAGCTATATCTCGCCCGATTGGTATGGCGTTGAAGATCAGGTTCCCACTTGGAATTACGTTGCCATCCAGATTCGCGGCACACTTACCAAATTGCCTCAAGGTAATTTGCTCCCACTGCTCGACCGCCTGTCGGCGCATTTTGAGCAACACCTGCTACCCAAGCCGCCTTGGACCAGCAGCAAAATGTCGGGTGATATGCTCGAGCGGATGCTACGCCAAATCCAGCCTTTCCAGTTCAACCCGACCGAGATCAACGGCACGTGGAAACTGAACCAAAACAAACCCGATGCAGTTCGCATCTCGGCTGCCGATCATGTAGCCGCCTATGGCATCGGGCAAGATACACCAATTCTTTCCGCCCTTATGCGGGGTATTCAATCAAAGGACGATATCAAATGAGACTCTATTCCAGCCCAACATCACCCTTTGCGCGCAAAGTTTTACTGATTCTACGCGAAACTGGTCAGGTTGATGATGTAGAAATTCTCACCGCAGGCGGCACCCCGATTGATCCCGGGACTATGCCGCGCGACCTAAATCCCTTAGGTAAAATTCCCGCGCTAGCCTTAGACAATGGCGCGCCTGTTTACGATAGCCGTGTTATCTGTCGCTTCTTTGATGAGCGCGCGAAAGCCGGGCTTTACGGGGCCGGTGATGCCACTTGGCAGCTCCTCACCCTCGAGGCCACCGCCGACGGCATCACCGACGCAGCAATCTTAATGGTGTACGAGGTCCGCGTGCGCCCCGAGGACAAGCAATACCCAGAATGGGTCGAGGCCCAATGGCTAAAAATCACCACCGCTCTGGACGCGATTGAAACATCTTGGATGAGTACCCTGACCTCCGACACCCTCAATATCGGTCAAATCGCGGTCGCCTGCGCATTGGGTTACGTTGATTTCCGCCACCCCGACCGTAACTGGCGCAATACCCGCCCGAATCTTGCAGCGTGGGAGGCCAAGTTTGCCAAAAACGCTGCCATGGCTGCGACGGCCCCCGTTGGATAAAGTTACCCGCACCGATGATATCGCCGCTTGCCAACACATCAGGCGGGTGGTGTTCATCGAGGGGCAAAATGTCTCCGAGGAGGAAGAGATGGATGGTAAAGAAGCACTTTGCCGCCATTATCTCGCTTATGCCAGCAACCTGCCCGCCGCAACTGCGCGCGTCATGCCGTTGGGTCCTCGCGCCAAAATTCAGCGCGTCGCGGTTCTGGACGCACAACGCGGTACAGGCCTGGGCGCGAGGCTGATGCAGTTCATTCTGGACGACTTACGCGATAAGTTTGATGAGGCCGTGCTCGGCTCCCAAACCCACGCTATCGGATTCTATGAAAAGTTGGGTTTTAAGGTTTTCGGGCCAGAGTTCGACGATGCAGGAATTCCGCATCGAGAGATGATTTTAAGCCTGAAACCCAATCAGGACTCATAAAAAAGGCGCGCCTTGTCAGGCGCGCCTTTTAAAATTTCAGCTAGAAAACCTTAGTCTTTGCGCTTGATCGGTGCCCAGATGCGTTTGTTGGTCAGGTACAGCAACGAGGTCAAAATGATCAAGAATAGCACCGCAATAAAGCCCGTGCGCTTACGTGCATTTTGATGTGGCTCTGCCGTCCAGCGCAAGAAGGCTGCAACGTCTTCGGCTTCGTGGTGCAATTCATTGGAGTGACCATCCGCAAAATCTACATCTTCCCCAAAAAGTGGCGGTGCCATCGAAATCCAGCCGCCCGGAAAAGCGGTGTTCTCATAGAACGTGGTGCCCGCTTCTTCTTTTTCTTCGCCAGTGTATCCAGTGAGGATCGAGGCGATGTATTCTGCGCCACCGATACCGTGTACCAACTGGTTGATCCCAGACCCATAAGGGCCATGGAACCCGGCGCGCGCCTTAGCCATCAACGACAGATCAGGTGCGCCCTGAGAGTTGTTCGCTGGGAACTTATCCGTTGGCTTTAGCGCACGTAGTTCTTCGGTTTCAGGATCGTACAAATGCTGATTTGCAGTTTCGTCATTGATCGAAAATTGCGCAACATAGGCCTTCATCTGGTCCTCGGGCAGCATGGGGCCGCCTTCGTCTGCCAGCGTACGCATCGGCACAAACTTCAAACCATGACAGCTTGAACAAACATCCGTGTAGATGTGCAAGCCACGTTGCAGCTGGTTCTGGTCATAAGTGCCAAACGGCCCCTCATAGGAGAATTCAGCATCATGTGTGTGGCCTGCGTCCCCGGACGCATAAGCGCCGGAAACAAGGCCTGCCGCCAAAGCGGTTGCGAGTGAGAGTTTCTTAAACATCGGTATCTTCCTCTTACTCTACAGAAGCTGCGACAGCGTCGGAGCCTTTGTCTTTGGCGGGGTAATGCGCGTCAAAATCTTCCTCGATCGTCGCTGGACGGGCCAGCGGCTTTTCGATGACGCCCAGAAGCGGCAAAATCACTAGGAAATAGCCGAACCAGTAGGCAGACGCGATCAGTGATATCGTGGCGTATGGTTCTTCGGTTGGCATAGCGCCGACCCACATCAGAACCAAGAAGTCGAAGACCAGCAAGCCAAACCACCACTTAAACATCGGGCGATAGCGGCCAGAGCGCACGGATGATGTATCCAACCATGGGGCGACAGCCATTACAGCAATTGCGCCAAACATGGCACCCACACCGAAGAACTTCGCGTCCACGATGCCACCAGTGATGAAGGATACAAACTGTACGACCCAAACATCAGCGGTGAAAGCTCGCAGAATGGCGTAGAAGGGCAAGAAGTACCATTCCGGCACGATGTGCGCAGGCGTGGCTAACGGGTTTGCCTCGATATAGTTATCGGGGTGGCCAAGGAAGTTGGGCATGAAGCCCACGATGCCCCAGAACACCACCATGATCACGGCCAGCGCAAACAAGTCCTTCATGACGAAGTAAGGCCAGAACGGCACAGTATCTTTCGCAGCTTCTTCCTTAGAGCCACGACGTACTTCAACACCAGTTGGGTTGGAGTTGCCTGTGGTGTGGAACGCCCAAATGTGAATGGCGACAAGGCCAACAATCACGAACGGCAACAGGTAGTGCAACGAGAAGAAGCGGTTTAGCGTGGCGTTGTCCACAGCAGGTCCGCCCAGCAGCCACGTCTGGATCATCTCACCAATACCGGGGATGGCACCAAACAGGCCCGTGATAACAGTCGCGCCCCAAAAAGACATCTGACCCCATGGCAACACATAGCCCATAAAGGCGGTGGCCATCATCGCAAGATAAATCATCATGCCGATGACCCACGTGATCTCGCGAGGTGCTTTGTAGGAGCCATAATACAGGCCGCGGAAGATGTGGGCATAAACGGCCACAAAGAACAGCGACGCGCCGTTGGCATGCAGATAACGCAGCATATAGCCGCCATTCACATCGCGCATGATATGCTCAACCGAGGCGAACGCCAGATCGACATGCGGGGTGTAATGCATCGCCAGCACAATGCCTGTGATGATTTGCAGCACCAGACAGAACGCCAGAACAATGCCCCAGATCCACATCCAGTTCAGGTTCTTCGGGGTCGGGATCATCAGCGTGTCATACGCCAAGCCAACAATTGGTAAACGAGAGTGAAGCCACTTCTCGCCGCCAGATTTGGGCTCATAATGGTCGTGTGGGATACCAGCCATATCGATTTCTCCCTTAACCGAGTTTGAGTACGTCAGGCGACGTGAATTTCGAGACAGGCACCAGCAAATTGCGCGGTGCCGGACCTTTACGGATGCGGCCAGCGGTGTCGTAGTGCGAACCGTGACACGGGCAGAACCAGCCGCCAAAGTCCCCAGCATCGCCCAAAGGCACACAGCCAAGGTGCGTACAAACGCCGATCATAACCAGCCATTCGCCGCTTTCATCCAACGAGCGGTTTTCATCCGCCGCATCAGCCTCTGGGCCAAGGTTTTTATTTTCTGCGCCAGTATCGGGCAAATCGGACATCTCAACCGCGCGGGCTGCTGTGATCTCTTCATCCGTACGACGACGGATGAAGACAGGCTTGCCCAGCCACTTAACGGTCAGTTGCGTGCCAGGCTCAATGCCGGACACGTCAACGTCAATGGAAGCAAGCGCTTTCACGTCCGCCGAGGGGTTCATTTGGTTCACCAAGGGCCAAACTGCGGCTCCTGCGGTAACGGCACCAACGCCAGCTGTGGCATAGTACAAAAAGTCGCGGCGGGTTGCGCCGTCATGGTCGTCTGCGTGGGACACGAGAACTTCTCCCTTGTCGGACCGCTTATGCGGCCGGTAAAATTGAAGAATCCGCACCGAAGCGCAGAATATCGGCGTTAGATATATTCTAAGGTACTACCACGTCCACCCATGAACGTCTTGTAAGGGAAGCCATTTGTCGCACCATGTCCAAATTGCCGCGTTTGAGCCTGATTTAGCCCCAAATTTAGGGTCACTCGTCCGATTAGGGGTGTGTTTTGACGCGCCCATCCACGTAATTGAACCCTGTGGCTTCCCTTTTTCGCTAAAATTGTTGCGAACCCGCGCCCTAGATTACGCCGAGAAAGCCGATGTGCGTCATCACGACAGTTGGAATGCGTTTCAGGCCTCTCAGCCGGGGCGGCTGGTCTTGCTTTCCACCAAAGGGGCCACAGACCTATGGGATTTCAAATTTCAGCCCGGGGATTGCATATTACTTGGCCGCGAAAGCGCGGGCGTGCCTAATCATGTGCATGATGCCGCTGCAGGGCGGGTGAAAATCGCCATGCCCGGCGGTGGGCGAAGCCTGAATGTGGCAATCTCAGCCGGGATTGCCATCGCCGAGGCACATCGCCAGTTGCGCCACACATAACATATAGCGGATTTTACACGCCCAGATAGTCGCGCAAAGCGTCGGGCGGATTGTCCAAAAATAGGCCCGTTGGCACAGGCGCATACGCCATGCCGTCCGCCACCAGTACCGTCATCCCATCTAGTTGCCGCGCATCTTTTGGATCATGCGTCACCATCAATACCGTCAATCCGCGCTCCCGCGCGATCTCATTCACCAACTCCAGCATTTCCACCCGCAGCGCAGGCCCAAGAGCCGCAAACGGCTCATCCAAAATCATCACCGGCTTATCGCGCAATAAAACGCGCGCCAACGCCACACGGCTTTGCTGCCCGCCCGACAATGCCGCAGGTTTACGCGCGCCGTAGCCGTCCAGCCCAACACGGCTCAACGCTTCCACCACGCGCTCGTGCTCCTGCGCGTCCAGTTTCAGGCTAGGCTTCAATCCTAACCCCACATTCTGCGCCACGCTCAAATGCGGAAATAAATTACTGTCTTGAAAAACCATCGCCAAGGGTCGCTCCGCTGGAGCCGCATGAGTAATGTCGCGCCCTTCCCATAAAATCCGCCCCTCTGTCACCAAAACAAAGCCCGCCAAGGCCGACAGCAACGTAGACTTCCCCGCCCCCGATGGTCCAATCACCGACACCTTATCACTTACGCCAATCGAAAAATCTGCCCGCAAGATGAACTCCCCTTGCGTGATTTTCACATTCTCAAAGGTCAGCATCCACGCGCCCTCCTCGGTCAAACAGCCAAAACAGTGTCAGGCTTAGCACCAACAGCACTAATGCGGCGGCAAAGGCTTGCTCCATCCGATACGCCGTCATCAAATTATACAACGCCAACGGCAACGTCGCGTGGTTCGGGTCCGCAAACAGTGTGATCACACCCAAATCCCCCATCGACAAAGCCGCCGCCAGCCCCGCACCAAACCCCAAAGGGCGGCGCAATCTGGGCAGCAGTAAAATCCGCATCCGCGCCCAACCAGACATCCCCAAAGAGGTCGCCAACCGCCCGTAGTCTTCCTCCACCTGCCGCAAAGCAGGCGACAAGGCGCGCAAGGTAAATGGCAAGCTCATCGCCGCGTTCACCACGATCGTCACCGGCAAGGCCAGCAATATCGGGTCGATCCAGCGGTAGGTCAAAATGAACAACCCTGTGCCAATCACTAATGGCGAGGCCGCGACGGATAGATAGCCCACCGCTTCGACCCAACGCCCCCATTTTAGCGCCAGCAAGGCCAAGCCCATAGCCATAGCAACCGTCAATCCGGCCGAAGCCACGGCAACCCAAACCGACCGCCAAGCAGCCCCTAAAATGCTGAATTGTAGCTCCGGCAGCCCGGCCACTCCCTTGGCTACGATCATCGCCAGCGGTGCGATCAAAAACAACGCTACAATCACAATCGCCATCGCATCAAACAGCTTTGATCCGTCATCGCGCGCCACCACACGGTCCAGCCCGCCGCCCTGACCGGACGGCACAGATATGCTCAGGGATGCTAGGGCCAAAATCGCACAAATCACGAATTGCACCAACCCCAATAATGCCGCTTTAGACAGATTGAAATCAAAGCGAAACGCCTGATAGATTGCCAACTCAATCGTCGTCGCCTTCGGCCCGCCACCCAGCGCCAATGCCACCGCAAAGCTGGTCGTACAAATCAGGAAAATTACCATCACGATGCCGGGTAAAACCTCGCGCAACATTGGCCATTCCAGATGCCGCGCAACATCGCGCGAGCTAAAGCCAAGGGACTGCGCTAACCGAAACCGCTCCGCCGGAATTGCCAGCCACCCTTGCAAGATAAGTCGCGTCGCCAATGGCAGGTTAAAGAACACATGCGCAAGAATTACCCCATGCGCACCATAGATAGAAAGAGGCTCTAATCCAGCCCAAACTAATGTATCAGATATAATACCGCTGCGTCCGTAGACCGCCAGCAATCCCAGCACGGCAACAATTACCGGCAAGATAAACGGCGCACCCAGAATAGTCAGAAGCAACGTCCGCCCGCGAAATTGGCGCCGCGCCAAAGCCCGCGCTACAGGGATCGCACAGATTACACTTAGCACCGCCGAGATCGCTGCTTGCCACAACGTGAATCTAACGGCGGACCAGTCATTCTTTGATAGCGCCGACACCTCTTCCGCCCGCCACGCAACCGCGCCCAGCGTCCCAAGTGTCAGCACCAATAGCAGGGCGACAATTGCCGCCCCGCCAATCGTGGACAGATTTATTGGCTGAACGCGCTCAGCCATTCTTCCAACACCGTATCACGCAATTCGGCTGCTTCATCTTCTGAGTAAAACAGCGCCTTTTCCGGCAATGCCAGCTTGGCAAACCCTTCAGGCAACTTCGCCGCATCCAGTTTCGCCGGAAAGGACCAGTTTGCCGTTGGGATCATCTCTTGAAAAGTCTCCGACAGCACAAAATCCATAAATTTTTGCGCTAATTCCGGCTGCTTAGTAGTCTTTATCTGTGCCACCAGCTCCGTCATGAAATAATGCCCTTCATCGAAAATTGCGGCCGTTTTGGTTAGGTCTTCTTCTGCAATGATGTGGTAGGCAGGCGATGTCGTGTAGCTCAGCACCATGTCGGCCTCGCCGTCAGTGAACATGCCGTAGCTTTCCGACCAACCTTTGGTCACGGTCAGCGTTTTCTTCGCCAACTTGTTGAACGCCTCTTGGCTTTCATCGCCGTAAACCGCTTTGACCCAAAGCATCAAAGCCAACCCCGAGATCGAGCTGCGCGGGTCTTGCAGCACAACCTTCACGCTCTCGTCCGCCAAAAATGCGTCAAACGTGGTTGGCGCGTTGGCCATCTTCTCGTTGTTGTAGATGAACGCCGTGTGGCCCCAGTTGAATGGTAAAAATACTTCATCTGTCCATTTTATCGGCATGGTCAGGTCGCTAGTATCTTGTCTATGGGGCAGGAATAGACCCGTTTTACGGGCCTTCTTTGTCACATCAGTGTTCAGCCCAATAACTACATCGGCCTTGGTTCGATCACCCTCCAGCAAAATGCGCGGCAGCACGTCGCCCGCCACATATTGCACGTCGCACTCGCAAGTAGCCTCAAACGCTGCTTCGATTTTAGGGCCGGGGCCCCACTCGCTGGTAAAGTAGTCAGGCGCGTAGATTGTCAGCACTGGTTTATCCTCGGCAAATGCCGTGGTGGCCAATGTGATCAGTCCTACGCTTAGAAGGGTCTTTTTCATCGTGGTTCCTCCAAACGCCGGACGGAGTGGGGAGTGAGACCATCTCAAACCTTCCCTCCGCCGGTCTTAACCGGTTCAGGTTCAACGGGTCAGCTTGCGCAATCTCAGCCTTGATGGCCCCCCGAGGTATCGTTGTATCTAAGCCCCAAGCGGCCCCCCAGCAAGCTGAAACCACTTGAGGGCTGCCTGCCTCGCCGCTAGACCGTAGGTGAAAAGGGAGACACCCCATGTCGATGAACAGTTTTGGCCATCTATTCCGCGTGACCACTTGGGGCGAAAGCCACGGGCCGGCGCTTGGCGCAACTGTCGACGGCTGCCCACCGGGCGTGCCCCTGACGGCAGAGATGATCCAGGTGTGGCTCGACAAGCGCAAACCTGGCACCAGCAAATATACCACTCAGCGCCGCGAGGCCGATGAGGTCCGCATTCTGTCCGGCGTGTTCGAGGGTGTTACAACCGGCACCCCAATTCAGTTGATGATCGAAAATACCGATCAGCGCTCCAAAGACTACGGCGACATCATCGAGAAATTCCGCCCCGGTCATGCCGACATCACTTATTGGACAAAATACGGCATCCGCGATTATCGCGGTGGCGGGCGCTCCTCTGCTCGTGAAACTGCCGCGCGGGTTGCCGCTGGCGGAGTTGCACGTGAGGCAATCAAAATGCTTGCGCCTGACCTGAAAATCACGGGCTTTATGGTGCAGATGGGCGAACACCGCACAGATGTGCGCGACATGGAGCAGATCAATCAAAACCCGTTTTGGGTGCCTGACGCCGATGCCGCCGTCACTTGGGCGGGCTATCTTGATGGTTTACGCAAAACTGGGAACTCTGTTGGTGCCATGATCGAGGTTATGGCTAAAAATGCCCCAGCAGGCCTTGGCGCGCCAGTTTATGCTAAGTTAGACACTGATTTATCTGCTGCCATGATGTCCATCAACGCCGTCAAAGGTGTGGAAATCGGGGCAGGGATGCAGGCCGCGATGCTCACCGGAGAAGCCAACGCGGATGAGATAACTATGGGTCCAGACGGCCCCGTTTTCAGCTCCAACCACGCCGGTGGCATTCTAGGCGGTATTTCCACGGGGCAAGACATTGTGGTGCGCTTCGCGGTCAAGCCGACCTCCTCGATCCTAAAGACCCGCAAGACCATCACCAAGTCGGGTGAGAACACGGAAATCATCACCAAGGGTCGCCATGACCCCTGCGTCGGCATCCGTGCCGTGCCCGTGGGCGAGGCGATGATGGCTTGTGTGATCCTTGATCATCTGCTGCTGCACCGCGGTCAAATCGGGTCTAACAGAGGAAAAATCGGCTAAGTTTTCTGCTTGGCCAGTTGCACGGCAAGAATGCCACCGGCAATGATCACCACGCCGACCACGTCCATTGCACCAATTTTCTCACCCAGCAACGCGGCTGCAATCGCCACGCCAAACACCGGGTTCAGGAAGTGAAACGTAGACGCTTTCACCGCGCCCACGCGCCCCACCAACATGAACCACACCCAGGTTGCCAACAGCCCCGGCACCAGCGTGGTGTAGACAAACGCGAAGATCCAAGTCGGTGACAGCGAAACCTCCCAAGTCTCCAGCGGGATGGCGAATGCAAACAGGCACGCGCTGCCCACCAACATTTGTAGCCCCACGATCATCAACACATTGCCGCCCGATGCTGCCCCTTTAACCACCAAGGTCGCATAGGTCAGCGCCATCGCACCGATTACGCAAAACGCCACCCCAAACGGATCCACGCCGCCATTCAGCCGTGTGCCCATGATCAGCACCACACCCGCGATGCCCGCGATCAATCCAACCACGCCCATTGCGGGAATTTTGTTGCGGTAAACCGCCCATCCCACCAATCCAACCATCAACGGCATGGTCGAGGCAACGATCGCCGCCAATGACGCTTCGATCCATTGCATGGCGACAAAATTTAGACCCAAATATAGCGCATTTTGGCAAATTCCGAATATCCACGTTGCCCGCCATTGTGCGCGGCTTAGGTTCCACGTTTGACCCAATGCTTTGGCAATCAAAATGCCCAACACCCCAGAGATCAAAAACCGCAAACTAAGCGAGAATAACGGCGGGGCGTCCGCCACGATAATGCGCGCCGAAGTGAACGCGCTGGACCACATCAAGGCGAATGCCAGTCCCATCAAGATTGCTTTGAAATCCACCGTTCAAATCCTAACTATTTCACCGCACCTTCACGTGAAACTAGGCAAAAGAAAAGGGCCGCCCGAAGGCGACCCTAAAATTCCGTCAGCGGTATCGGCGATTAGCCGTTAACGCTGTCTTTCAATGCTTTCGCGATGGTCATTTTGACCACTTTGTCAGCTTCTTTAGAAATCTGTTCGCCGGTGGCAGGGTTGCGCACCATTCGTGCCGGACGTTCGCGGCAGTAGATTTTGCCAACGCCGGGCAGGGTTACTGCGCCACCGCCGGACACTTCACGCGTGATGATTGCAATCAGACCGTCCAAGGAGGCAGCTGCGCCCTTTTTGTCGGTGCCTGCTTCTTCAGCCAATGCTGCGACCAATTGTGTCTTGGTCATAGGTTTCGTTGCCATGAGCTCTGCTCCCTCTCTTTATCCCAAGTTTTGGGGTGTTACCGGCGGAACGTAACTGAATATAGCGGGGCCGCACAACAATTAGTGTGTGAAAACCCCTATTTTTTACGTTTTTTATGGCTTTACCTAAGGTTAAAGGAACGCAGTCTCGGCAAAACTGCGTAATTTTCGGGAATGAAGCCGCTCCAGCGGCATTTCGCGCAGGTGTTCCATAGCTCGAATTCCGATCAACAAGTGCCGCGATACCTGTGTTTTATAGAAGTCAGACGCCATTCCGGGCAGTTTTAACTCACCATGCAGTGGCTTATCCGAGACACAAAGCAACGTGCCATAGGGCACCCGAAACCGAAATCCATTGGCTGCAATCGTCGCGCTTTCCATATCCAACGCCACGGCGCGCGACTGGCTCAACCGTTGCACAGGGCCGGATTGATCGCGCAATTCCCAGTTGCGATTATCAATCGTCGCAACTGTGCCAGTCCGCATGATTTTCTTCAAGTCATACCCTTCTAGCTGAGTGACCTCCGCCACGCTCTTTTCCAGTGCGATTTGGATCTCTGCTAAGGCCGGAACCGGCACCCAAACGGGCAGGTCGTCGTCCAACACATGATCCTCGCGAAGGTAGGCATGCGCCAACACAAAATCCCCTAGGCTTTGAGAGTTCCGTAGCCCCGCGCAATGCCCCACCATTAACCAAGCATGGGGTCGTAAAACTGCGATATGATCGGTCGCGGTTTTAGCATTTGATGGCCCAACCCCGATGTTTACCAATGTGATCCCCGACCCGTCTTTTCGAGTCAGATGATAGGTCGGCATTTGGGGCATTTTCGGGGTCGGAGGAATCATCCTTTTTGGATCGGTAAGCACATGATTTCCCGTGCTCACAAAACTGGTGTAGCCGCTCGTGGCGTCCGCTAACATTTCGCGCGCATACCCTTCGAATTCTTCGACGTAGAACTGGTAGTTGGTAAACAAGATATGGTTTTGAAAATGCTCAGGGTCCGTGGCAGTGTAGTGCGCTAGACGCGTCAGAGAATAGTCAACACGTTGCGCCGTGAATGGGGCCAGAGGGGCCGGAGCATTTGGCAATTCGGCCAACGTTCCATTCACAATATCATCATTTGTGGTCGCCAAGTCGGGCACATCGAACACGTCGCGCAAAGTGAATTCCAGTGCACCATCTTGCGGCACCGTCAAATCGGCCGCATTCGCCACGGCAAAATGCATGGGCATGGGCGTCGTCGATACGCCCACCTCGACCGACACCCCATGATTGTCCACCAGCAAGCCAATCTGCTGCTCCAGATAGTTTCGAAACAGATCGGGGCGTGTAACCGTCGTAGAATAACAGCCTGGCTGGGCGACATGACCAAAACTCAAACGGCTATCAATCTTCGCAAAACTCTGCGTTGTAATTCTTATCTCGGGATAATACGCGCGATACCGCTCAGCGGGCGGATTGCCTTCAAGGCTGTCACGGAAACGCTCAATCAAAAAATTCGCGGCGTCGCTGTACATCTCGCACAGGCGCTCGACAGCCTTTTTGGGGTCGCTAAATAGTTCTGTCTCGGGAACATCGGGGGTTCTAATAGGTAGGTTGGCGTCAAAGCCGATCATATAGTTTCCTCTATCAATTTGGTTAACTCGAAACGGGTCACATCCACCAACCCAAGGTCGGATATCCGAAGCGATGGGATGACCACCAGCGCCAACAAAGAATGTTGCATATACGCGTTGTTCAGGGTGCAACCGCAGGCTTCCATCGCCGCAACCATTTGGTCGGCTTTTGCCGCCATTTCTATCGCAGGCCTGTCAGACATCAGGCCAGCAATCGGCAACTCGACCAGAGCCAACTCCTGCCCGTCCTTCCAAACGGTGACGCCACCGCCAACTTCGGCCAACCGGTTCGCCGCCAACGCCATTTGTGCGCGGTCGGTGCCCACCACAATCATGTGGTGGCTGTCATGCGCCACGGTCGAGGCCATCGCCATGCGTCCTTCATACCCAAAGCCCTCGACCAGCGCGTTTACCACATCCCTAGTGCCGCGATGGCGTTCCACTAGGGCAATTTGACAGGTTGCTCCTTTCGGCTCAATAAGACCCTGTTCCACCGCAACTTTACGTATTAATGTCTCTGTTGGCGCTTGGTTTTCCACCACTCCGATGACCTTGGCAGTCACAGATGTAGCCCCATCAGGAGCCTTGATCTCGAAATTAGCGGCATCCAGTTCGCGCCCAAGGTGCACAGTTTGGCGCGCATCGTCAGGCCAGTCCAGATGCGGACAACTGACCAAAACCTTGCCGCCCTCAGCTACAATCCGCCCCCGCGCAATCACTTGCTCGATCGGCAGCTCACGCAAATCAGAGGTTACAATCAAATCGGCCCGGCGGCCCGGCGCAATAGAGCCAAGCTCCCGCTCCAACCCGAAGTGCGTCGCCGTGTTAATCGTCGCCATTTGCAACGCCACCAACGGCTCGCACCCGCATTTAATCGCATGCCGTAAAACCCGGTTCATATGCCCCTCATTTACCAAAGTGCCAGAATGGCAATCATCTGTGCACAGGATAAAATTCCGCGAATCCAGCCCTTTTTCTGTCACCGCCGTGATTTGCCTCTCCACGTCATACCACGCAGATCCCAACCGCATCATCGACCGCATCCCCTGGCGCACTCGCGCAATCGCATCGGCCTCACAGGTGCCCTCGTGATCGTCCGCTGGGCCACCCGCCGCATAGGCATGGAAATCCGGTCCCAAATCAGGCGAGGCATAATGCCCGCCCACAGTTTTCCCCGCATTTTGAGTCGCGGCAATCTCAGCCAGCATTTGCTGACTGCCGTTCACCACACCGGGAAAGTTCATCATCTCACCCAGTCCAATAATGCCCGGCCATGTCATCGCCTCAGCCACATCGTCGGGACCAATCTCATAACCCGTCGTCTCTAAGCCCGGTGCGGAAGGCGCACAGCTTGGCATCTGCGTATATATGGAAATAGGCTGGATTAGAGCCTCATCATGCATCAGTTTCACACCCCGCAATCCCAAAACATTGGCAATCTCATGGGGGTCAGTGAACATTGTCGTGGTGCCATGTGGGATCACCGCACTGGCAAATTCCGCAGGTGTCAGCATACCCGATTCAATATGCATATGCCCATCGCACAGGCCGGGGATTAGATATCGTCCACCCAACTCGATCACTTCCGTATCCGGCCCAATGCAATGCCCGGCATCAGGGCCAACATAGGCAAAACGCCCAGCGCTAATTGCAACCTGCCAGCCGTCCAATACTTCGCGGGTGTGGACGTTAACGACTTTGCCACCGCGCAGAACCATATCTGCAGGTGCGCGCCCAGCTGCCACCGCAACCAAAGTTGCAGCGCTGTCAGGCCAAGATTTAAGGGGTTGGTGTTCCATGTTCCAATTGTCCAGACTTTGAAGCTGGACGCAAGTTGCAAAATTACGAACATCAAACACGAGCAAGAACACATGAATATGGAGGCCCCATTATCGTCTGCCGCAATTTCGCAAACTATGCACCACATCAGACCGCAAATGCATCTAGCCTAGCGCAATAATAGGATCTAATTTGGTTGAAAAGAGGCCTTATGTTCCCTACGTTTCCTTGTCGCGCTGAAAAACCCAGTCATGCTCTGGATGATTTTTAAAACGCCATTTACGTAATGGCCCTGCCATTACATTTAAATAATATGACTCATACCCGTATGGTACACCACACGGGTGATGCCCCTTAGGAACCAATACAACATCATGATTAGACGCAGACACTGTTTCATCCAGATCACCGTCATCAGTAAACACACGTTGATGGATATAGCCCTGTTGCGGGTTTAGCCGATGATAATAGCTTTCCTCAAGATACGTCATTTCCGGGAAGTTATCTTCGTCATGTCGATGAGGGGGATACGATGACCAATTACCGCTTGGGGTAAAGACTTCTGTGACTAAAAGGCTATCTGCGATATCGCGTTCTTCCATCCCAATAGCATTGATATAGCGAGTGTTTGCACCTTTCCCGCGGGTCTCCAAAGAAATCCCGTGCGGTCCAATAACTTGCGCGTGGTGATTACCCTTTCCGGGAGCGGAACAAACTGCAAGTGTGCAATCCGTTGTCGCCGTGGCAGTCCAATCTGAATTGTTTGGCACATAGGCGCAATGTGGCGGTGTGCGTTCAAACACATTCATCCTATCTCCCATCTCACCAAAATCATTACCAGCAGCGCTGACAGTCGCCTTGCCTTCCACCAACACCAGAATAACCTCTGTATCGTGTGTAAATTCATGCGCAGTTTCGCCAGCAGATAGACGGTACAGACCAAATCCAACGTATTTCCAACCAGCAGTTTCAGGCGTCACATCGTGAACTTTACCTGTTGTGCCGTTCGGTTTCACAAGGAGCTTGCTCATAGTAAGTATCCTAACAAATGGGTTTAGGTTCAGTTTTTATCAAGGCCCACAGCACGCGCCATATCGCGCAAAGCGTTAAATCCAAGCGTTTGATATGTTAGCGGATCGCGTATTTTCGGGTCTTGCTCCGCTTCAATCACAAGCCACCCTGAATAATCATGATCAGCAGCTACTTTTAAGGTGGGCGCAAAATCTATACCGCCCTCTGCATCACCCGGAACCGTGAAAACTCCGCGCCGGACACCTTCAAGAAATGACAGCCCTTGCTCACGAACCTCGGCCATGACTTCAGGGCGCACATTTTTAGCGTGGATATGTCCAACACGAGACATGTGACGCGTCAAAACCTCAGCGGGATCACCGCCGCCAAAATAACAATGCCCCGTATCAAATAGCAGATGTGTCGCGGGGCCAGTGCTGTCCATGAACAAGTCTATTTCATCGGGTGTTTCGACAATAGTGCCCATATGGTGATGATACACGAGCGTGATGCCCTGATCGGCTGCAAACTGCGCTAGCGTTTCGACACCAGCCCCGAATTTTGACCATTCGCTAGGCTCTAAATTGGGCTTATTGCTAATAGGAGTATCGTCAGCACCGTGAATTGCATTGGATGTTTCGCAAGTAATAATCACCTTTGCGCCAACTCCGTTTAGGAAATCAAGAAACGGCTGCATTGCCGCTTTTTCATCCTCAATCGAATTGGTGAGTAAATTCAGCGAGTGCCAGCCCGAAATAAATCTTAAGCCGCGCTCCCCCAGCTCTTTTTCAACGCCAGCAACCGTCGTTGGCAATTTATGTCCCTTTTCAATGCCGTCAAAACCGATGCTCGCAGTCTGATCAAGGCATTGCTCAAGCGTGATGTGGGCGCCCAGCGTTTGATCGTCATCATTCGACCATGCAATAGGGTTGGTGCCATAAAAAATCATGCTCGGTCTTTCGTATTTTTCATATATTCAGCACGGGCATTGCTGACCTGCTTACGCGTACTAACTTCAGGCACCGGGACATCCCACCAATGGCCACCGTCTGGCGTGCTTGGATACGGGTCCGTATCAATCACCACGACAAAGGGGCCGGTGGCCTGCTTCGCTTGCGCGAGCGCATCTTCTAATGCGCCAATACTGTCGGCTTTAACCGCTGTCGCACCCAAGCTGGCAGCATGGGCAACAAAATCAATCTGGCTATTATCGCCATGAAGGCTATGCGCAAGAAGGTTATTAAACTCGGCGCCACCTGTACCCATTTGTAACCGGTTAATGCACCCATACCCGCGATTATCAGTTAAAACGACGGTAATTTTAATGCCCATCATAGCCGCCGTAGCCAGCTCGGAATTGGCCATCATGTAGCTACCATCACCAATCATGCAAACCACGTCACGCGCTGGTTGGGCCATTTTGATGCCCATAGCACCGGCAATCTCATACCCCATACAGGAGTAGCCATATTCCATATGATAGCTACCAGCGCGCGGCGCTTTCCACAGCTTATGCAGCTCTCCGGGCATAGTTCCGGCAGCGCTCATGATCACTGTATCGGGGCCGCTTGTACGTTGCACAGCACCAATAACTTGTTGATCAGTTGGTAGTTTATCCGTGTCGACTGGCGCATCTGTCAGCCTATCCACCATATTAAACCACGTTGATTTCAGTGTAGAGTCATGCAGCGCTATTTTAAACGTCCCCAAGGCCGCACTTAAGGCATTCAGCCCAACTTTTGCATCACAAACCAACGGAAGTGCGCCACGCTTAACAGCGTCATAAGCAGCGACATTTATACTAACCAACTGGCGTTCAGGGTTCTTAAATAATCCCCAGCTACCCGTTGTGAAATCCTGAAAGCGCGTCCCAACACCAAGCACTAGATCAGCGGTTTCGCATAAATCATTGGCAGGTTTGCACCCAGTCACACCAACAGGACCTAAATTCAAAGGATGATCCCATGGCAGCGCAGATTTGCCCGCCTGACTTTCAACCACAGGGATATTATGAGCCTCAGCGAAGCCTTGCAAAGCACCTGTGGCATCAGAATAATGCACACCACCACCAGCAATAATAACAGGGGATTGCGCGCTGTTGATAGCAGCCAGCACAACCTCAAACTCGTGTGGGTCAGGCTGTATGCGTCGCGTTGTCCAGGTTTTCGAGACAAAAAAGCTGACTGGATAGTCATAGGCTTCAGCCTGTACATCCTGACAAAAAGACAGCGTCACGGGGCCGCATTTCTCGGGGTCTGTCATCGTAGCAAACGCACGAGGCAAGGCTGTCAATAAGTGCTCGGGTCGCATAATGCGATCAAAGTACCGAGACACCGGGCGAAAGCAATCATTGGCACTGATAGTACCATCGTCAAAGTCTTCGATTTGTTGCAAAACGGGGTCTGGCGCACGGTTGGCAAACACGTCCCCCGGAATCAAAAGCAAAGGAAGCCTGTTTACATGCGCTAGCGCCGCAGCCGTTACCATGTTGGTCGCACCCGGACCAATTGAAGACGTCACAGCCATTGCCCGTTTCCGCCCTGACTGCTTCGCATAGGCAAGCGCGGCGTGACACATCGTCTGCTCATTATGACCACGATACGTCTGCAAGGTGTCGCGCACCCCGTGCAAGGCCTCGCCGATACCCGCAACATTCCCATGCCCAAAGATAGCCCAACACCCGGCGATGAAAGGCTCACCCTGATCATTCATTTGCGCACTGATATAGCGCATCATGGCCTGAGCCGCAGTTAGGCGAATGGTTTTCATGACTGTTCCTGATTTGCTTGGGCCCGCGCGCCATCCCAAATTTCACATAACCGCGTATACTTGTCGCTCATGATTTTGATTGCTTCGTGATCGGTAATGTCCCCCTGCATCCATGCAGCAGCAGCTTCGGCAAAAATTGTGCGCCCAACCGCGAAGCCCTTCACCAACGGGTAGCGTGCTGCAACAGAAAAACTACGCTCAAGCGCCTCTTGAGTTTCACCCAAGCCCAGAACCACGATCCCCCGTGAATGCGGGTCATTATGAATGACAGCATTGCAAGCGTTTTGCCATGCAGCATCACTTTGCATCGGCTCCAGTTTCCACCAATCCGGAAATACGCCAATGTCATAAAACCGTTGGATAGTTCTCGCTGTGGTGTCGTCGGTAATTGGACCTACTTTTGGCGAAATTACCTCGAGCAGAAACTCAAGCCGATTACGGCGGCTGGCTTGGAATAGACGTTGAATACTTGCCTCTTGAGTGGCCCGCATATCAGGAGTGTCGTCAGGGTGATAGAAGCACAAAACCTTAACCACGTGTGATAGCGGCCATTCTGACAACCCACCGCAATCTTCTCCGACCTCGCCTTCAAACTTCAAGGGTCGAGAGCCGGGGAGTTCAACTGGGCGCCCAATCCAAAGGCCCTGGTCAACCGCTTGGAACAACCCATCACGCCCCAAGCGCCCATCACATAGCAGCCCATAGCCATCACGACCATTGGCCACCTGCGTTGTCACTTGCACGCAAAGCTTTTTAAACGCACCAATTTTATCTGGGGTTGCCCCCGCGACACTTTCCAACTGCATCCTATGATCAAAAGCAAACACACGCATTTCCGGCCACTCACCTGAGCGGTTTGTTGACCAGTGCAATTGCTCCAACTCGGTATCTTTCCGCAAAGCCGGTGTCACAACGCCCCGCTTGAGGAAAAACTGTAATTCATCCCAGCTTGGGTAGGCAGGCGCGCAGCCATGGCGGCTAACGGCAAAAGCACCGCATGCGTTGGCGTAAGTTAACGCTTTCGGCCAGTCTTCACCGTCAAGCCAGCCCTTAAGCAAGCCAGACATAAACCCGTCACCAGCGCCCAACACATTGAACACTTCAATTGGAAAGCCAGGGCCGCTTTCGCCCTCATCTAAGCTATTAGGTATAGCGCCACTAAAGGCCGCAGCACCCATTGGCCCGCGCTTGCAGATCAGCGTCGCACTAGAAATCGCACGCACAGCGCGCAATGCCGCGATTGTATCTGTTGTGCCGCCTGCAATATGAAACTCCTCTTCTGTTCCAACAATTACATCGAATAAATGCAGCGATGATTGCAGCCTCTCGGTCACCGCGGGGGCCGCGATGAAGCGGTTCTCTCCGTCACCATGCCCAGAAAGCCCCCAAAGGTTAGGACGGTAATCAATATCAAGCGCAGTCTGCTGGCCGTTGTCACGCGCGATAGTCAACGCTTTTAACACCGCGGCTTCTGTATCTGGGTGGCTTAGATGTGTACCCGTTGCCACTATCGCACGCGCGCTTTTGATGAACTCCGGGTCAATGTCGGCTTCACATAAGGCCATGTCGGCGCAGTTTTCGCGATAGAAAACAAGCGGGAACTGCTTTTGGTCACGGATGCCTAGAATAACAAGTGCTGTAAGGCGACCCTTATCCGTAACAAGACCATCCGTATTCACACCTTCGCGCTGTAATTGTTCACGAATAAAGCGCCCCATATGTTCATCACCAACCCGTGAAATTAGCGCAGATTTGAGGCCAAGGCGCGCAGCGCCTGCTGCTATGTTGGTGGGTGATCCTCCAATATATTTCTCGAAGCTGGCCATGTCTTCAAGGCGCCCCCCGACTTGAGCACCATAAAGGTCAACAGATGAGCGACCGATAGTTATGACATCAAACTTCACACCGTACCCCCTAATGAGCCCTCGAGTGTTGCAATAGATTGACCGCCCGCCATCAAGTCTTGTAGCTCTTCGGCCGAAATTTCGCCCTTGGCGGCTGTTCCCAATGTTTTACCACGATTTAGCACTGTAAAGCGATCACCGACCGCCAACGCATGGCGCACATTATGGGTAATGAATACCACAGCGATACCTTGCTTGCGCACCTTGTCAATGTTGGCCAAGACATTGGCCGTTTGACGCACCCCAAGCGCAGAGGTGGGTTCATCAAGGATAAGAAGTTTTGCCCCAAAATACACAGCACGAGCGATAGCAACCGTCTGGCGTTCGCCACCAGATAGTGTGCCGACTGCTTGTGTGGGCTCACGCAAGTTAATACCCATTTTCTTCATTTCAGACATTGTAATCGAATTTGCCTTTTGGAAGTCCATCACAGAAAAAGGGCCAAATTTGCGTGTTGGCTCATTCCCCATCCAAAAATTGCGCGTCACCGACATCAATGGGATCATCGCAAGATCCTGATACACAGTGGCAATGCCTGCATTCATTGAATCACGCGGGCTGTTGAAGTTCATCTCCTCACCCTCAAATAAGATCGTACCTTTTGAAGGTTTGTGAACCCCTGACATTGTTTTGATAAACGTAGATTTACCCGCGCCATTGTCCCCCAACAAGCAATGGCATTCACCTGGGAGGACATCAAATGACACCCCACCCAAAGCAATCACTGGCCCAAAATGTTTTTCAATATTATTCATTTTAATCAATGGAGTAGTCACTAGCGTTCTCCCGTAATCATACGGCGGATATAGGTATTCAGGATCACCGCGAGGATAAGAATAGTCCCCAAGAAGACCCGGAACAGCGAGCTTTCAGCGCCCGAGAAAAACAGCCCTTGCTGTACAACACCAAAAATCAAAGCCCCAAGGGCAGCACCAACTACGGAGCCATATCCACCCGTCAGTAATGCCCCGCCAATAACCACACAAATGATGGCTTCGAATTCTTTTAATAGCCCACGGTCGGCAGCGGCCGAGCCGAATTCAATCACTTGTGCGGTGGCAAAAACACAGGCGCAAAAAGCAGTAAACATGAACATTAGCAGTTTCACGCGATTAACCGGCACGCCAACATAGCGCGCAGCTTGCGGATCACCGCCTGCCGCAAAAATCCAGTTCCCAAACTTGGTTTTCGTAAGCAACCACTGACCAAAGATTATCAGACCAACCGCCCAAACCACGAGCATTGGCACCCCTTCGACGACAGGCTGACCAATACGATTGCCACGGGTATATGTCTCGAGAAGGCCTATATCGGCAAACCATTGAAATAGGCCTCTAAATATTGTCCCGCCAAACAAAGGGGCGAGCCAATCACCCTCGGCAACCTGTTTAACGCCGCCAATAATTGTTTTTTTAGTAGTTAGAATGGATAACCAAATCGTAAGACCTCGCAGAATATAGAGGAACGCAAGTGTCACGATAAAGCTCGGTAGGCCGGTTTTAATTACCAAAAACCCGTTAAGCGCCCCAAGTGCGACGCAGATAATAAACGCTGTGATAATGGCGATCCAAACCGGCCAGCCCCATTGCACAGATAGAATAGCGATTACGATGCCCGCGAACCCAATCATCGACCCAATGGAGAGATCAAATTCACCTGTGATCATCAAAAGACAAGCGCCCACCGCGATAATAGCAAACTGTGCTGAAACGACTGTCCAGTTTTGGATGCCCTTTGGGCCAAACATACCGCTATCGCCAGCAATCATGAAAAAGAACAAAAATACAAGGATAGTCCCTGCGATAGCCCCCAGCTCTGGACGGATCATTGCCTGCCGAAATTTAGAGATTTGTTTGATACGTTCGTCGGCCATGTCGCCCCCCTAGATAAAAAGAGGGCAGCACAATTGCTTGCGCTGCCCCAAAGCTGTTTAGCGATATACGCCCGCATGTTGCTCCACGAATGAAATGCTGTCCTTGGTGATAAAGCCGGGACCAGAGTTCATGTGACCAGAAGGTAGAACGCCGTAGCGCGCCAAATTGGTCAGGATAACAACAGGCATGTAACCTTGTAAGTATGGCTGCTGATCAATTGCGAACGAGATCACATCGGCTTTAATCGCATCAGCAATTTCACCGGAAAGGTCAAATGTGCCAAAGAAGATTTCACCTGAAAGGCTTTCGGCTTCTAGCGCGGCCAAGGTGGGATGCGCAGATGTCGGCCCAAGCGTTAAAACAGCACCAGTATCTGGGTTCGCCGCCAGATAGGCGCTAACCTTGTTGCTGATTTCCGCCGGATCTTGGCCGGAGTCAATCATGCTTGCATTTACATCGGCGCCAATCGCATCGGCAAACCCAGAGCACCGCTCAACTGATGCGGGGTTGGTAATATAGTGGTTCACGCAAAGAAATGACGTAACGCCCTCGGCCGCGGCTCGCTTGCCAGCCCCGAAACCTGCATCGTACTCTGGCTGTCCAACATGCAGCAACGCACCAAGCTTTTCAGATTGTGCCTGCGTGCCAGAGTTAATTGTAATGACTGGAATACCTTGATCAACGGCATTGGTAACCGGGCCTTGCAGCACATCAAAATCGGCGATTGTAAGAATGATGCCATCTGGATTGCTGGCGATAGCCTGCTCAACAATGCGTGCCATATCAGCAAGATCTCCTGTTGGGGGATTTCGGTATTCAACCGTGACATCCATCTGATCACCAGCAACCGCAATTGCGTTTTTGATGGTGTTCCACCAGCTATCGCTATCTGGAGCATGGCTAATCAAAACAAAGCGCTCACCTTCGGCGAATGCGGCCGACCCCGTTGATACTGTGAATGCAGCAGCCGCTAAGGCTGCGGTAACAATCTTCTTCATTTAGTCTCTCCCTATTTGACTTTGTGGAGCGTTGAACGCCTACCAAGAGCCATTCAAACTATATCCACACCTCCGATATGTGGAATAAATATTCTAAAATAAGAAAAATGCAATAAATATTTTCTACTTTGCGGTTTTGCGCCGCGCCCCGACCGCAACGGCAAGGGTAATTGCAAGAGACAGTGGGGCTGCAAGTGCTCGAAATGCACCAACATCTTCCTCAGAAACGTGCAGCATCATCGCGCTTAGCCCAAGAAGTTCACTGCTTAACTCATCCGTAATCGCAACGACTTCATTCCCCTGATTGGCGGCATACTCCGCCAAATCAAGCGATTCTTTAGAGTAGGGCGCAAAGGTAATAACAATCAAAACATCATCAGCCCGGATCGCGTGGCGTTGTTGTAAGCTGCCGATCTTTCCATGCAAAATCGCTGGTACACCCATCTTCTCAAACGCATAGGCAAGGTAGGTCGCCACAGGGAATGCACGGCTGAGGCCCATGATATGAATCATCGGGGCCTTAGATAGCGTAGAGACAGCGCTTTCTAACGTTCGAGCGTCAATTGTACTTGCCAAACCTTCTAATGATATACGCCCGGCATCGACAAATTCTGCCAGCAGCGCGGAGGGAGATTCCTCGCCGCTCGCCCGAAGGTTTTCGAGGCGTGTTGAGTAATCTGGCCAACGCTGTACATGCGCCTCCCGAAAAAGGCGCTGCATTTCTGAATAGCCGGAAAAGCCCATAAGTGAGCAAAACCGCATAAATGCAGAGGGCTGAACACCGGCCGCAGCAGATAGCTCCGCGACGGTTGAAACCGCAATAATATCAGCGCTACGCCCAACAAAGTCTGCGCATTGACGTAGGCGCTTTGGCAACCCGTCAGATATCTCCAGTAGTTTAGCGTTGAACTCGGCAAGGGTGCTTGGCGCCACCGGCTTTGTCATTCAGTATCCTTTTTCGCTTGACAGATGGGCAGATCAAAATCATTCCACGGATTAGAATATATATTCTATTTCAGAATTAAAGGGGAGTGTATAGGGATGAAAACTGTTGGAATTGGGCTTATCGGAACAGGATTTATGGGGAAAACTCATGCGCTGGCTTTCAGATCAGCAAAGGCTGTTTTCGGCGATGTTCCAACGCCAAAACTAGCAGCTCTATGCGACTCGCCACTTGAAAAAGCCCAAAAAATGGCAGTTCAGTTTGGATTTGAGCGCGCCACAGATGACTGGCGCGAATTGGTTGCTGACCCCCAAGTTGATATCGTTTCGATCACAACGCCAAACCATCTACATTACGACATGGCGATGGCCGCCATTGCTGCCGGGAAGCACGTTTATTGCGAAAAACCATTGTCCCTCACGCTTGAAGCAGCACAAGAAATGGCGCGCGCCGCGGATATGGCTAATGTCAAAACGATGGTTGGTTACAACTACATTAAAAATCCCGCCTTCACCCACGCGCAAGCCCTGATCGCGGATAACACAATCGGAAATATTGTTCATTTTCGAGGATGGGTAGACGAAGACTACCAAGCCGATCCCGAATTAGAATGGACGTGGCGCGCCAAGATGGCCGATGCTGGCCTTGGCGCTTTGGGCGACTTAGGATGCCATTTGGTTTCAATGGCATTAGGGGTTGTGGGGCCAATCGAAAGCCTTATCGCGGACCTACAAACCATTCACAAAACCCGCCCACTATTAGATGGCAGCGGTAGCGCTGTAGTCGAAAATGAAGATACCGCGAGCGCAATCGTGCGGTTTAAAAATGGAGCGCATGGCTCTCTTTCAACATCGCGGTCCGCGTGGGGACGGAAAAACAGACTCGCGTGGGAAATCCACGGGACCAAAGGTATGATTTGCTTTGATCAAGAGCGAATGAACGAATTGCAAATTTACCGCAACTCCGGACCAAAAGCAGAGCAAGGATTCACAACTATCCTGTCAGGTCCCGAACACGCACCCTATGGCCATTTTTGCCCGGCGGCAGGTCATCAACTTGGATTTAATGACTTAAAAACCATCGAGGCAGCAACATTTCTGCGGGCTATAGCCGAAGGCAAGGCCGCTCACCCAAATTTCAACGATGCCGTTGAAATCGAACGCATAATCCATGCAATCGCACAATCCGCGACCTCTGAAACACGTATTAATCTTTGAGGATAACTCTATGACACTCCGATTTGCCCTTCTGGGTGCTGGCCGCATTGGGCACGTTCACGCGAAAGCAGTTACAAGCAACCCTGACGCTCGCCTTATTGCTGTTGCAGATGCGTTTCCGCAGGCAGCAACCGCGCTTATTGAAACCTATGGCGGCGAAATGCGCACAGTAGATGAAATCGCCGAGGCAACCGACATCGATGCCGTGCTGATCTGCACACCAACCGACACACACGCCGACCTAATTGAACAATTTGCCCGTGCGGGCAAAGCGATCTTTTGCGAAAAACCGATCGACCTGGGCATTACGCGAGTAAAGCAATGCCTTGATGTTGTGGCCAGCGAAAATGCGACGCTGATGATCGGCTTTAACCGTCGGTTCGATCCGCATTTCTGCGCAGTGAAGGCCGCGATTGATGAGGGGCGCATTGGAGCGGTCGAGATGGTTAATATCATCTCGCGCGACCCCGGTGCGCCCCCCGCCAGCTATATCAAAAGTTCTGGTGGCATTTTCAAAGATATGAGCATCCATGATTTTGATATGGCCCGCTTTTTGCTCAGCGAGGAGATCGAAACCGTCACAGCCACCGCTTCTGTGTTGGTTGACCCTGAAATTGGCAAGCTCGGAGATTACGACAGCGCAAATATAATCCTAACAACTGCGACAGGCAAACAGTGTGCCATTAGCAATTCTCGTCGCGCGAGTTACGGGTACGACCAGCGAATCGAGGTCCTTGGATCCCTAGGCATGGTTAATGCGGAAAACCAACGCGAGACAAGTATCGAAGTAGCAACGGCTGACGGCTACATGAAGCCCCCATTGTTTGACTTTTTCATGACCCGGTATCTTGCCGCATATGCCGCCGAAATCTCCGCGTTCATTACCCATTTTAACGAAACAGCCACAATCACGCCAAGCGGCAAAGACGGGCTAAAAGCTCTGACAATTGCCGAAGCAGCGTTGCTCTCGGTCAAAGAGGGACGAAGCGTAGCAATTAGCGAGGTTTCGTAGAAATACTAATGGTTCTGCCATTGAAAATGGCTGCATAGCTTCAATAGGCGCAGCCCCTTCCTACTTAGAAACCCTATGTGGCAGAACCCTTCCTTTTCAGTCGATCACCCAACATTACAGGCAGCCATTACCGCCATATTTAAAATGTCATTCGTCGTCGAAGTCGTTGAACAAATTTGGACCGGATGTTCTACCCCGCTTAAAATTGGACCAATCACCGTTGCGCCGCCCATTTCTTGCATCAATTTAACCGATATCGATGCAGAATGTCGCGCAGGAACGACCAACACATTAGCCGGCCCTGTCAAACGGCAGAACGGATATTGGGCCATAACCTCTGGATTCAACGCCACATCTACGTTCATTTCACCATCGTATTCAAAATCAACGCCACGAGCGTCTAGAACTTTAGGCGCTAAATGCATTTTCTCTGCTCGTTCACTGACCGGATAACCAAAGGTCGAGAAACTAACAAACGCCACCCGTGGCTCCAAACCAAGAGAGCGCGCCGTTGCCGCGCCGCGTTCCGCTATATCTGCCAAATTGTGTTCATCTGGCCATTCATGAACCAACGTATCGGCCATAAGCATAATCCGACCATTGCGCAAAAGCACAGTTACCCCAACCGCACCGTCATCAACCGACACATCAAGAACGTGGTTAAGCAAGCCTAGAACATGCGCAGATTTACGCGTTGCGCCAGTGATTAACCCATCACCATGACCGTGCTCCAACATCAAAGCCGAAAATACATGCCGATCGCGTGCCGCAAGCCGGTGAACATCTTGAGCATCATAGCCTTTGCGCTGCAAGCGCTCGTAAAGGAACGATCTATAAGTATCCAAATGTTCAGAGTTTCGGGCATTCACAATGCTTAATTCGCGATAAGCATCTCCTAGCCCAACCTCCTCAAGCTTCGCTTTTACGTCTTCCTCTCTGCCCACAACTAGGGCTTGGCCAAGTCCGGCACGCTGATACGACACGGCTGCACGCAACACTCGAATGTCATCACCCTCGGCAAAAATCATGCGGGCATTTTTTGCCTTCGCCCGATTATGAAGGCCATCTAGCATAGACGCTGTTGGGTCCATCCGTGCGCGCAAACTTGCGATGTATCCATCAAAATCCACGATTGGTTTTCGAGATACCCCTGTGTCCATTCCTGCCTGTGCTACAGCTGGTGGAATCGTATAGATCAACCGCGGATCAAATGGCGTTGGAATAATATAGTCCCGCCCAAATGACAGCTTTCGACCATATGCAATTGCCACCTCGTCGGGCACATCTTCGCGGGCAAGTTCGGCCAATGCTTTGGCGCAGGCAATCTTCATGGTGTCATTAATTGTACGAGCACGAATGTCCAACGCCCCGCGAAATAAGTATGGAAAGCACAAAACATTATTAATCTGGTTGGGATAATCAGACCGCCCTGTTGCAACAATCGCATCAGGCCGCACTTCATGGGCATCCTCCGGTGTGATCTCTGGATCTGGGTTGGCCATCGCAAAGATAACAGGGTTGTCCGCCATGGATTTAACCATATTTTGCGTAACGGCACCCTTTGCGGACACACCAAGGAAGACGTCAGCCCCAATCATCGCATCCTCTAAGGTGCGATCAGTAGTCTTTGCCGCATGAGCAGATTTCCACTGGTTCATCCCCTCCGTGCGACCTTGGTAAATGACTCCTTTCGTATCACACGCAATGCAGTTGTCATGTTTTGCGCCCATGGCCTTAATCAGCTCTATACAGGCAATGCCAGCAGCGCCCGCCCCATTAAGTACAATTTTGCAGTCCTCAATCTTCTTGCCAGTCAGGTACAACGCATTCAAAAGTCCCGCGGCACAAATCACTGCCGTACCATGCTGATCGTCATGAAAAACAGGGATATCCATCTCTTCTCGTAAGCGCTGCTCGATGATAAAACACTCAGGCGCCTTGATATCCTCTAGGTTAATGCCCCCAAAGCTAGGACCCATCAGCCGTACAGCATTGATAAACTCATCTGGGTCTTCTGTATCCAACTCAATGTCGATCGAGTTCACATCAGCAAACCGTTTAAAAAGAACCGACTTACCTTCCATCACTGGCTTGGAGGCCAAAGCACCAAGATTACCCAGCCCTAAAATAGCAGTCCCATTAGAAATCACTGCAACCATGTTCCCTTTGGTCGTGTAGTCATAAGCTGTCTCTGGGTTCGCCGCGATTGCCTCTACTGGCACAGCCACTCCGGGCGAATAGGCCAAACTTAAGTCGCGCTGCGTCGCCATTGGGGTGGAGGCATTAATCTCCAACTTACCTGGAGTTGGTTCAAGGTGGTAAGATAGTGCCTCTTCATCAGTAACGCGATTCTTATTGGACATGGGTATTCTCTCTCTTGGGCCGACGTCATTGATACCCAGCTTCCCCACTCACGACAACATCTCTTAAATTTCAGGCTTTCACCACCTAGTGAGGATCGGTAGAATTTAAGACAATACACTGGGGAGTGAGCCGTGAGCACCATCAATGCATCAGTAACGCCAATGATGGCGCAATTTCTGGAAATTAAGTCCCAGTACCCGGACGCACTACTATTCTATCGAATGGGTGACTTTTACGAGATGTTCTTCGATGACGCTGTCGCGGCCTCTGAGGCTCTGGACATTGCCCTTACAAAACGTGGCAAGCATTTGGGCACTGATATCCCCATGTGTGGCGTACCGGTTCATGCCGCAGAAAACTACTTTCTAACCCTAATTCGCAAAGGGTTTCGTGTTGCTGTGGCCGAACAACTAGAAAGCCCTGCGGAAGCGAAAAAGCGCGGAGCGAAGTCCGTGGTCAAACGTGATGTTGTTCGACTGGTAACACCAGGAACATTAACCGAAGATAGCCTCTTAGAGCCCCGCCGTCACAATTTCCTTGCTGCATATGCAGACATTCGCGGGGATGGCGCCATTGCTTGGGTCGACATTTCAACTGGTGAAATGCGTGCAGGCCCTTGTTCCCGCGTTCGCCTGTTGCCAGAGCTTGCACGCCTCGCCCCTAGTGAACTTCTGGTTTCCGACACAGCTTTTGATGAACTTTTACCGGTAATCGAAGAAACAGGATCAGCACTGACACCTCTCAGTCGGGGTAGTTTTGACAGCACTGCCGCTGAAAAACGCCTTATTAGTCTCTATTCTGTAGGGTCCTTAGATGCCTTCGGAGCCTTCTCGCGCGCTGAAATTGCAGCCTTAGGCGCCCTCGTTGACTATTTGGATATCACCCAAAAAGGCAAATTACCGCTACTACGTCCACCAATCCGCGAGCTTGCCAGCCAGCTAATGCAGATCGACGCCGCAACACGAAAAAACTTGGAATTAAGCCAAACCCTGAATGGCACACGTAAAGGGTCATTATTAGACACTATTGAGCGAACTTTAACGTCAGGCGGAGGTCGCCTGTTGGGTCGGCGACTTGCCAGCCCATCTACAAACTTAGATGAACTCCAATCAAGACTAGCGGCCGTGGACGCTTTTACTGCACACCAAGCCCTTAGAGGTGATGTACGCGAAATCCTCAGACGTGTCCCAGATATGGATCGCGCCCTATCAAGGATAGCAATGGCACGAGGTGGACCTCGTGACTTAGTATCCCTCCGATCTGGCCTAGAACAGTGCCTAACATTGCATAAATTGCTTGTAAATGAGGACCTCCCAGATGCTATTACATCGCAAAATCAGAGCCTCATAGGTCATGATAAAATCTCTGAATTTCTAGAAAAAACCCTAATTGCAGAGCCTCCGATTCTTACACGTGATGGTGGGTTTATTGCTAACGGCTTTCATGCCGAACTGGATGAAATGCGTAAACTGCGTGATGAAGGCCGCCAAATCATCGCCGAGTATCAAGCCGAATACGCCGCAGATACCAGCGTGAGTACTTTAAAAATAAAACACAATAACGTGCTGGGCTACTTTATCGAAACAACCGCCGCCCATGCTGAAAAAATGTTGCGCCCCCCGCTATCTGAGCGGTTTATCCACCGCCAAACAACCGCAAATGCAGTTCGGTTTACTACTCTCGAGCTATCGGAGCTTGAAACTAAGATTTTGAATGCCGGCGGGCGGGCCACCGAGATTGAACTTCAGATATTCCAGGACATCTGCTCCCAAGTACTAAACGTAAGTGCCGATCTGTTCGCGGCAGCCGCGTCTCTTGCGCAGCTAGATGTATTCGCAGCTTTGGCAGACTTGGCAATCTCAGAAGATTGGGTTCGCCCAATCATTGATGACTCTCGTGCCTTTGCCATCAAAGGTGGACGCCACCCCGTCGTTGAAATGGCACTAAAAGCACAAAACGGAACACCCTTTGTGGCCAACGAATGCAATCTATCCGCTAAGACTGGAAATTCCAGCATTTGGCTTCTTACCGGACCGAATATGGCAGGTAAGTCTACATTCCTGCGCCAAAACGCTATAATAGCACTTTTAGCCCAAATAGGGTCTTTTGTACCCGCAGATTCCGCCCACATCGGTCTCGTTTCACAACTATTCAGTCGTGTAGGTGCTTCTGATGATCTCGCGCGCGGACGTTCCACTTTTATGGTTGAAATGGTAGAAACCGCTGCCATCTTAAACCAAGCAGATGAACGTGCGCTGGTTATCCTTGATGAAATTGGACGCGGCACAGCAACTTATGACGGCCTATCCATTGCGTGGGCCACTTTAGAGCATTTGCATGGGGTTAATACTTGCCGCGCACTGTTCGCAACGCATTATCACGAGATGACAGCGCTAAGCGGAAAGCTTTCTGGGGTAGAAAATGCCACCGTTACCGTAAAGGAATGGGACGGCGACATAATCTTCTTACATGAAGTCAAACGAGGGGCCGCAGATCGATCTTACGGCGTTCAAGTCGCAAAACTCGCAGGTCTTCCCCCATCCGTCATTGAGCGTGCAAAAATAGTGTTGGAACAACTAGAAAAAGGAGAGCGAGAAGGCGGTGTTCGACAAAAGTCTCTCATAGACGATCTACCGCTATTTTCGACAATATCGACTCCAGCGCCGATTGCAAAAGTATCTGCCATCGATGAGCGCCTAAACCAAGTTTCGCCCGACGAATTAACGCCGCGCGAAGCTTTGCAATTACTTTACGAACTGAAAGACCTAACCCGGAGTTGATGAAACTCCAACTTGGGCCGGGCGCAACAAGCGATCATGCAGCAGAAACCCTTCAGCCAACACCTGAATGACATCACCAGCCTTAGTATCAGGCAGCGGCGCCTCAAACATTGCTTGATGCAATTGGGGGTCAAATTTTTCACCAATTTCCGGCATAATAGGCTCTATTTTATGCTTACCAAACACATGGATAAGCTCGCGCAATGTCAGCTCAACACCCTCCAACACAGCCTTCGCCGCTTCGCGTTGCGCATCATCAACCGCATCCACCGCGCGACGCAGGTTATCATAAACAGGCAGCATATCTTTTGCCAGTTTAGAGCCACCATAGCTTTCCGCTTCACGACGGTCTCGCTCACCACGTTTCCGCGTGTTCTCGATATCTGCCAGCGCTCGCAGAAGCCGGTCTTTGAGCATATCTCGCTCTTCAATTAAGGCCTCCATCTCAGCAGACTCTTCCGTGATATCCACGATCTCTTCGGCCATCGCCTCTAGATGATCCGTTTGAAAATCATCTTCTTTATTTACGTCAGACATTTGTAACCTCTACCCAGCGTCCGAAATCAGTTTGCCGACCATCTGCGCTGTATAATTCACAATAGGCACAATGCGCCCATAGTTCAGTCGGGTTGGTCCAATGACTCCCACAGCACCGATGATCTTTCGATCAGAGTTCATATAGGGAGAGACCACCAAAGAGGAACCCGAAAGTGAAAAGAGTTTGTTCTCAGACCCAATAAAAATGCGCACACCCTCTCCCTCATCCGTCAATTCAAGAAAATCCGCGATATCTCGCTTGCGCTCAAGGTCATCAAATAGCGCTCGAACCCGCTCCAGCGCTTCCGTATCCTCCGCACCTTCCAGAAGATTCGCACGACCCCGAACAATAAGCCGCTCTGTTTGCTCACCCTCATTTTCCCATACGGCCAACCCAGTTTCCACCAAATCTCTGGCAAGAACATCCAACTCTTGTCTCCGCAGACCAATTTCTTGCGAAATTCTTCCCCGAAGCTCCGAAATAGTCACCCCCACGGCCATCGCATTCAAAAAGTTAGCAGCCTCACGCATAGAAGATGGCGTTTGCCCGATTGGTGGCATGAAAACTCGATTTTCAACATGGCCATCTGCGAACACCAAAACCACAAGGGCGCGATCGGCGGCCAGACTAACAAATTCGATATGCTTAATCGGCGCTTCATGCTTCGGGGTTAGTACAAGGCTGGCCCCTTGAGTTACCCCCGACAGCGCCGATCCGATACGGTCCAACATCCCACCAACGTCGCGCTCGTTGCTACCCACCGTGGCAGACAGCTTTTCACGGTCCTGTGACGTAACCTCATCCATTTCCAGCAAGCCGTCGACAAACAACCGCAGACCAGCCTGCGTCGGAATGCGCCCCGCAGATACGTGTGGGCTATCAAGAAGCCCCAAAAACTCCAAATCCTGCATTACATTCCGAACCGTTGCCGCACTAACACTCTCAGACAAAGTTCGCGTCAGCGCCCGTGAGCCAACCGGATCACCACTGGTCAGGTACGATTCAACAATCCGCTGAAAGACCTCCCGGCTACGGTCATTCATCTGAGAAAATGGGTCGCCAGTCTTCATTGTGTGACTCTCTTCCTACTTAACTAACAAAGCGCGCTCTCAATGTGGCTTGCAACCACACCTATCACAAGGGTAACTGAGCACGTTCAACAGGAGAATTGATATGCGCCCTTCCGGCAGACAGCTCGACGAAATGAGATCCATCACAATCGAGACTAATGTCACACGTCATGCAGAGGGGTCTTGCCTGATAAAATGCGGCGATACTCATGTTCTTTGCACAGCCTCCATAGATGAGCGTGTACCTTCATTCCTGCGCAACTCCGGCTTAGGTTGGGTCACCGCTGAATATGGCATGCTGCCTCGCGCAACACATACCCGCATGAACCGCGAAGCAAAGCGTGGCCAATCTGGCCGGACACAAGAAATCCAACGCCTCATTGGACGCTCCCTGCGCGCAGGTGTTGATCGCGTCGCAATGGGTGAGCGCCAGATTGTTATCGACTGTGATGTTATTCAAGCCGACGGTGGAACGCGTTGTGCATCCATTACTGGTGGCTGGGTTGCGCTCCGCCTAGCGGTAAATGCGTTAATGAGGGCGGGGGACATCACGACTGACCCTCTTACAGATCACGTCGCCGCCATAAGCTGCGGTATCTATGCTGGTCAGCCCGTTCTAGATCTCGACTACCCAGAAGATAGCGACGCCGGCACCGATGCAAATTTTGTAATGACTGGCCGGCTTGGTCTGATTGAGGTTCAAGCCTCAGCCGAAGGAGCCACATTTAGCCGTGATGAACTTAACCAACTCATGGACCTTGCTGAAAAAGGGATTACAGAACTAACAGCCATTCAAAAAGCAGCAGTCGAAGGCTAGTTTATGCGTAAATTTACTGGTGATGCTTTACTTGTGGCGACCCATAACAAAGGTAAGCTAGAAGAGATTTCTGCCTTGTTAGAGCCTTTCCGTATCACGATTACCTCTGCCGCTGACCACAACCTTCCTGAACCCGATGAAACAGAATCTACATTTGTTGGAAATGCACGTATCAAGGCACATGCTGCGGCTCAAGCCACCGGGCTACCTGCTCTATCTGATGATAGCGGCATAGAGGTTGATTGCTTAAGTGGTGCCCCCGGCGTCTACACGGCGGATTGGTCGGAAACCCCTCAAGGCAGGGATTTCAATCTAGCAATGACGCGAACTCATAATGAAATTCTAAAGTCCGGCCATACAGCACCTTGGACCGCCCGGTTTTGCGCGACCTTAGTCCTCGCCTGGCCAGACGGTCATGACGAAGTTTTCCCCGGAACCATGGAGGGTCAAGTCGTTTGGCCCATGCGTGGTGAACAAGGCCATGGCTACGATCCAATTTTTCAGCCGGACGGATACAATATCACTTTCGGGGAAATGGATCGCTGGGAGAAAAATAAGATAAGCCACCGCGCAAATGCCATTGCCAAGCTGGTCAAAGCTTTTGAAAATTAAAAATTGGCAGCGTGCCGGGTTTGGGGCTTATGTGCACTGGCCCTTTTGTCAGGCCAAGTGTCCATACTGCGATTTTAACAGCCACGTATCGAAAGATATTGACCAATCCGCATGGCTTAAAGCCTATTTAAGTGAATTAGATCGCCTCCATAACCAGACACCCGAGCATATTGTCAGCACAATCTTCTTTGGAGGCGGAACTCCTAGCTTAATGCTGCCAGAAACAGTCAGTGCTATTATTGAGCGTATTCGGCAAAATTGGCGCTGCACCAACGACATTGAGATCACACTAGAAGCAAATCCCACGTCGGTTGAGGCCACTAGATTTTCTGGCTTTCATGAGGCAGGCGTGAACCGTATCTCTATGGGGATTCAAGCTCTCAATGACCATGATCTTAAAAAATTAGGGCGGCTTCATTCTGTAAGCGAAGCTCGGGAAGCCTTTGAAACCGCCCGTTCAATCTTTAACCGTGTCAGCTTCGACCTAATCTATGCTCGCCAAGACCAGACGGCCGCCGGATGGGAGGCAGAACTCACCGCTGCATTAGATATGGCCGTAGATCACCTTTCTCTTTACCAATTAACCGTTGAGGACGGCACTTCATTTGGGGACCGCCTTGCCCGTGGTGGCCTAAGAGGGCTACCAGAGGATGGCCTATCGGCTGATATGTTTGAAATTACACAAGATCTAACATCATCCCATGGGTTTCCTGCATATGAGGTCTCAAATCACTCCAGAAAAGGGGAGGAATCGCGTCATAATCTAATCTACTGGCGAGGCGGGGACTATATTGGTGTAGGCCCTGGCGCACATGGCCGCTTTGACGCAAAACCTGGGCGCAAAGCAACTGAAACTCACCTATTACCTGAAAAATGGCTAGATTCCGTAAAAATATCAGGCACAGGGGAAAGCCTTAGCTCTATCCTCTCAAGAGAAGAGCAGGCGCTTGAGTATTTGTTGATGTCTTTGCGTTTGGACGAAGGATGCAATCTAAATCATCTTCTCAAGCTTGATGCAAACTTAATTTCTAGAAGTAAAATCAATGAGTTAGTCGAATCCAATCATCTTACTCATGATAGCAATATACTTACCGTCACCCCGCATGCCAGAATATTACTAAACGCCATTCTAGCTAGACTAGTAACCTAACGCTGTACTGCTGCTAACAACCGGCAAATCTCATCCAGCTGCTCAAAGTCACCATACTTAACGGAAAGACGACCGCTCTCCGTGCCTTCAATATGCTCAATATTAACAGGCATCTTCAATGAAGCAGACAAATCCCCCTCCAATGCCTTGGTGTCCGCGTCTTTTTCACGCCGCTGAATGACCTTCTGTTTAGGCTTTACAAGTCCTTGCTTTGCAAGCCTTTCTGTCTCACGTACAGACAGGCCGTTTTTTACAACCAGTTTCGCTAATTGGACTGGGTTTTTCGTTGTTATCAATGCGCGCGCATGCCCACTTGTAAGCTCACCACAGCGCAACATTTCAACCACAGCCTCAGGAAGCCCAAGCAACCGAATTAAATTGGCTATATGGCTACGACTTTTACCTAAGGCAGTTGCCAGCTGCTCTTGAGTATGTCCGAATTTCTCCAAAAGCTGGCGATAACCTACCGCCTCCTCAACCGCGTTAAGGTCTGCACGTTGGATGTTCTCAATAATCGCAACCTCAAGAACCTCAATATCGCTCAAGTTTCGAACAACAACAGGTACTTGGTGGAGATTGGCAATCTGCGCCGCCCTCCAACGCCGTTCTCCCGCAACTATTTCAAATCGATCTTTCGTCCTTGGATGTGCACGAACAACAAGCGGCTGAATAACACCCTTTGCTTTAATCGAACTCGCTAGCTCTTCTAAGCTAGTTTTATCAAAATTTCGCCTTGGCTGATCTGGGTTTGGCTCAATTCGTTCAATCGGAACAACACGTTCACCCCTGCCCTCGACTGCATTTGCCTTAGGTTGATCTGACACATCAATATCTGCCATTAAGGCTGATAATCCACGCCCAAGCCCTCGCTTCTCCGCCATACTATATCCCATCCTGCTGCCTGTGCCGCGTAAGTATTTCTGTCGCAAGCGATTTATATGCAATCGCTCCAAGAGATCTTGGGTCGTAGTTAATCACTGGAAGACCATAAGATGGAGCCTCACTTAAGCGAACATTCCGCGGAATCATTGTTTTCAGAACCAAATCTTTCAGATTATCCCGAACATCAAGCTCCACCTGATGACACAAATTGTTGCGCTTATCATACATCGTCAGGACAACACCCTCTAAGCGAAGGTGCGAATTAGCTGTCTCTCGGATTTCACGAATTGATAACATCAGCTGAGAAAGTCCCTCTAAAGCAAAGAACTCTGCTTGAAGTGGAACTAAAACCGAATCTGAGGCAACCATTGCATTCAACGTCAAGAGGTTTAGCGACGGCGGACAATCTATTAATATGTAGTCTAAATCAAGCACTTCCACGTCCACTCCGCGCAAGGCGTCCCTTAGAAGAAACGCCCGTCGCGCTGTTGACGCCAGCTCTAAATCTGCAGAATTCAGATCTGCAGTCGCCGGTGAAATAAGTAGCCCCGGAACCGCCGTTTTCCTCAAGACCTCATTAAGGGAAAGGCCATTAAGTAGTAAATCATAGGTAGTTTGGGTTCGATCACTATGCTCCACACCCAAACCTGTCGAGGCATTTCCTTGGGGGTCCAGGTCAATTAGTCCAACTCGAAGTCCTTTCGCAGCTAGAGCCGCACCTAGGTTTATCGTTGTCGTTGTCTTCCCGACTCCACCTTTTTGGTTTGCCACAGAGATAACTCTTGGAGGGTTTCGCGCCATTTATTATTTCTGCCTTAGGTTTTTAATTATCAGCAGGGATGATCCCGGACTCGTCCAGCTTTTCTTCTTTTCAACATCAAAATCCCACATCGACATCGCCGTGTCTAGCTCTTCAAGATGCCTCAATCCCTTTAAAAACATTGCCTGCCCATCCTTACTCATGTGCATAAATGCCATTTGCAATAAATCTGACAATGGAGCCAGCGCCCTCGCCATAACGACTTCCGCGCGCGGTCCCTTCAGGTTTTCAACGCGCTCTGCACAAACTGTTACATTCAAATCCAGATCGCGTGCCACTGCACTCAAAAACGCAGCTTTTCGCAAGTCAGATTCAACCAGCTTAACCCTTAATAAGGGCATCTTTTCTTTTGCTAGGACTGAAACCACAAGGCCGGGGAAACCAGCTCCTGACCCAAAGTCATAAACCGTAGCAGCCTCTGCCGGTAACATTGAAAAAACCTGCGCCGAATCAAGAAAATGTCTCTCCCAAATATCATTGACAGTTGAGCGCGCAACTAAGTTAATCTTTAAGTTCCACTTTTTTAATGACGCCTCATAAGCCTCTAAGCGGCTCATTGTTTCACGTGAAACATCCAACTCGTCTTGTAATTTATTTTTAAATATCAACTCCTTACCTCGCACCTTTACTAGCAGCCTTCAATCTACCCAAAATCAACGTCAATGCCGCCGGAGTAATTCCATCAATCTTAGCCGCTTGTGAAATCGTGGCTGGTCGCGCTGAATTAAGTTTAGACTTCAGTTCGTTTGAGAGCCCCTTAAGTGCAAGAAAATCATAGTCATCGGGAATTACGATGGCCTCATCACGCCTCAATGCCTCAACGTCTTTCTTTTGTCGCCCAATATAATTTGAGTACAGCGCGTCTCTTGAAATTTGGACAGTTAATTCTGAAGGGACGCTAGATAAGCCCGGAACCAACATCTCCACCGATTCTATCGTCACATTAGGAAAGGACAGCAGCTCAAAAACTGATCTCATTCTGCCATCCTTGTTTACTTTTAATCCAGCCCGCTCAGCCTCCTGAGGGCTTACTCTAATTTCGTCCATTTTATCACGTAAAGCGTTCAGTTCAGTGCTTTTCTTTAAATACATCTTCGCACGCACATCGCCAACACAACCTACCTCAGCCCCACGTCTCGTAAGTCGCTGGTCAGCATTGTCTGCACGTAATGACATTCGAAACTCCGCCCGAGATGTGAACATTCGATAGGGCTCTTGAACGCCCCGCAACACTAAATCATCAATCATCACCCCTATATACGCTTCAGAGCGACTCAAAATAAAATCAGACGCCCCCAAAGAGCGGCGAGCCGCATTAATGCCTGCCATCAATCCCTGTGCCGCCGCCTCTTCATATCCTGTTGTCCCATTAATTTGCCCTGCCAGGAAAAAACCCGGTACATCACGAAGCTCAAGTGTTCGCCCAAGAGCGCGCGGATCAACGTAATCATACTCAATCGCATACCCTGGTTGTAATATTTTTGCCCCTTCAAGACCTTGAATTAATTTAACATATTTCTCTTGTACATCGACTGGTAGGGATGTGGAAATCCCATTTGGATAAACTGAATTACTAGTTAAGCCTTCCGGCTCAAGAAAGACCTGATGTGACGTCTTATCTGAAAACCGCACCACTTTATCTTCGATTGACGGGCAATATCTAGGACCAACTCCTTCAATTTTACCCCCATACATTGCAGACTTGCTTAAATTTTCTCGAATCAAGTCATGCATTTCTTCATTTGTATACGTAATTCCGCAGGACACCTGACGAACCAGCGGGCCGCCAGGAAGGAATGAAAATAACTCTGGGCTTACATCACCAGACTGCATTTCCAAAGCGGCCCAATCAATTGTATCGCTCGCAAGGCGAGGTGGGGTCCCCGTTTTTAAGCGTCCCATTGGAAGCTCAAAATCATCAAGCCTCTCCGCCAGCTTAATTACTGCAGCATCCCCAATTCGCCCGCCAGATCGAGAGACATCACCAATGTGCATCACACCCCGAAGGAAGGTCCCGGATGTCAAAACAACCGCCCGAGATGAAATCTCTGACCCATCCGCCAGAATAACCCCACACACAGCGCTCCCTTGCATGAGTAAATCGCTAACCTCTGCCTCAATCACCGTCAGGTTCGGCTGAGCGTAAATAAAGGATTGAATTGCCTTTAGGTACAAAGCTCGATCTGCTTGTGCTCGAGGCCCCTGCACCGCTGGGCCTTTGCGTCTATTCAATAGTCGAAATTGAATACCAGCCGCATCTGCCGCACGGCCCATAATTCCATCGAGCGCATCAATTTCTCGTACCAAGTGGCCCTTACCAAGGCCGCCAATTGCTGGATTACAGGACATAACTCCTATTGTTTTGGCATTCTGCGTCACCAACGCTGTTCGCACACCCATCCTCGCCGAAGCATGTGCTGCTTCGGTACCGGCATGACCCCCGCCAATCACAATTACATCAAATCCTGAATGTTTCACGTGAAACACTCCTACTTGCCCAAACAAAAACTTGCGAAAATCTCATCTAAAATAGATTCGATATCTACGCGACCTATCATACTTTCCAAAGCGCGCACAGCCACGCGGAGCTCTTCTGATGCTATCTCTGCGCGATCCATTCCATAGGTCATTTCCCCAACACAAGCTTCTAAAGCCTCTGAAGCCACACTCAGAGCAACCCGATGCCTCTCACGAATAGCCAAGCCAGCACCAGACGCCAAACCCGACAACACCTCATAAACTGAATCCAAAAGCTCCGGAATGCCCTCACCAGTCAAGCCAGACAACCCAGCACCAGTAATATCCGACTTTCCGTATACAACTATATCCTGTTCTTGCTTACCTACAGGCAGGGTAGCTCCATTATTTTCTATAAGGAATATGCGGATATCCGCTGTTTCAGCGCGCCTCACAGCCCGTGCAATCCCAATCGCCTCAACCCCATCAGTCGCATCCCTAAGTCCAGCTGTATCAAGGAGAGTTACGGGAAGCCCGTGCAAATCCATCCTAACTTCAATAATGTCGCGCGTTGTGCCTGCGACAGAAGAGGTAATCGCCGCATCTCGGCCAGCCAATACGTTCAATAGTGTTGATTTTCCAATGTTTGGGGGGCCAATAATGGCCACCTCAAACCCATCTCTTATCCTTTCAGCCATACCGACACCTGCAGCCATCTTATCAAGCTCTGCACGCACCCTATTAGTAAGCTCACAAACTTCAGGCGACACATCAACAGGAACATCTTCATCAACAAAGTCAATTGTAGCCTCCAAAAGAGCTGCAGCCCGAATTAAATCACGACGCCACCCTTCCGTCTTATCCCCTAACGCTCCACTAAAGACTTTTATTGCTTGTCGGCGCTGTGCTTCGGTTTCAGCATCGATAAGATCCGCTAACCCTTCAACCTGCGCTAAATCGAGACAGCCATTATCAAGCGCACGGCGGGTAAATTCACCAGGCTCCGCTATCCTTAATCCATCCATATCGCCCAAAAGGCCAAGAACTGCTGATACAATTGACGGGCTACCATGTAATTGAAATTCAATAACATCTTCGCCGGTAAAGCTTGCACCAGCAGAAAATCCAAGAATTAAAGCTTGGTCAATTAGCTCGCCTTGAGCGTCTCGTATTTCTGCCAGCGTAGGGCGTCGGGCCGCTATGTTACGCCCAGTTAAAAGCTTAGCGGCCACAAAAGATCGCTCACCAGACAGTCTAATGATAGAAACGCCTGCTTTACCCCTTGCAGTAGCAAGGGCGAATATCGTTTCCATTTTACATACCGCGCTGTTTTAAAACAGAAATTATGCGTTCATCGAATCAAAGAAATCCGAATTAGATTTGGTTTGCTTCAGCTTCCCAATAAGGAACTCAACCGCGTCTGTTGTTCCCATTGGATTCAGAATGCGTCGCAGAACAAACGTTTTCTGCAAATCGTTTTTATCTACTAGAAGTTCTTCTTTCCGCGTCCCGGATTTTAGAATGTCTATTGCCGGATAAACACGTTTATCTGCAATTTTCCGGTCCAGAACGATTTCGGAGTTACCCGTTCCTTTGAACTCTTCAAAGATAACCTCATCCATACGCGATCCAGTATCAATCAGAGCTGTAGCAATGATCGTCAGAGAGCCGCCTTCTTCAATGTTGCGCGCAGCCCCAAAGAAGCGCTTAGGGCGCTGTAGCGCGTTCGCATCGACACCACCGGTCAAAACTTTGCCAGATGATGGGACCACCGTATTAAATGCACGACCAAGTCGCGTAATGGAATCGAGTAAGATAACCACATCGCGTTTATGCTCGACCAAGCGTTTTGCTTTTTCGATAACCATCTCAGACACGCCAACGTGCCGTGTTGCTGGCTCATCAAAGGTTGAGCTAACAACTTCACCCTTAACGGAGCGCTGCATGTCAGTCACTTCTTCTGGCCGTTCATCAATCAGCAAAACAATCAAATAACATTCAGGATGGTTTTCTTCGATAGACCTAGCGATATTTTGCAAAAGTACTGTCTTACCTGTCCGCGGAGGCGCCACAATCAAGGACCGCTGGCCTTTTCCGATAGGCGCAACCAAGTCAATAATCCGCGCGGATCGATCTTTTACAGTCGGATCCTTCAATTCCATTGTCAGGCGCTCATCAGGATATAACGGCGTTAAATTATCAAAGGATACCTTGTGACGAACTTTTTCCGGATCTTCAAAGTTTATCAAAGCTACTGATATCGTTGCAAAATAACTCTCGCCTTCACCCGGAGCCTTCATAACACCATCAACCGTATCACCAGTACGAAGCGAATGTTTGCGGATCATTTCAGGAGATACATAAATATCATCAGGCCCAGGAAGGTAGTTAGCTTCCGGCGATCTTAGAAACCCAAACCCATCTTGTAAAACTTCCAGCACGCCATCGCCGGAAACTTCCCAACCTTCTTCCGCCCGTTCCTTCAGAATCGAGAACATAATATCCCCTTTGCGCATAGTGGACGCATTCTCGATTTCCAAATCCTCAGCCATAGCAACCAAATCAGCAGGGCTGATTTTTTTAAGATCAGCGAGATGTAGCTTGTCTTCAGACATAAGGGATCACCCAATTCAGGGGCACATGTGCCAAGTAGGAATATAATTAGTCAGGGATTCAACGCAGCCGGACGGCTGCTAAGGTCGGTAGGTATCAACCCATCAGTACCAAGTCAACATTAAGAGCTAAATCAAAATGGGCGCACAACTACAGAAATAACGATAACCATTAACAATACTGTTGGGAGCTCATTCATAAGTCGGTAGGTTCGCCCCTTTCGGGTGTTTGTACCAGCAATGAATTCTTTCCGTCTTTTACCAAGCCACATATGAAACCAAGTCATTACAAGAACCGATGCCGCTTTAGTCCATGGCCAGTACTGACCCCAATCGACGACGCCAGGGGTAATAACCAGTAAAAGACCAAACACCCAAGTACTGATCATTGCAGGATTCATAATGACCTTCAAAAGTTTCATTTCCATCATCTGGAATAGCTCATCGGTATCTGAATTCTTCGACACCTTCTCTGCATGATGGACGAAAAGCCTTGGTAAATAAAATAACCCAGCCATCCAAGCTATCACCGAGATGATATGTAAGCTTTTAACCCAAGGGTAAAGTTCTGCCAGAATATCTGTCATTTCACCTCTCTATCAGTCTCCCTTCTTAAATAATAATAAAAGAAAGAAAAGATGATGTTGATAGTAGGTACTGTGGATACTGTGGATCAAATAGTTATCCACGGAAAACCAATTGAGAGGTGTGAGAAATTCGAAGCATCTAAGAAATATTAAAAATCATTTAATTTCAATAAGATAAGATGTATAACAGCCCGAAATAGCCCTGAAAATTAGAACGCAACAAACAACGAGGTAAAGGTTATCCCGAGCCTGTGATCTTCTTATCCACAAAGGATAACTAGAGGTCTAAAAATTGAACAGTGTGGGTAAGACTGGCATCTTAAACAAACCCAGTGGATAAGTGGGGATATCCGCAATATATATACCTAACTTTCCCTCAGGGTTGTCCACATGGTCCGCGCCATTATTCTAGCTTCCGGTTCACAAGCCCGTCAGACTATGTTGCGTCAATCAGGCGTAGAATTCACTGCTATTGTGGCTCGAATAGATGAACGTAGCATTAAGGCTGCTTTGCTGTCTGAAGGAGCAAGTGCTCGTGATATAGCCGATACCTTAGCGGAATATAAAGCACGTCGAGTTGCCAGCCAGAACCCAGACGCGATAGTTCTTGGGTGTGATCAGGTTTTGGAATTTAACGGTAAAATCCTTTCAAAGCCAACAACACCAGAGGAGGCTGTTGCACAGATTTCAATGATGTCGGGGAAGCAGCATCAACTTTTGAGCGTTGTTGTTGTTTACCAAGGGTCAAAGCCGGTTTGGCGGACATTGGGGCAAGTTCAACTTACGATGCGCACCCTATCACCCAGCTATATTACCGAGTATGTTGAGCGGAATTGGAATGAAATTAAACACTGCGTTGGAGGTTATCAGTTAGAGGCTGAGGGCGCACGGTTATTCACGCGCATTGATGGAGACTACTTCACAGTGTTGGGGCTGCCGTTATTAGATGTATTAGGGTATCTTACCATGTCAGGAGCAATAGACGGATGACCAACTCGAAGCCTCTTTTGGCCGGCGTGATCGGACAGCCTATTGCTCAGAGCAAATCCCCTCAATTGCATGGCCACTGGTTAAGTCGATACGGTATTTCCGGGCACTATATTCCGATGGAGGTGTCGAGCGCAGATTTACCCCATGTATTGAATAACTTACCGAAGATGGGCTTTCGCGGGGTCAATGTTACGATACCACATAAGGAAAGCGTGTTGGATATGGCAGATGTCATTTCAGATCGCGCGGCCTTGATCGGTGCAGCCAATACATTAACCTTTCAAAGTGATGGCAAGCTGCATGCCGATAACACTGATGGTATTGGGTTTATTGCAAACCTTAAACAAGAAGCCCCTAGCTGGGACCCCACTTCAGGGCCGGCGCTAGTTCTTGGTGCGGGCGGTGCTTCGCGAGCAATTGTATCAGCACTTTTGCAAGAGAAGGTTCCTGAGGTTATTTTAGCCAATCGGACGCGCGCCCGTGCAGATTCACTTAAGGCGCATTTTGGCGGGAAGATTAAAGTTGTAGATTGGACGCAAGCTGGCAGCCAGCTTACCGAGGCAACAACTCTAGTGAACACGACGTCTCTTGGGATGACTGGTAAGGAAGAGCTTAAGCTAAACCTTGCAAGTCTAACCCCAAAAACACTGGTTACAGACATTGTTTATAACCCACTGACGACACCGCTACTTGCTTCAGCACAGGAGCGCGGATGCTTTACTGTCGATGGGCTTGGGATGCTACTCCACCAAGCAGTTCCCGGTTTTGAGCGCTGGTTTGGAAGGGCGCCAACGGTAGATGCAGATTTACGCCGTGCTGTATTAGAATGAAGCCAAGAAGCTATGTTCTTGGGCTAACTGGCTCAATAGGTATGGGGAAATCTACTACGGCCCAAATGTTTCGTGACCTTGGTGTTGCGGTTTGGGATGCTGATCAAGTGGTTGGAGATCTTTACTCTCTTGGTGGTAAGGCAATTCTTGGGCTGGCGAAGATTAACCCCACGTTTGTTGTGTCGGGCATGGCTGACCGTGAGGCGATGAAGCGGGCGATAGCCGAAGATCCTCAAATTTTAACTCAAGTGGAGGCGCTGGTTCACCCGATGGTGCAAGCAAGCCGGACTAAATTTCTTAATGAAAATAGTAAAAGTGATTTGGTCGTTCTAGATATACCGCTGCTTTATGAGACAAGATCCCAAAGCCAAATGGATGGGGTGTTGGTTGTCACAGCACCGGCACGGGTTCAGCGAGATCGAGTGTTAGGGCGCGGCTCAATGACAGTAGAAATGTTTGAGGCAATTTTGGCAAAGCAGATACCGGATGCTCAAAAGAGAAGTCGCGCGGACTATGTGATTGAGACGTTGACCCTTGAAGCCACCAAAGCCGCCGTGACATCTTTGGTCGAACAGCTGAGGGATAAATATGCGTGAGATTGTTTTAGATACGGAGACTACCGGCTTTGAGCCAGGTGAAGGCGATCGCATCGTTGAAATCGGCGCGGTGGAGCTGTTCAACCACATGCCAACAGGGCAGACCTATCACCAATACATCAACCCAGAGCGCTCGATGCCGCAAGGGGCGTTTGAGGTGCACGGCTTGGGCGATGAGTTTTTACGCGATAAGCCTGTATTTAAGAAGGTCGGGCAGGCGTTTCTAGACTTTGTTGGCGATTCTCGAATGGTCATTCATAACGCAGCCTTTGATATGAAATTCCTTAACGCAGAGCTGGGCTGGGCTGGGCTAAAACTGCTGCCGAAGGATCAGGCGCTAGATACTCTGGCAATTGCACGAAAGAGGTTTCCCGGATCGCCTGCGTCGCTTGACGCTTTATGTCGGCGATTTGGCATAGATAACTCTGCTCGAGAAAAGCACGGGGCGTTGCTAGATAGTGAAATCTTGGCAGAGGTTTACTTAGAGCTGGTCGGAGGGCGGCAGCCGGACTTAGTTCTCTCAAATTCTAAAGAGGCGCAGACCCAAGATTCAACAGATGAAATGTGGCGAGCACAGCCGCGGCCAGCAGCTTTGGCCGCTCAGATAACTGAGGAAGAACGCGCCGCCCATAAGGTCTTTGTCGACCAAATGGGCGATGCTGCTTTGTGGAAGCGGTAAGGCTAAGCGTCTGCGGTTTTGGAGGCGGCTTCTGCCTGTGCCCGGCGCGCAAGTTCATTGCGGTACAAGGCAAGAAAATCAATGTTTTCTAGGTTAAGCGGCGGGAAGCCACCATCACGCGTTACATCAGACACGATGCGGCGAAGGAAGGGGAACAGCATGCGCGGGCATTCGATCATCAAGAATGGGTGCAACTGTTCTTCTGGTACATTTTCAATGTGGAAGACGCCCGTATATTCCAGCTCTAGAAGAAAGATAGGCTTGCCATCGCCTTTGGTGTTCGCAGTCACTTCCAGCTTTGTGGTGACATCATATTGATCATCGCCGGTGCGCTTTTTAGCGTCGAGGTTAACTTGAACCTGAATATCCGGGGTTTGATCGCCTTCACCAAGGCCTTTTTGTGCAGCGATATTTTCAAAGGACATATCCTTGATAAACTGCGCTAAAATTTGCATGCGGGGCTGTTGGGGGGCGGCAGGTGCCGCGCCGTTTTCTTCGGCCATCTTTGGCGTCTCCTTGAAGCGAGAAATTAAGTTGCGATGTGCATAGCAGGTTGGAACAGCCGCCTCAACTCAATGTCGCGTCCAACCCGATGGCGGCTGATTTGTTGCCTTCGGTTCGTCCTCGTCAAGCTCTGAGAACTCGCCATCAATGATATCTGAATTTGCCGGATGCGGTTTTTGATGAGGGCTGTTGTGGGCAAAGCTTTGGACTCTAACCTTGCTGCGCAGCCATTGAAACAGCGTCAGACGAACCGGAGGGATTAGCAAGGCAAAGCCAACGGCATCCGTGAAAAACCCAGGTGTGAGCAGTAACAATCCTGAGGCTAAAATCATGGCGCCGTGAGCCAGTGATTCAGTGGGATCTTGAAACTTTTGCAGGTTTGTTTGGATTTGACCCATGGCGCTTAGTCCCTGTGCCCTCACCAAGATTGTGCCAAGAATGGCCGTCAGGATCACAATTGCCAGAGTGGGCCACAGGCCCAGCCATCCACCGACTTGAATGAATAGTGCGATCTCCACGATCGGAATTGAGACGAAGAGTAAGAATAACCACATGGTAAACCTATTTTCCAAGAGCAGGTCAGGTGGACTTGTGCCCGCCTAGCACCTACATAAGAGTTTGAATTACAATTTGCCAACTATCCGGCGCACAGAGGCTTTGATGAACAACGATATGATCCAACTTCTCGTCCTTGCAGGTATTGCTGTTTTTATTATTCTCAAGTTGAAATCGGTTCTTGGGACGCGAGAGGGCTTCGAGAAGCCACCGCTCCCCATGCCTAGCAGTGCGGACTCAACGTCAAAAGCGCGACAAAAATTTGAAGTTATCGAAGGCGGCGCCGACCGGGATATTACTGATCACGTAAAAGAGAACAGCACTGCGGCCAAGGCGTTGACTGCAATGAAGCGTGCTGATCCATCTTTTGGGGTAAGTGATTTCCTTGGTGGTGCGAGCGGTGCATATGAGATGATTTTAATGGCCTTTGAGCTGGGTGAAATTGACGAAATCGCCCCATTTCTGTCCGGTGATGTGCTTGAGGCTTTTGAGGGTGTGATTGAGCAGCGCAAGAAAGAAGGCCTTTTGGTTCAGGCCACCTTTGTTGGTGTTCGTGAAATGACTTTGGTGGATGCGGAATTCGACAACGATACCAAAGAGGGTGAGCTGAGGGTCCGATTTATCGGTGAACTAACCTCTGTTGTTCGCGATGCTGCGGGTGATGTTGTTGAGGGCGATCCGGATCAAATTAAACGGGTCAAAGATGTTTGGACTTTTGCACGGATTATGGGCAGCGACGACCCGAACTGGCAATTGGTCGCTACTGGAGAATGAAGCGTGGCCGGTGGGCATTGGCGTTTATTCTGGGGTTTGCAATGAGCTTTAGCGCGGCTGAGTCTGCACCATCCTACCAGATTTTAAAGTTTGAAGAGTTAAACGGCTGGGCTGAAGATGACCACTCTGCCGCCCTATCTGTCTTTCAGGAAACTTGCGCAGATATAAAGGATCCTGAGTGGTCTAACCTTTGCGCATTGGCATCTAGTCAGCCTTCGGCCCGTACTTTTTTCGAACTATTTTTCCGCCCGGTTGTGATCAACGCGGAGGAGCAAGCGCTGTTTACGGGCTACTTTGAGCCAGAGTTGAATGGGTCGCGAAGGCGTGGTGGCAGATATCAGTATCCGCTGCATAGTTTGCCGCCTGAATTAAAAAAGGGCGGCTTATGGCATTCACGCCGCGATATCGAGGAGCGAGGTCTTCTAGACGGCCGCGGACTAGAGCTTGTTTGGATTGATGACCCTGTAGAGAAATTTTTCCTGCAAATTCAAGGGTCTGGCCGTGTGAAGCTGGCAGAAGGCGGCGCAATGCGCGTTGGCTACGGTGGGAAAAATGGCCATGAATACAAGTCAATTGGTCGGGAGCTGATCCGACGCGGTGTTTACAAACCACATCAAGTTTCCGCTCAAGTTATTCAGCGCTGGGTTCAGCGAAACCCGATCGACGGCCCCGAGTTGTTGCGCCACAATCCGTCTTATGTATTTTTTCGAGAGGTGTCTGAGGTGCCATCGCACAAAGGGCCGCTTGGCGCGATGAATCGTTCAATTACACCTATGCGCTCAATTGCAGTGGACCCAAAATTTAACACGCTTGGGATGCCAGTTTGGGTCGAAAAGGGCGGTGCTGTACCGTTGAATAGGTTGATGATTGCACAAGACACTGGATCAGCAATTAAAGGTGCGCAGCGGGCTGATATTTATTATGGTACGGGAGATCAGGCGGGCAGGGCTGCGGGTCGAATTCGTGATCGCGGTAGATTGGTGACGCTTATGCCAATACAAATCGCTTATACGCTTGCTCCAGGTGATTAATTACCATGGTACGTCGGAAGCGCACTTTAAATCTGGATGAGCAAGAGCTTTGGAGATCTGTCACTGAGACAGCAATTCCAATGAAGGCGCGCCAAGTAGAAAAAATAGACACTAAACTAGCTAAAAAGCTAGTTTCTGACCCGATCTTACCGCGCTCGATCAGCTCTTTCAGGCTTGGAGAACAAGCGGCGCCAAAACCCGCGAGATATAATCTTACTCCTAGCTTGGACGATCAAATCTCAAAGGTCGCGGTAGCAATGGATAAAAAGACGTTCACACGCCTTAAACAGGGTAAGCTATCACCTGAGGGACGCCTTGATCTTCACGGGCTAACGCTCGACCAGGCTCACCCTCGGCTCACTCAGTTCATTTTGGATGCAAGCTCTCAAGGCAAAAGGCTTGTTCTTGTGATTACTGGCAAAGGTAAGGGTCGTGATGATGCTGGACCTATTCCAACGCGGTTTGGCGTTCTGCGACATCAGGTGCCGCAGTGGTTCCAGCAATATCCGCTAAAACCACTTATCCTTCAGATCACACAGGCGAGCTTGAAACACGGTGGATCCGGAGCTTACTATGTATACCTTAGGCGCAGTCGCTAGCGGCCAATATTGTGTAAACGCTGACGCCAGACACTCGTGAGATTATTGCCTACGCGGTTTGGGCGTACCATCGCTTCGCGCTGAGCG
>NZ_JBYVDD010000016.1:0-23027 GCF_058136045.1 Litoreibacter sp.
CGCCATCAATCTCGTCATAGGCTTGGAAGTCACCAAAATACTTCGTGATAGCCGCTGTCAGTGTCGTCTTGCCGTGGTCAACGTGGCCGATTGTGCCGATGTTAACGTGCGGCTTATTGCGTTCAAACTTTTCCTTAGCCATGATGGCCTCCTTGATAAAGTGGTGCGGGCGGCGGGGAAATCCCCACCCAACGTAAGATCGGTAGGGCGGGGATTTCCCCGCCATCCCGTTTATGCAAATTTAGCCTGAATTTCTTCAGAGATTGCGTTTGGCACTGGGTCGTAGTGATCGAACTGCATGGAGAAGTTCGCACGGCCCGAAGACATGGAGCGCAATGTGTTAATGTAGCCGAACATGTTGGCCAGTGGCACAAAAGCGTCGATGGCAATCGCGTTACCGCGAGTGTCTTGCCCTTGGACTTGTCCACGACGTGATGTCAGATCACCAATGATGCCACCAGTGTATTCATCAGGCGTCACAACTTCGACCTTCATGATTGGCTCAAGCATTTTGGCGCCAGCTTTACGCATACCTTCACGCATACACATACGTGCTGCGATCTCGAATGCAAGAATGCTGGAGTCAACATCGTGGAACTTGCCGTCAATCAAAACAACCTTGAAGTCGATCACAGGGAAGCCAGCCAGTGGGCCGCTATCCATAACCGAGCGGATGCCTTTTTCAACACCTGGGATGTATTCCTTCGGAACCGAACCCCCAACGATTTTGCTCTCGAATGAGAACCCTTCGCCAGGCTCCGTCGGGGAAATGATCATTTTCACTTCGCCAAACTGACCTGAACCACCCGACTGCTTCTTGTGGGTGTAGGTATGCTCGACTTCGCGATCAATGGTCTCACGGTAGGCAACCTGAGGCGCGCCGATGTTGGCTTCAACACCAAACTCACGTTTCAGACGGTCCACCAAGATGTCGAGGTGCAATTCGCCCATGCCGCGCATGATGGTTTGACCGGACTCGATGTCAGTCTCAATGCGGAAGGACGGATCTTCGGCTGCCAGACGTTGCAGGCCCAGAGACATTTTCTCTTGGTCAACTTTTGTCTTAGGCTCGATGGCGATCTCGATCACTGGATCTGGGAACGTCATCGTTTCCAGAACCACCTGATCTTTGTCATCAGACAAAGTGTCACCGGTTGTGGTGTCCTTCAGGCCAGCAAGCGCAATGATGTCACCAGCGAATGCTTCGGTGATCTCATCTTGTTTGTTGGAGTGCATCATAACCATACGGCCGATACGCTCTTTACGACCTTTGGTCGTGTTCATCAGGTTGTCGCCTTTGGTCAGCGTACCCGAATAAACGCGCGTGAAGGTCAAAGTACCCATGTAAGGGTCGTTCATGATTTTGAACGCCAAACCAGAGAACGGCATGTTGTCATCTGCACGACGTGCAATGTTACGTTCTTCCGTCTCATCGCCTGGTGCAAAGCCCATGTAGTCAACAACATCCAAAGGAGATGGAAGATAATCGATCACAGCGTTAAGCAAAGGCTGAACGCCTTTGTTCTTGAATGCAGAACCGCCCAAAACTGGAACGAATTTCAGCGCCAAACACCCTTTGCGCAGCAATGCACGCAAAGTAGGAACGTCAGGCTCTGTGCCTTCCATCAGGTAAGCTTCCATCGCATCGTCGTCCATTTCGACGGCCGCTTCGATCATTTTGCCACGCCATTCGTCAGATTGCGCCTTCAGGCTGTCGCGGATCGGAGCTTTGGTCCAAGATGCGCCAAGATCTTCGCCTTCCCACAACCATTCTTCCATGGTCACAAGGTCAATCAGACCTTCCAGCTCGGTTTCTGCACCGATAGGAATGCCAACTGGAATAGCAGTAGCGCCCGTGCGGTCTTCGATCATGTGAACGCAGTTGAAGAAGTCCGCGCCGATTTTGTCCATCTTGTTGACGAACACAATCCGCGGAACTTTGTACCGGTCAGCCTGACGCCAAACGGTTTCAGTCTGCGGCTCAACACCAGCGTTACCATCAAGAACGGTAACCGCGCCATCAAGAACAGCCAAGGAACGCTCAACTTCGATCGTGAAGTCAACGTGGCCCGGCGTGTCGATGATGTTCATGCGGTGTTTGAGGCTATCGGGGTTTGTGCCGTCCTCAGTACGTTCCCAGAATGTCGTCGTCGCAGCGGAAGTAATTGTAATACCCCGTTCCTGCTCCTGCTCCATCCAGTCCATGGTTGCCGCGCCATCGTGCACTTCGCCGATATTGTGGGATTTGCCTGTGTAGAACAGGATACGCTCGGAACAAGTGGTTTTACCGGCATCAATATGCGCAATAATTCCGAAGTTCCGGTAGCGGTCGAGGGGATAGTCGCGTGCCATATCAGATGCTCCCCTTACCAGCGATAATGGCTGAACGCTTTGTTAGCGTCGGCCATTTTGTGGGTGTCTTCACGTTTCTTGACGGCGGAACCACGGGAGTTCACGGCATCCATCAATTCGCCGGCAAGACGTTCTTCCATTGTGTGCTCATTGCGCGAACGCGCAGCTTTGATCAACCAACGGATCGCCAAGGCTTCGCGGCGCTCGGGGCGCACTTCGACAGGCACTTGGTACGTAGCACCACCAACGCGGCGCGAACGCACTTCGACGGAAGGCTTGATCAGCTCGAGAGCCTCGTGGAATACTTCCACAGGAGCTTTCTTCAGCTTCTCTTCAACGCGATCAAACGCGTTGTATACGATGCGCTCGGCGGCAGATTTTTTGCCGTCGATCATCAGGTTGTTCATAAATTTAGTCAAAATGCGGTCACCAAATTTGGCGTCCGGCAGTACTTCGCGTTTTTCAGCGGCGTGACGACGTGACATGTAATATCTTCCTTACTTCGGACGCTTCGCGCCGTATTTCGAACGACGTTGTTTACGATCTTTAACGCCTTGGGTATCCAACACGCCGCGCAGGACGTGGTAACGGACACCCGGAAGGTCTTTTACGCGACCGCCGCGGATCAGAACAACAGAGTGCTCTTGAAGGTTGTGGCTTTCACCCGGAATGTAGGAAATGACCTCGAAGCCATTGGTCAGGCGCACTTTGGCAACCTTACGCATAGCAGAGTTCGGCTTCTTCGGTGTCGTTGTATAGACACGTGTGCAAACACCGCGTTTTTGCGGGCATTGCTCTAGGTGCAGCGACTTGGAAGTCTTGCGTTTTGGCTGGCGCGGTTTGCGGATCAGCTGTTGGATCGTTGGCATTGAGGATCGTCCCCTTGGTTTCAACTTCATCTGGATCGCACGCGCGCGACCCGCTTAAATTCTGTTCGCGTTTGCGCGTCCGCAAGCACAAAGACCCGCATCGGGTTTCCCTACCTGGGATCCGCGCGGTGGAGTTACAGAGGATCGGGACGAATAAGTGTCCGGACCGTGAACCACTAAATTGTGAGTGCAAGCCGAGCGATCCCCGACCTGATTGCGCGCGTGATAGAAGGAGTCGCGCGGGGTGTCAACCGCTGCCCCCTCCAGTGCGGCCCAAAATTCATCACAACTGCTCTTTAGGTCGCAGCCCTTTTGCAGATTTCCGCGACGCCGCACGCTCGCGGTAAAGCGTAAACAATCCGGTCGCCACAACGATGGCCGACCCAAGCAAGGTTAAACTATCAGGCCATTCGCCAAAAACCAGTAGCCCCAACAGTAACGCCACAATCAAGCTGGTGTAGCGAAACGGGGCCACAAAGCCGATCTCGCCCGACCGCATGGCCATCACCGAAAAGATATAGCCTCCGATAATAAAGAAGCTGGCCCCCACCAGCCACAAAGTCGACGCTCTGGAGACTGGCTGCCATGGTTCCCCCAAGGCCCCCACGACGCCGAACAACATAACCCCACCCGCCGCCGCAAGTGCAATGGTCATGGAAGAGACTTCGGCAGAAATGCGTCGCGCGCATAGGTCACGCACCGTTACGCAGGCCACCGCTGCAACGACATAAAGCGAATAGGTGGAAAACCCGCTTTCCTGCCCAAAAAGGAACGGCGGGCGCAGGATTAGCAAAACCCCCAGAAAGCCAACCAGAATGGCGGCCATACGCTTCCACCCGACGGCCTCACCCAGAAACACCGCCCCCGCAAGCGTCACTGTTAGCGGCAAGGCCTGTAGAATGGCCGTCACATCCGCGATGGGCATATGAAACAACGCCGTAATGAAAAAATACGCAGCGCCCATCTCTGTGAGCGTCCGCAACAAGATAAGGAACTGATCGCGCGGCTTTACCCGAGTGCGAAAGCTGCCCGCCCGCCACGCGGCAAAGGCGAGGAAGACAATCACCCCGATAGAGCGAAGCGCCAATGCCTGAAACAGCGGCATCTCCCCCGACAGCAACTTCATGCACGCGTCATTCAAGGTGAAAGCTGTCATCGACGACATCATAAAAATTGCGCCGCGCGCATTTGGGGTAAGTGCCATCTCCCCGCCCTATCACCAGTTTCAGGTAGTGACCAGAATGCTTGGTTCCCCGAGTTGGAATTTACCCCTAAAATGGAAAAGCCCCGCCGGTTAGGGCAGGGCTTTTTTATCTGTTTAAGAGCAAATCTACTCGTCGCGGCTCTCCGGTGTCTCAACCATGATGCTGTCCAGCGGATCCACTTCGACTGCTTCATCAGGGGCAGCCAAGGCCAAGGCCGCTTCGGCTTCCGCCTTACGAGCCTCAATCACCACATTATCGCGATCAGTCGCAACACGGCGCATTTTCTGCGTCGCGCCACCAGTACCAGCAGGGATCAAGCGACCCACGATAACGTTTTCTTTCAGGCCGATCAGCTTGTCACGTTTGCCCATGGTAGAGGCTTCGGTGAGAACGCGGGTCGTTTCCTGGAAAGATGCCGCCGAGATGAACGAGCGTGTTTGCAACGAGGCTTTGGTGATCCCCAACAAGATTGGCTCGCCAACTGCCGGCTCGCCACCTTTGGCAACGGCTTTTTCATTAGCTGCATCAAACTCAGCCTTGTCGACATGTTCACCTTTTAGCAAGGTGGTGGTGCCGGAGGACTGAATTTCGAACTTCTGCAACATCTGACGAACGATAACCTCGATGTGCTTATCGTTGATCTTCACGCCTTGCAGACGGTACACGTCTTGCACTTCGTCGATCATGTAGTCGGCCAAAGCCTCCACACCCATAATGCCGAGAATGTCATGCGGCGCAGGGTTGCCGTCCATGATGTAGTCGCCCTTTTGGACGAAGTCGCCTTCGACCACTGGGATGTGTTTGCCCTTTGGCACCATGTATTCAACTTTAACATCCGGATCATCCGAGGACTCAACCGCGATACGGCGCTTGTTTTTATAGTCCTTGCCAAAGCGAACATAGCCATCAATTTCTGCAATAATTGCGTGGTCCTTAGGGCGACGTGCCTCAAAGAGTTCAGCAACACGCGGCAGACCACCAGTAATGTCCTTGGTCTTGGCACCCTCGCGCGGAATACGTGCAACCACGTCGCCGGCTTTGATGTCTTGACCGTCTTCAATGGACAAAATCGCGCCCACGGACATTGGGTAGGTGGCGGGGTTGCCACTGTCGAGACGCATGGGTTCGCCGTCCGCACCTTCAATGATCACCTCGGGTTTCAGCTCGTTGCCTTTTGGCGCAGCACGCCAATCGACCACGATCTTCTGCGTCATGCCAGTCGCTTCATCGGTCTCGTCTTTGATAGCGATGCCGCTGACCAGATCAACAAAACGGGCTGTACCGTCTTTTTCCGCGATGATCGGCAGAGTGTAGGGATCCCATTCAAACAACTTGTCGCCACGGGCAACTTTGGCGCCATCTTTGATGTGCATTTTGGAGCCATAGGAGATCTTGTGACGCGCACGCTCGGTCCCGTTCGCATCCGTGATTGTGAGCTGCATATTGCGCCCCATAACCACTTTATCCCCGAACGCATTCTCCAGAATGGACGCATTCTCAAACGCGACCTTACCCTCTTGTGAGGCTTCCAAGAATGACTGTTGACCACCTTGAGCAACGCCGCCGATGTGGAACGTCCGCATCGTCAACTGTGTACCCGGCTCACCGATCGACTGCGCGGCAATGATGCCGACAGCTTCACCAGTGTTCACCAACGTACCACGAGCCAAGTCACGGCCGTAACACATGGCGCAAACGCCCTCGTCGGCCTCACAAGTCAGTGGCGAACGCATCTTGGCGGTTGGAATATCCGCCGCGTCAATCGCGTCGGCTTTGCGCTCGTCGATCAACTCGTCACGCGCGACGATGATCTCATCAGAGCCCGGCAGCAAAATGTCTTCCGCAGCCGTACGGCCCAGCAAACGCTCGCCAATCGTGGCTACAACTTCACCGTCATTCACCGCAGCAGAAGCGTTGATGAAATTCTCAGTACCACAATCATGCATACGCACGATGCAGTCCTGAGCAACGTCCACCAAACGACGTGTCAGATAACCAGAGTTAGCCGTTTTCAGCGCCGTATCCGACAGACCTTTCCGCGCCCCGTGCGTGGAGTTGAAGTACTCCAAAACGCTCAGGCCTTCTTTAAAGTTCGAGATGATCGGTGTCTCGATGATCTCACCGTTTGGCTTGGCCATCAGGCCACGCATACCGCCCAGTTGTTTCATCTGAGTAACCGAGCCACGCGCACCGGAGTGGGCCATCATGTAGACCGAGTTTGGCTCATTCTCAGCACCGGCGTCATTACGACCAGTGGTCGAGATGGTGCTCATCATAGCATCGGTGACTTTGTCGTTACATTTCGACCAAGCATCGATCACTTTGTTGTACTTCTCGCCCTGAGTGATCAGACCGTCCATGTACTGTTGCTCAAACTCTTTAACCTGATCGCGGGTGCCATCAACGGTTGGCCATTTGGTGTCTGGAATGATCATGTCATCCTTACCAAACGAAATCCCGGCTTTGAACGCTTCACGGAAGCCCAAAGTCATGATCTGGTCACAGAAGATCACCGACTCTTTTTGGCCGCAATAGCGATAAACCGTGTCAATAACCTGCTGCACTTCCTTCTTACGCAGAAGGCGGTTCACCAATGAAAACGGCGCTTTTGCATTCAGCGGCAGCAACGCACCCAGACGGATACGACCCGGAGTAGTCTCAAAGCGCGTCAGCACCTCGTTACCTTCCTCGTCGATTTGCGGCAGACGCGCTTGAACTTTAGCGTGCAAATGCACTTCGCCGCAATCCAGTGCGTGCTGCACCTCATCCACATTCGAGAAGATCTTGCCTTCGCCAACCATGCCTTCGCGTTCCATGGTGATGTAGTAAATACCAAGGATCATATCCTGCGATGGCACGATAATCGGCGCGCCGTTTGCAGGGGATAGAACGTTGTTGGTCGACATCATCAAGACGCGCGCTTCCAACTGTGCCTCAAGGCTCAGCGGAACGTGCACAGCCATTTGGTCACCGTCAAAGTCAGCGTTAAACGCGGAGCAAACCAGCGGGTGCAGCTGGATAGCTTTACCCTCGATTAGGACCGGCTCAAACGCTTGGATACCAAGACGGTGCAAGGTTGGCGCACGGTTCAACATCACTGGATGTTCGCGAATAACCTCATCGAGGATATCCCAAACTTCTGGACGCTCTTTTTCAACCAATTTCTTGGCTTGTTTCACGGTCGAGGACAAACCTTTGGCCTCAAGACGCGAATAGATGAACGGCTTGAACAGCTCCAACGCCATCTTCTTGGGAAGACCGCATTGATGCAGTTTCAGCTCGGGACCCGTCACAATGACGGAACGACCAGAGAAGTCGACGCGTTTGCCCAAAAGGTTCTGACGGAAGCGGCCTTGCTTACCCTTCAGCATGTCTGACAGGGATTTCAGCGGACGCTTGTTAGCACCCGTGATGGTCCGGCCACGACGGCCATTGTCAAACAACGCATCCACAGATTCCTGCAACATACGCTTCTCGTTGCGCACGATGATGTCAGGCGCACGAAGCTCAATCAGGCGCTTCAGGCGGTTGTTGCGGTTGATCACCCGGCGATACAAATCGTTAAGATCCGACGTCGCAAAACGGCCACCATCCAGCGGCACCAATGGGCGCAACTCTGGTGGGATCACTGGAACAACAGTCAAAACCATCCACTCTGGACGGTTGCCAGATTCTAGGAAGTTCTCAACCAATTTCAGACGTTTGATGATCTTCTTCGGCTTCAATTCACCAGTGGCAACAGCCAGATCTTCGCGAAGCGTGTCAGCCTCAGATTCCAGATCGATTGCTGCCAGCATTTCGCGAATAGCTTCAGCACCGATATTGGCAGTGAAGGCATCCATGCCATAGGCGTCTTGCGCGTCGAGAAATTCTTCCTCGGTCATCAATTGACCATACATCAGGTCGGTCAGCCCCGGCTCGATCACAACGTAGTTCTCAAAGTAGAGAATGCGTTCCAGATCGCGCAAAGTCATATCCAGCATCAGGCCGATCCGCGATGGAAGCGACTTAAGGAACCAAATGTGAGCGACAGGTGCTGCCAGCTCGATATGGCCCATACGCTCGCGGCGTACCTTTTGCAGTGTAACTTCCACACCACATTTCTCGCAGACAACGCCGCGATATTTCATGCGTTTATATTTACCGCACAGGCATTCGTAATCTTTGATTGGGCCAAAGATACGCGCACAGAACAGGCCGTCCCGCTCTGGCTTGAATGTCCGGTAGTTAATGGTTTCCGGCTTTTTGATTTCACCGAAAGACCAGCTCAAGATACGCTCTGGGGATGCCAAAGATACTTTGATCTCGTCAAAACTTTTCGGCGGAGCGATCGGATTGAACGGGTTGTTTGTTAGTTCCTGGTTCATCTTTAATTCCTTAAATCAGGGTGTTGGAGGAGGGGAGCCGCAGACTTTCTCAGAAAGTCTGCCTCCAAAGTCTCAAAGAGACTTTGCGCCCTACCCTTCTTCCTCCGCATCCAGGAGTTCCATGTTGAGGCCGAGGCCCCTTACTTCTTTCACGAGCACGTTGAACGATTCCGGAATACCGGCCTCGAAATTGTCCTCGCCTTTAACGATCGACTCGTAGACTTTCGTCCGGCCAGCCACGTCATCCGATTTCACCGTTAGCATTTCCTGCAAGGTGTAGGCGGCGCCGTATGCTTCCAAGGCCCAAACTTCCATCTCCCCGAAACGCTGACCACCGAACTGAGCTTTACCGCCCAGAGGTTGTTGCGTGACAAGGCTGTAAGGCCCGGTCGAACGAGCGTGGATTTTGTCGTCCACAAGGTGATGCAGTTTCAGCAAGTATTTGACACCCACAGTCACAGGGCGCGCAAATTGCTCACCAGTGCGACCATCGAACAGAACCGATTGCCCAGAAGTGGCAAAGCCTGCTTTCGTCAAAGCCTCGTTGATGTCGCTTTCTTTCGCACCATCAAAAACTGGCGTCGCGATCGGAACACCAAGGCGCACAGCCTCAGCGGATTCGATCATGTCAGTCTCGATCATGTTGCCAAAGGCGTCATTAAAGGTCTCAGGACCGTAAGCATGCTCCAGTGCGTCACGTACTGGCTGACTATCGCCAGAGCGCTTGAACTCGTCCAGCGCCTCACCGATTTGCAAGCCAAGACCACGTGCAGCCCAACCCATATGGGTCTCAAGAATTTGCCCAACGTTCATACGCGAAGGCACACCAAGCGGGTTCAGACAGAAGTCTACCGGAGTACCATCTTCTAGGAACGGCATGTCCTCCATCGGTACAACTTTGGAGATAACCCCTTTGTTGCCGTGACGACCGGCCATTTTATCGCCCGGTTGCAGCTTACGCTTCACCGCCACGAAGACTTTGACCATTTTCATCACGCCCGGTGGCAAGTCATCACCACGGCGAACTTTTTCAACCTTGTCTTCAAAACGGGCCTGAAGTGCATCTTTTTGCAATTCATACTGACCGTTCAGCGCCTCAACAGCGGCGGCTTCGGTCTCTTCAGCCAAAGCCAACTGCCACCACTGACCGCGGCTCAAAGTTTCCAACAGCTCTGGGGTAATCTCCGAATTGGACTTAACGCCCTTCGGACCCTTCACAGCTTTCTTGCCAAGGATCATGCCTTGCAGACGCGAGTAGATGTTGCGCTCAAGAATGCCCATCTCATCATCACGGTCACGACCAAGACGCTCGACTTCTTCACGCTGAATTTGCAGCGAGCGCTCGTCTTTTTCAACGCCATGGCGGTTAAAGAGGCGCACCTCAACAACTGTGCCAAAATCACCCGGCTTCACACGCAACGACGTGTCACGAACGTCAGAGGCTTTCTCACCAAAGATAGCACGCAGAAGTTTTTCTTCTGGTGTCATCGGGCTTTCGCCCTTCGGTGTGATCTTACCGACCAAAATGTCGCCCGGCTCTACGTCAGCACCGATATAAACGATCCCAGCCTCGTCGAGGTTGCGCAAAGCTTCTTCGCCGACATTTGGAATATCACGCGTGATTTCTTCTGGGCCAAGCTTGGTATCACGAGCGGCGACTTCAAATTCCTCGATGTGGATCGAGGTGAAGACGTCGTCGCGCGCAATGCGCTCGGAGATCAGAATGGAGTCTTCATAGTTGTAGCCGTTCCAAGGCATAAATGCGACGAGCACGTTCTTACCAAGGGCCAACTCGCCCATGTCAGTGGATGGACCGTCGGCAATAACTTCGCCTGCACGCACCACACCACCAACTTTCACCAGCGGACGCTGGTTGATGCAGGTGTTTTGGTTCGAGCGTTGGAATTTGCGCAAACGGTAGATGTCTACGCCCGGATCACCCGGAGCCAGATCGTCAGTTACACGAACCACGATGCGCGTTGCATCTACTTGGTCAATGATACCACCGCGACGTGCCTGAATGGCAGCGCCAGAATCTGTGGCAACTACGCCCTCAATCCCGGTGCCCACATAAGGCGCATCGGCTTGCAACAATGGCACAGCTTGACGTTGCATGTTCGAGCCCATCAAGGCCCGGTTCGCATCGTCATTTTCAAGGAACGGGATCAGTGATGCCGCAACCGAGACCAACTGCTTTGGGCTAACGTCGATCAGATCGACATTGGCGTTGCTTTGCAGCTTGTAGTCACCCGATTGACGCGTCGAAACCAGATCGTTCACGAACATCATGTTTTCATCAAGGTTCGCGTTGGCCTGCGCCACAGTGTGACGCATTTCTTCGGTGGCGGACATGTATTGAACATCGTCCGTTACCTTGCCATCCACAACCTTGCGGTATGGGGTCTCGATGAAGCCATATTTGTTCACGCGGGCATAAGTTGCCAGTGAGTTGATCAGACCAATATTTGGCCCCTCGGGCGTTTCAATCGGACACATACGACCGTAGTGGGTTGGGTGCACATCGCGCACCTCAAAGCCAGCACGCTCGCGGGTCAAACCACCTGGTCCAAGCGCCGAAAGGCGGCGTTTGTGGGTGACTTCCGACAGCGGGTTGGTTTGGTCCATAAATTGCGACAGCTGCGAAGAGCCAAAGAATTCACGTACCGCAGCAGCCGCTGGTTTCGCATTGATCAAATCTTGCGGCATAACCGTGTCGATCTCGACCGATGACATACGCTCTTTGATAGCGCGCTCCATGCGCAGCAAGCCAACGCGGTATTGGTTTTCCATCAGCTCGCCAACGGAGCGCACACGACGGTTGCCAAGGTGGTCAATATCGTCGATGCTGCCACGCCCATCGCGCAGGTCAACCAACGCTTTGATGCACGAAACGATGTCTTCCTTGCGCAGCGTGCGTACAGTATCTTCTGCGTCCAGATCTAGACGCATGTTCATTTTCACACGACCAACGGCGGACAGATCATAACGCTCGCTATCGAAGAACAATGTCTCGAACAGCGCAGACGCGGATTCAACGGTGGGCGGCTCGCCCGGACGCATCACACGGTAGATATCCATCAGCGCAGTATCGCGCCCAAAGTTTTTATCTACGGCAACTGTGTTGCGAATGTAGGGACCAACATTGATGTTATCGATATCCAGCGTTGGGATGATTTTAACGCCGTTATCAACCAAAGTTTTCAGCGTACCGCCGATAACTTCTTCACCTTTTTTGTCGAACTCCCAAGTCAACTCGTCGCCAGCTTCGATCCAAATCTCGCCGGTTTCCTCGTTGATCATGTCGCGTGCAACATAACGCCCGATGATGCCCTCAAACGGCAGCAGAACGTTTTCAACATTAGCTTCTTCCATCAATTTCTTGACGGCGCGAGGCGTGACCTTCTTGCCCGCTTCAACAATCACTTCGCCTGTTTTGGCGTCGATGATATCTGCAGTAGGCTTGGTGCCCTTGATCCGCTCTGGGAAGAACTTCGTGGACCAGCCACCCTTCTTCACAGCTTTGAAATCAACGGTGTCGTAATAGGCATCCATGATGCCTTCCTGGTCCAGACCCAATGCATAAAGCAGGGTCGTTACAGGCAATTTGCGACGACGGTCAATACGCGCGAAAACCACATCTTTGGCATCGAACTCAAAGTCCAACCAGCTGCCGCGATATGGAATAATGCGACAAGCAAACAGCAATTTACCCGACGAATGGGATTTGCCTTTGTCGTGGTCAAAGAACACACCCGGAGAGCGGTGCATCTGGGAAACGATAACCCGCTCGGTGCCGTTCACAACAAAAGTGCCGTTTGGCGTCATCAAAGGCATATCGCCCATGAACACGTCTTGTTCTTTGATATCTTTGACAGACTTAGCACCCGTATCTTCGTCGAAATCAAATACGATCAAACGCAGTGTCACCTTCAACGGCGCACTGTAAGTCATGTCGCGTTGCTGACATTCTTCAACGTCGTATTTTGGCTTTTCCAACTCGTATTTAACGAATTCCAGAATGGCGGTCTCATTGAAGTCTTTAATCGGGAAAACCGACTGGAAGACGCCTTTGATACCTTCACCATCCATCGGAGCCAGCTGATCGCCGGACTTCAGGAAGAGATCATAAGAAGATTTCTGCACTTCAATGAGGTTTGGCATAGCCAGAACTTCATCAATTTTGCCGAAATATTTACGGATGCGTTTTTGACCAACGTATGTTTGAGCCATGCTCGTCAAAGCCTTTCAATTTCCTCGGATATGTCACCCCGGGGTCGGGTGGCATACCACTTGGATCAAGGGAGAATAGTTCAATACCTGCGCGCCTTCCCACGGACGTGCTCCCGAACCATTCCGCTCCTGAGAGGGGGCTTTACAACAAAGCCCCCTCTGAGACGCGGAAAGCTGGACCCGGAAATTCACCGGGTCCAGCCAATTTAAAAGCTACGCAGCTAGGCTGCGCGGCAATTACTTGATCTCGACTTCTGCGCCAACTGCTTCCAGTTTAGCTTTGATGTCTTCAGCTTCTGCTTTGTCGACGCCTTCTTTGACAGCTTTGCCGCCTGCATCAACCAGATCTTTTGCTTCTTTGAGGCCCAGACCAGTGATGGCACGGACTTCTTTGATAACGCCGATTTTGGATGCGCCAGGAGCGACCAAGATTACGTTAAATTCGGTTTGCTCTTCGCCACCGCCGGCACCGCCGTCAGCAGGGCCAGCCATCATTACTGCGCCACCGGCTGCAGGCTCGATGCCATACTCGTCTTTGAGGATGGTTTTCAGTTCTTGTGCTTCGAGAAGTGTCAGACCGACAATCTCTTCAGCCATTTTTTTCAGATCAGCCATTATACTGTTTCCGTTCTATTAAGTTGTGTTCCAACGTGCAGTGTTCAATTCCACGAAGGTATCGCCGAAGATTACGCAGCTTCTGCGCGCTCCTCGATGGTGCTGAGAATGCTTGCCACGTTCGAAGCAGGTGCGCCAATCGCGCCGGCGATGTTCGAAGCAGGGGCACCGATGCAACCCGCGATAGAAGCAATAAGCTCATCACGGCTTGGCATGGCGGCCACGGCTTTAACACCAGCGACATCCAACGCGTTTTCACCCATAGCACCCCCAAGAATAACGAGCTTGTCGTTGTCCTTGGAATAGTCGTACACCACTTTCGCGGCGGCAACTGGGTCCTCTGAATAGGCGAGAACGGTCATCCCTTCGAGGTATTCTGCAATGCTTGCGCACGGCTTGCCCTCGAGGGCGATTTTGGCGAGCCTGTTCTTGGCGACACGTACAGACCCACCAACTTCGCGCATACGCGCGCGCAGGTCTTGCATCTCAGCAACCGTGATACCCTCGTAGTGGCTAACCACAACGACGCCAGAGCTTTCAAAGATTTGGCCGAGTTCGTCGACCAATTTTTCTTTTAGTGCTCTATCCACAGTTTCACTCCAATTGTGGAAGGTTACCCTTCCGGCTCAGTCTACCGGATTACTCCGGCGGTTGGGTCCATCGTAACGGGACGCCCGAACCGCCTGAAGTCTACACCACAGTCAATCTGGTCTGATCCCGTCTCAGGCAGGAATTAAAGGGGTTTAACCCCCCAACCCACCATCTCGGACGAAACGCAAAAGAGCGCGTGACGAATCGCGCGCTCTAAAGCATGAGGCTGATTAAGCCTGTGAGCCATGAATTGAAAGCCCAAACTCACTATTTCCTTGATATTTCTTTACCCCAAAGACCCAACTCAAACTTGTAGCAGCGGCTGCGCATTTTTGCGGTGGCGCGCAATCATGCTCCGGATCTGATGCCCCCTTGGAATACAACGCGCTGGCTCAGTTATCGTCGCCAGCAATTTGGGAAAAATTGCAAGTATCTCGCGCAGCGTCTCCGCATTGAAAGACTTTAGCGCCATAGGGCCGGTCAGCAATGATTCCGTCGGGGCGTGTTCTGCAAAAATAACCTCATGGCGATCTAGCAAAATGTGGAAATACGTCACCCGATCCATATCGTCGGCATAAGAAACCCCCGGCACATCCAAAAGCTTCTTGGCGGGGATCAAGACCTCTTGCACCCCTGCAATCCGCTGCACAATCTTTGAGCGCACCAACATCCGGTGCTGCGGGGACACGATCAACTCAGCACTAGGAAGCCCCAAACCTAGCGCGCCGCGCGCAATGCGGATTGGAACGAAATTGCCACGCGCCGCGACCTCAGTACACCCAACCCAGCGGACCGCTTGCGCGCCATGGTCCTTGGTTGCGACCAAATCCCCTTCCCGCAAATCCTCGACTGCCTTTGTCCCAGACGGCGTTGAAATTCGAACACCTGTGGTAAAGCAGGTGACATAGTCAAACGTCTCGCGAAGCTCCCCCAGACCTGCGTAGTCGTTGGCCTCCACGCTATCAATTGTGATCGAGCGTATTGCACCTGCCTCAAGCGCTGCCTGACTTGCAATGGCCTCATCGGTATTCACCAACTCATTTTTTGGGGCCAGATATGTATTTCCGTTCGCATCTTGGAAAACCGCAACCGAGGCCGTAGCGGTGGAGCCATCAACATAGGTGATCGTCACAGAATAACTTGCGGCACCATCAAAGACTTGTTCCGCCCCACCGTCGATCGAGAACGTCTCATACGCGGCCCAACCATCAACATCAAAGGCCCCGACTGTCCCACCATTGGCACCAGTTGAGCCCGCTGAAAAGCTTTGGAAATTATTAACCAGCGCATTTCCAGCACTGCCAAATGTCTGCCCCACTAAAGTATAGGCATGGTCGGTGACCGTATCCCCTTCGTAGACATCGATTTCAGCAAAGTTACCAAGGGAAATCACATTAAATGTAGACGGCATGTTACCCCACTCAGGCGATACCAGCTTGGTTATGCGGTAGTGCCATCAATTACAGATGCAATCACTGCATCCCCCACCCCACCTGTTTCAGTGGTTGTGACAACATTACGTGGAGACAGTGTCTCACGAAGGACCGCGCCGCGGTAAACTTCTGGCGACACTGTGAACCTTGCCTACAATTCATTTGAAATTAGCAGCACCTCCTCAAGTGAAGTTCTCAAGTTTGCACAAAAAAAGGCGGGCCAAACAGACCCGCCTTCCTTTAAAATATAGAACGCTCAATGCGTTATAACTTAGTTACCAGTCGCATTGTCGATCGAGATCGTAACACCAGGGCCCATGGTAGAGCTCAGCGCGATTTTGATCATATAGCTGCCTTTGACGCCCGATGGGCGCGCTTTGGACACGGCACCAATAAAGGCCCGAACGTTCTCGACCAGCTTCTCTTCCGAGAAAGACGCTTTGCCGATACCCGCGTGTACAACGCCAGCTTTTTCAACTTTGAACTGAACTTCGCCGCCTTTGGCAGCTTCAACAGCAGCCTTAACGTCCATAGTCACAGTGCCAACCTTAGGGTTTGGCATCAGGTTGCGTGGGCCCAGAACTTTACCCAAACGACCAACGATTGGCATCATGTCAGGGGTTGCAATGCAACGGTCAAAGTCGATTTTGCCCGATTGCACGATTTCCATCAGGTCCTCGGCACCCACGATGTCAGCGCCAGCCGCTGTGGCTTCTTCTGCTTTCGCGTCGCGTGCGAACACAGCCACGCGCATGTTTTTACCGGTGCCGTTTGGCAGGGCAATAACACCGCGAACCATTTGGTCAGCATGACGAGGGTCAACGCCCAAGTTCATTGCGATATCAATGGTCTCGTCAAATTTAGCTTTGGCGTTGTTCTTAACCAGAGCAACAGCTTCTTCTACCGTCACGTTGCGCTTGTCAGCGAATTGCTCACGAGCGGCGGTAGTGCGTTTTCCGTATTTAGCCATTACTTCACCTCGATGCCCATAGAGCGGGCAGAGCCCAGAATGATCTTCATAGCGCCTTCAATATCGTTGGCGTTCAGATCTTTCATCTTCGCTTCGGCGATCTCTTTCACCTGAGCGATGCTCACGTAGCCAACAACTTCACGCGAAGGTGTTTTAGCGCCGGACTTCAGCTTAGCCGCTTTCTTCAGGAAGTAGGACGCAGGTGGCGTCTTGATATCCATCGAGAACGATTTGTCTTGGTAATAAGTGATCACGGTCGGGCAAGGCGCACCTGGCTCCAAATCCTGTGTTTTAGCGTTAAACGCCTTACAGAATTCCATGATGTTGATCCCGCGCTGACCCAGCGCAGGGCCTACGGGTGGGGATGGGTTGGCTTGACCTGCAGCAACCTGCAGTTTCATCGTACCAGCGATCTTCTTGGCCATGGGGCCTCTCCTTTTTCAACGCCCTCGGGTCGCGACCCTTAAGCTACTCGTTGCCGTGGTCTGGGTTGCAGCACGCGTGCCGCTCACCTCCCACGCTTCAAAGTCACGCCTTAGCGCGACATGCACATCAGGACGCTTTCGTGACCTGTGTGAATTCCAATTCGACCGGGGTGGCCCGGCCAAAGATCGAGACCGTCACCTTCAGGCGCTGCTGCTCGTCGTCGACTTCCTCGACCATGCCCTCGAAGCCCTCGAATGGGCCGTCTGTGACAGATACGTTCTCGCCGATATCGAATACGATGGTCGAGCGTGGCGCATCTTGGCCTTCCTCGACGCGGCCCATGATGGCTTGGACTTCCGCATCACGCATGGGCATCGGGCGACCTTGCGGGCCAAGAAACCCAGTAACGCGGTTGATCGAGCTGACCAAATGGTAGCCGCGATCCGACATTTCCATGTGCACCAGCACGTAGCCCGGCATAAAGCGGCGCTCGACGGTGACTTTCTTATTGCGGCGCACTTCAATGACTTCTTCGGTCGGCACCAAAATTTCGTCGATGTCGTCTTGCAGCCCAGTTTCTTCAGCGGCGACGCGAATAGATTCCGCGATCCGCTTCTCGAAGTTGGACAACACAGATACCGTATACCACCGTTTTGCCATCTTGCCTGAGCCTCTATCTACCCCGGTCAATGCCGGAAAATTCCAATATTATCAACAAGTTACCAAAATAAATTTGGTGACTCTCGCCGATACGAAAACAGCGCGCACCTAGAATCGATACGCGCTATAGGTTCGTGTTGATGGCTGCATTACGCCGCAAACGCCTGAGTTTCAAGGGGTTGCGCAGCTATATTTCCGCACCCGCATCATATATCCAAGATCAGCTTACGGTCCGCAACAACGCTTGATCCAAGTCATAGATCAAATCATTCACATCCTCGATCCCAATCGACAAGCGCAGCAAGCGTGGGTGGACAGGAAAATCCGGACCCGACACTGTTTTGCGATGCTCAATCAGGCTCTCAACCCCACCAAGCGACGTCGCGGGGTAAAACACCTCACAAAAACGGGCGACATCAATGGCCGTTTGCTCCGCGCCTTTGGGGATGAACGAGATCATCCCGCCAAATTGGCCGCCAGTTTGCTTTTTGGCGACGGCATGACCCGGATCAGAGGGCAAGCCCGGATAAAGAACCTTTTCAACATGCGGATGCTTATCAAGGTACTGCGCGACGGCCATGGCATTCTGACAGGATCGCTCGACACGTAAAAACAACGTCCGCATACCCCGGATCAGCAACCAGGCATCAAATGAATGCAACACCGTGCCTTGCAGGTTGCGCACCAGCGCAATCTCGTCCCAAAAAGAGCCGGTTTCACGTACAGACAAAACGCCGGCTGTCACATCTGAATGACCGTTCAAATACTTCGTCGCCGAATGAAACGAGATATCCGCCCCAAAATCCAATGCCCGCGTCAAATTGGGGGGCGTCCCTGTGCAATCCGTCAAAAGCTTGGCGCCTGCATCATGGGCAATCTCGGCGGCGGCGGCGATGTCTGTCACCTCCCAATCGGGGTTGTTTGGGATCTCGGCCCAGACCAGTTGCGTCTCGCCGGGACGCACTGCGGCTGCCATCTCGTCTAGATTTCCAGCCCTGTAATAGCTAACAGAAATGCGCCCGTTCGCCTCATAGGTTTGGATCTGCTTTAACACACCATGATACATGACCTTCGGAACAACCAAATGTGCGCCCGTCGGCAAATGTTCGATCACCGCTGTGGCCGCTGACATGCCCGATGCAAACAGCAACGACTCAGCAGACCCCTCCAACTCGGAAATCACGGCCTCTGCATGTGCCGTCGTCTGACTGCCATCGCGGCGATACCAAAACGGCTTGCGAATCTCATAATTTTCGTCGCGAGCATAGGTCGCGGTGGGCTGGATGGACGGCACAACAGCTCCCGTCCCCTCTTCAACGAAATGCAAGGCTTGGGCGACCTTAGTCGCCATAGAAAGCTTACGATTGCTTTGTTTTTCGGTCATTTCTTCACCCTTTTTACGCAGTAACGCCAAGGCTTACATGACTTAAAATTCAACTACACCGCCAGCAAAATCAACACCATGCCCGGCAAAACCACGCGCGGGCTTACAAAGCATTCATCTTATTGACGTAACGATCCGTGAAAAATGGTCTAGAACATACCGAAAAGTGCATTCAGCCCCGAGCGAATGCCCAAGTCCACCATCGAGAAAAAGATCGAGGCGATCGTCGCCATGATGAAGACCATAACCGTGGTCAGCATAACTTCACGGCGCGTCGGCCAAACGATCTTCGAGACCTCGCCGCGGACCTGCTGGATAAACTGTGCTGGATTTGTGCGTGCCATAATCGGACCTTTGGTTCTGTATGAAGGGTCAATTACGGCCCCTCGCCCCGCTTTGCAAGGGGGGCCGCCAATGAATCCTGTGCTCACAAAAGGGTGCATTGGCGAAATGCCTCCCCCTGCCTAACATCAGGCTACCTTTTGGAAGGCCGTTCTCAATGAAATCTATCCCCCTCGTCGCCGCCCTGATCATCGCCCTTGCCGCACCGTTATACGCGCAAGATGCAGCCGTTTCTGAGCCGCCAATGACCCTGCCCCGCCTCGCCGAGATCATCACCACTTTGGACCCCGATGCCAAAGTAGCAGGGACAAGTTTTCAGATGAGTATCTCTGACATTCCTGTCATCATTGTTACCGACCCACGCGCCGACCGGATGAGAGCCATGGTGCCAATCCGCAATGCCGACGCGATGAACGCCACCGAGTTGCTGCGCGTCATGCAAGCCAACTTCGACACCGCCTTAGACGCGCGCTACGCCATTGCACAGGGGCAACTCTGGGCAGTATTCATCCATCCGTTGTCGCCGCTGGAAAAGGATCAGCTCATCTCCGGGCTGGGACAAGCAGTGAACTTGGCGCGTACTTACGGGACATTGTTCACCGGTGGCGCGATGCAGTTTGGCGGTGGGGACAGCGGGCAATTGCACCGCAACCTGATCGACAAATTGCTTAAGAAGGGCGAAGAAATCTAATCGCGCGGATTAATCCTCGTCACGCAATCGTGCAAAGTGGTCGATAATCATCTGCATATACGGCGTGCCATCCGGGTGAAAGCCATCCAGCACTTCATCCACTTGGCTCACATGTCCGGGAACCTTGGTATCAATCAATGACACTGGTGCGCCAATTTGCTGTGCGCGGGCCGCGCCCAACTGCGCGTTTCCCATATCAACGATCCGGTCATTGGGACCATGGAACATCAGACACGGCGGCCCGTCCGCCTCCAACCGCCATGGCTGCACAATCGCAGAGCTAATAGCCACAACCGCATCTGGCCGCGACACCCGGCGCACCCATGGCATCGGCGGATAGGCCAGCGCCAGCGCGCCAATACCACCGGCCGAAACCCCTAAAACACCCACCTTGCGAGAGGTGATGCCCAATCGCTCGCCCTCGACCCACAAAAACTCAATCGCATTCGACATGTCTTCCATCGCAGCGATAAACGACGGGCCGTAAAGCGCGGGGGCAAGATCAATGCCAACCTTCTCGGTGCGTGCCATTTGCCCCTCAATATGGGCGACATCTTCTTCCGAGAACGCATCCATCCCGGTGCGCAGCCGGTAGCTGATCGACGCCATAGCGAAGCCCGCCTCAACCAGCTTCAACGCGAAATGCCCCGTCTCGACATGAGAGCGATGCCCACGGCGAAATCCGCCACCATGTGCATAGATCACGCAGGCGTCCGCCGTCAGATTATCTGGAAGATACAAATCAAGCGCCAGCTCATGGCGCGGGTCGTAGATTATGTCAGAGACGCATTTCATGGTCCTAGACCTACCCCCTACATAAACAAATAACTATGGCAGGGGATGAGAGACTCGAACTCACGACCCTCGGTTTTGGAGACCGATGCTCTACCAACTGAGCTAATCCCCTGCACTTAATGGGGAGGTGTTATAAAAGCGCGGCTGGCTTTGCAAGGCATCATCTGCATTGAGGGGAACAGTTTTGATGCCCCGCCTGCCGCAAAAATGCGGGTAAGCGGGGCATCCTTGCTTTATTGACGCGGCAAACCGGACAAAATCGCCACCAAGGCGTCCAATTGCGCATCGGATAAAGTTTCAATTTCCACCGGCTCCGAGACGCCAGAGGTCGAGGCAATAGCAGGCGCGACACTAAGGCCAAGCGCCAGCCCCAAAGACAGAATTACGTTTTTCATCGTGTGTGTTCCTTTCGATGAACACTCGACACCCTTCGAGTTAGGGTCGGACCGCCATTGGTCCGGCATGGGGGTATTTGGGGGCATCACAGCGGATTGGAAGACCTCATTTCACTTAAACACCCTACGGATCACCCCGCAGCACGATAACCCGGCTTATCCAATTGTTTTTACTTGATTTTTATATTGTTTCTGCGCCTGCACACTGCATGTGCAGAAAAGCCCACAGCGTCACGCCCGCGTGATAAAACCCGCACAACAACTCACACAAGCTTGCTTAGGCCGTGGGGGGCCTCAGGGCCTAGTATAAAGGCGAAAGGATCAAGCTATGCCCCAGATAATACCGGACACCAAACACGCCCTCTCAAGACGCATGTTCATGGCTGCGACGGCCATCTCTGCCTTTGCAACAACCGGCGCACGCGCCACCACGGCTACGCCAGATAGTGAAGATTTCACCTATGAAATCAATCGCACCGACGACGAATGGCACGCCATGCTCAGCAAGGACGAATACAAAATCTTGCGTAAAGGCAGCACCGAGCTGCCGAAAACCAGCCCCCTTTGGGAAGAAACCCGCGAAGGCTTCTACCATTGCAAAGGCTGCGAACTGACCGCCTTTGACGGACGGTGGAAGGTCGTGCTCGACAAGGGCTGGGCTTTCTTCAAACACTCCCAACGCAACGCCGTGCTCACTGGCATTGACGGACCCGTTGCGGAATACGGGGCCAGCATGAGCCTCGGCCCCGGCGCTTTCATGGAGGTTCATTGTCGTCGCTGCGGCAGTCATCTGGGCCACATCCTCAAGGTCGAGGGCCAGCAACTACATTGCATAAACGGCACCGCACTGGACTTCCGCCCGACCCAAAGCTGACTCTCACGGACACCATTTCTGCGCCCCAAAACCCGGCTTAGGTCGGGTTTTTTCATGCCCACCCCATCGACAAATCACGCAATTTTGACGCGCAAAACCGTGAGGTATTGCAACAATCTGCCGCTGAGAACCGCGCCTCACTACCGCTCACCGCTCCGTGAAATCACACTTCTCAGATTGGATATAAATTTATATATATCAGTAAGTTAGTAATTATTTCGATTGACAAGTGCCAACTATCACACCCCTTCAGTCAACCCTTTTTCCTAGGTGATGTTACGTGAAGACATCGTGTTTTTACTGCGCCGTGATCACGCGTCAAAGTTTAGAGGTCAGCCAGTAACGGCCGACACCCTTTAAAACCTTGAAAGGACACCCGATGAAAACGAAAATGATCGCACTTGCAACCGTCGCAGCTCTGGCCTCCGCCCCCGCCTTCGCACAATCCAGCGCCAGCCAAGGCTTCGACATGCTGACCGGCTCCCTTTACAACTCGTTTAACGCCATGGGGATCGACACCTCCGGCATCAACGATTTATCCCTCAGCCAAGTCGCACAAATCAAAGACGTCATCGACGGTGACGTCTCCGATGGCAGCAAAAAGTCCCGTATCAAGGCCATCTTGGCCAAGTAAGTTTTTACGGCTCACAACAAAAGGCCGCCTCCTTTTCGGGAAGCGGCCTTCGATCTATCCGGTAGGGTGGGGTTTTACCCCACCGCCACTATAACAACTGTGTAAGTTCTCGGTGACCTCAAGAGGTCACCTGCCACTCACCCGACGGCAAAGCCGCCGTTACTCAGTAATCTTCGACACAACACCGGCGCCAA
>NZ_JBYVDD010000017.1:0-24760 GCF_058136045.1 Litoreibacter sp.
GTTTTCAATATTGTGTAGGAAAATCAACAGCTAACGATATTGATCGGTAACTTTACGCGGGTGAGATAACTTACTTTCCAGTAAGCATACTTTCGTAGTGCTCAATCGCTCGCTCTACGCGTTCGTAGTAAAATATGCGCCCGTTTTCGAGCACTGCCCCTGAGGTGCAAATCGCTTTCATGAGTTCCATTGAGTGGCTAACAACAATGGCACCAGCAGTTTCCATGCGTTTCTTGAATACCGCCTGACTTTTAGCGCGGAAAGAGGCGTCTCCGACGCTGGTGACTTCGTCTACCAGATAGGTGTCGAATGGGATGCCCATGGACACCCCAAAGGCAAGGCGGGACCTCATACCGGACGAATAGGTGCGGAAGGGTAGGTGATAGTGGTGCCCTAAACCTGCAAATTTTCGCGCAAATTCCACCAATTCATCTGAGTCGATGCCGTAGATGCGGGCAACAAAGCGAGCGTTCTGTGCTCCGCTTAAATCGGGGTGAAAACTACCAGCAAACCCAACGGGATATGATACGCGACCATGGCGAATGATCTCACCGCGATCTGGCTGGATGGTCCCAGCAATCATACCCAGCATTGTTGATTTGCCCGCCCCGTTCCTGCCCAAGAGCGCGACAGATTCGCCAGAAGGAAAAACATGGCTGATGTTGTTAGCAACCAAGGTAGTCTTCCGGCGACCATGATAAGATTTGGTTACGCCACGCAGTTCAATCATTGTTTCTAACCACGATCACGGATGCTGTAGTAGACCAGTGAAAGAATAGCCCAAGACAGGAACGCAAAAATGGTGACGAGAAGCAGCAGCATGGGGCGCTCTGGAAACTGCGATTTCTCAGCGATTGTAGGCTTAAGGTAAGCCGCGAGATAGCGACTTTTTCGCTGAGCCTCGGCGACGGAGCCATCATAGTTAGCTAGGGCTGACAAGTAGGCCTGCTGCGCGAATTCCAGATCTACATTCAATCTTTCGAATTCACCGATAATCGTGACGTAGTCGTCTATCCCCTCGACGTTATTGGTGCTGAATTTCTGGCGTTCCTCAAGAATACGGTCCTCAATTACTTTGATCCGCTTTTCAGCTTGGACAATCCGTGGGTCGTTGCTGCGCGTCGTTTCCCTAAGCAAGTCAAGGTCGATCAACGCAGTCGCGAATTGCTGCTGTAGGTTGTTTAAGATGCCCATTTGTCCCTGCAGGTCAGCCTTTGGGTCGACGATTTGGGTGCGCGCTCTAAACTCTAGAATGGATTGGCGCGCTTTCTTAAGGCGGTTAACCGCAAGATCAAGATCCTCTTTGGCGTATCGTGTGGTATCTTCTCGGGCAATGGCGCTTAGATCGTTGATCATGTCGGAGCTGTCGTTGAAGATCATTCCGGCTATCTCGAAGGCATCTTCTGGCGAAAAGGCGAGAACTCGGAGTTCGATAAGACCCGTTCCGCTGTCATAGTAGATCTTTACCATCTGCGCCCAATATTCCGTCAAATCCTCGATGGTTCCACCAGGCTTCATGGAAAAGAGAAAATCTTCGTCATAATGGTGCGAGTACATGGCGCGCAGATCAAGTTTCTTATCGATTTCTGCAACCAATTGTTGGCTTTGAATGAACTCATATAGGATGTCGGAGTCCGAAGAGCTACTGCTCGAAAGGTTGGAAATTCCACCAAGAATATCTACGGCAGAGCTGGCTTCTTCGGTGCGAACCGTAAACGCGACTGATGAGGCATACTGATCCTTTGCCATCGTAAAGAGATAGAACGCTGAGGAAAGGACTGGAATAAAGAAGATTAAAATCAAGCTGGTGAAAAGCCATACGTGGCGGGTCTTAGCGCGGGCCAAGTCGACTGCCTTATATGGCAAGGTTTTTTTGGGGGCGGTTGACATTCTATAGGGTACTCCATCGGCTGGCGGCGTTTACCACCTTCATATGTATATCGACTTGAGCTGCCTTCGCGCAACGAAGTATATGATTTCGATCAGCGGAGTTTCAAGGCTTGGATAGCGAACGTACGCTTCGGCTGGCTTTGTTCTAGCGCGCCAAAGGCCTCAGAAGACCATCCAGCACCTCTGGGACAATGACGTCACATCGATTGTTGGCTGCATTGTGCATCACTTTGAGAGGGCTGGCGTGGCCAAACTCGGGATTGTCCGAATATGGGCATCGGCGGCATAACACCCGCCTAGGAACTAAAGGCGGTCGCTTAAGTTCTACAGTTGCATCCCGTTAAAAATGGGGGGATGCATCACTGCATTTCCGTAAAATCCGTTTGTTCATTTCAGTCCCATAGTTCGTCTTCTTTGATTACCAAAGGAGCGACACCAAACCGCGATAGGCCCACTTTCTGGGTCATCTCAGACTTTAGGTATTTTAGTAGGCTAGGCTTTGGTGAAATAACCGCGCGTGATACAGGTCTGGCGTCTACCATCGGTCTGCGTATACTGATCGCGCAAGGAGAGGTGAATTGGCAACAGTGAGCATTGTATGACTGGCCGAACAGGTTCGTATCGTCCGCGATTCCAAACAGGGAGAGCGACGGTAGCGCTGATGTTGCGTGAAATGTCTTCTACATATGGTCGCTCGCCCGGGGGCTATACTTGGGCCATACTCGAACCTGTGGCGGCAATTGTAGTCCTGTCGGCTGTCTTTTCTTATGCATTCCGAGCCCCAGGGCTGGGGACAAATTTTCCACTCTATTATGCGACGGCCTATTTGCCCTTCATGATGTACAGCGACATCTCGTTGAAAACTTCGCAGTCGATAATATTTTCGCGACAGTTGCTCTCCTATCCGAGCGTGACCATTATAGATGCGCTGTTAGCGCGGTTTTTATTGGCCACGATTACCCACATCATGGTGTTCTACATCGTAATTTTTGGTATATATCAAATTTATGACCTGAGATTGATTATAGACTTTCCCGTAGTTTTTGTGACGTTACTTACCACTGCACTTTTTGGGTTTGCAGTAGGTGTAGTTAACTGCTTTTTGTTCATGAGGTTTGTTGTACTTCGAACAGTCTGGTCCATCTTGATGCGACCGGTGTTCATCATTTCAGGTGTATTATTTCTGTATGAAGACGTGCCAAGAGAGCTGCGCGACTATCTTTGGTGGAACCCAATCTTTCATTTGACTGGGATGATGCGTAGTGGATTTTACGCAACCTATGACGCGAGCTATACATCGCTGATATACTTATACCTCTTGACAGGTATTCTTGTAGCCTTGGGATTGCTGCTGCTTAAGCGCTATTCTCGCGATTTATTGGAGCGCTAGCTTCTTACCGAGATGGTCTCGGAGCCGAGTGACTGTGTGCAAGCGACTCTTCCCATTAGATAACCCTGTGAGCGGTAACGCCCATAGGGCTGGGAATGTTACTTTTTAAGGCGCGGCTGCGCGGCTCGGATGCTATATGCGTGATTTCCTGCATCTTGAAGAGCAACAAGTTGAGCCTCGTAAGATCAGATGATATTAGTCATCCTCCAGAGTATTGACGGTAGTTTATAAGATGAAAAACCAAACCTTTGCCAAAGTCCTGAGTTTTCTGAGATTCTTGGTGCCGTGGCCACTGATGGATTACTACGCATTGAGAGTTTGGAGGAGTGGGCAGTTCGATAAGAGATTTTACAGCGGTGTGAACCGTGCGCTAAATCCCATTTATCGTATGTTCCCGATTCGTCACTACGTTCGCTTTGGTGAGGATCTTGGTTGGCAGCCGAACCCAGACTTTTCACCAGAGGCTTACAAGCGCCTCAACCCCGATTTAGACAAGCCGAGCCTACGCCCATTGCTCCACTTTATCCGATTTGGGCGCAAAGAGGGGCGCTTGTTTAAGGATAACTCGGCAGGCCTATGTGCGGATGACATCTCGATCATTGACTTGAGAAGTTTGGGGACTATGAAGCCTGAAACTCCACAAAAATTTGCGGTTTACGGACACATTTTCTACCATGACCTATGGGATGAATTCGCCGCTAAGCTGACAGAGATCGACATATCGTTCGACCTCGTTTTAACTGTTGCTAGATTTGGTGACGAAACTGATGACCTCCGCGCCCAAATTTTAGAGCAGTTCCCGTTTGCCAAAGTCATTTTCATCCCGAACCACGGGCGTGATATTTTTCCGTTTGTCCATATGGTAAACTCGGGTTTGCTGTCCGGCTATGCGGCCGTTTGTAAGATTCACACCAAGAAATCCCCGCATCGTAAAGATGGTGATGTGTGGCGGAATTCGCTCGTTTCTGGTTTGCTTTTGGGTGATCAGACATCAAAGCATTTGGATCGCTTTTTATTGGACCCGATGGCAAGTTTGTGGGTGGCCGATGGCCAACATTACAACGACCCGAACTGGTGGGGCAGTAATTACAACGCCGCAGATGACATCCTACGGCGCGTGGAGATGGTAGCCGATAAGGACCATTTGTCCTTCCCTGCGGGCTCGATGTATTGGCTGAAACCGGAATTGATCGAGACGATTAAGGGGTTATCATTAAGCGCTTCTGACTTTGAGCAGGAATATGGTCAAGTAGATGGCACCCTAGCGCATGCGTTTGAGCGCTCATTAGGGTATCTGGCAGAATATGGTGGCCACCACATTGTTCAAACCAGTCAACTGAAACAACCCTACAATGCGCCTCCCTTCCAGCAGCCCACCTACGTTTCGGCGTTCTATTTACCCCAGTTTCACAGAGTTCCTCAGAACGACGTATGGTGGGGTAAAGGCTTTACGGAATGGACCGCGGCTGTGGCTGCGAAGCCTAACTACGAGAGGCATCAACAACCGCAGCTTCCCGGGGCTTTGGGGTTTTATGACCTACGCCAAACTGAAGTTATGGGCGAGCAGGCCCAATTGGCAAAGGAAGCTGGAATAGATGCATTTTGCACTTATTTTTATTGGTTTGATGGGCAACGAATTCTTGAAGACCCACTGGATGGGCTTCTTGACCGTCCAGAGATCGAGTTTCCATTCTATTTATGCTGGGCCAATGAGAGCTGGAGGCGCAACTGGGACGGGTTGTCTGGGGAGGTATTGCTTGATCAAAGCTATGCCGATGGTTTTGAAGAGGCTTTGGCTCGCGATGTCGCCGTGTATATGCGTGACCCTCGATATCAACGGCCGGATGGTGTGCGGCCAAGATTTGTGCTCTACCGTCCTGAGGATATGCCAGACCCCGCCGCAAGCATTGAGCGCTTGCGGGTCGCATGGCGCAATGAGGGCATCGGTGAAGTGGAGCTTGGCGCAGTCTTGTTTCACATCGAAGGCGAACAAAAATTCGACGATATGTTGTTGGATTTTTGGGTTGAAATGCCGCCACATAATTTGGTTACCCCGATGGAATACATGGTGGGCGGTCCGGCCGAGACTGATATTAACCTTCGCCCTGCGCAGGGGTTCAGTGGGCTAATCTATGATTTCATGGGTGTTATTGCGAACAGCGGGCGCCCTGAATATAAGAGTAAGTTGCCCAAAAATACATTGACGGGGGTCATGCCTTCTTGGGACAATACCGCGCGCCGCGGTTTGTTTGGCCACATTGCGTGGGGGGCAAACCCGATGTCGTTTGATACCTGGATGGCCCAAACTTGCCGAAGCCGCATTGCGACTTCATACCGTTCTGAGTTGTTTGTTAACTCTTGGAATGAGTGGGCAGAAAAGGCGATGTTGGAGCCTTCGCTGCAATACGGGGACGCTTATTTGAAGGTGCTTGCGAAATGGACCAAGTCGTAATGAAAACCCAAGCAGTGGCATGTGTAGCTAGAAGGAGCCTGTTCTAAAGTGTCAAAGATCATACTTCACATTGGCACGCATAAAACGGCCACGACAACCATCCAAAAGACCTTCGCACACAACCAGAAAGCGGCGTTTCGTGCGGGGCTGGTGTATCCAGTTCTGCCACGACAGCATCACGGCTTAGTTACTGAGTGGATAAAGTTGCCGGAATTCTACCGCTACCCTGCAGGTGCCAAAGTGCATTGGAAAAATATTGTTGAAGTTAATGCGGATTCCGACAGAACAGTGTTGATTTCTACCGAAGAGCTATCGCGCGGCACGCCAGACAATCGTGTTAATTTCACTGAGCTGCGAGAGATGATTTCTCCATTTGATGAGATCAAAGTTGTTTGTTGTTTGCGAGATCAGCAGAGCTTGATTCAGTCTGTATATTTTGAGGTTTTTCGCAAAAACAGTGCATTTGACTGGCAGAAGTTCCTGAGTTCTTGCTTCCAGAAGCGCCAAGCAACAGGCGTGTATCTGGATTTCAATGATCTCTACGACCGCCTCCTTGAGACCTTTTCCGTAGATGAAATTTCTTTTTTCCCCTTTCGCCCAAATGGTCAAGGGACGAATCCAGTGACCAATTTCTTGAACCATATTGGATATGGTGGGTTGGCAAAGAAGATGAAACACGAGGAAGCCAACCGATCAGGCGAACCATTGCTGACTTGGCTGTCAGCGTTGGTAAGTCAGCCGAACGGTTATGATCCCGAATTGGCGGAAGCTATGGTCGAGCTATTTGAGGGCCGCCGCACTACGATGTTTTCTCGGCCCGAGGCAAAGCGAGTTCGGTCTGAATTCGCGAATAGCAATATTGAGTTTTTGAGTCGCTATAGCAAGCTGAATACCAAGGACTTGGAAATGGTAGATTATGACGCCATGGGCTACGCACTCCGAGATGATATGAAGCCTGATGTTTGGCTAAAGCTAGCGCGGCTTATGCTTCGGTACAATCGGACCTGATAGCCGATCTGGTCCCTTGATAGCCCCCTATTTTAGTGGGGCGTTTCCGTAGAATCCATGCTGCATTTCTTAGCTTTCAAATGGGTGCCATTCTTCCAATGGCCATGTTGGGGCGTTGTTGTGTGTCCAGAGCCAACGTGTGGCGTGATCCTGCACATTTTCGATACTGTCAAAATGGTTCCTGCGCCCAACAACTGTGCGTCACAGCATCCTGCTCGAACTCTTCTGTAAACCGAATCCTTGGCGAATAGGCAAAAAAGCCCCGGCGTTTCCACCGGGGCCCTATTCTCAGAGAATGTAGGAGGAATTAATCCTCTTTTTTCTCTTCTTTGACTTCTTCGCCAGTTGTCTGATCGACAACTTTCATTGACAGGCGAACTTTGCCACGGTCATCAAAGCCCAGCAATTTGACCTTCACTTCTTGGCCCTCTTTGAGGACGTCGGAAGGGTGGTTCAAGCGGCGGTTTTCGATTTGGGATACGTGGACCAAGCCGTCGCGTTTGCCGAAGAAGTTCACGAAAGCGCCGAAATCGACGATTTTCACGACTGTACCGGTGTAAATGACACCTTCTTCTGGCTCGGCCACGATCGAGTGGATCATCTCGTAGGCTTTCTTGATCGAGTCAGCATTTGCCGACGCGATTTTGATGATGCCTTCGTCATTGATGTCCACTTTGGCGCCTGAAACTTCAACGATCTCGCGGATAACTTTACCGCCAGTACCGATGACTTCGCGGATTTTATCCGTTGGAACCTGCATAGTCTCGATGCGTGGTGCGTGCTCGGAGAACTCGCTTGCCGAAGACAGTGCTTTGTTCATCTCGCCAAGGATGTGCAAACGGCCAGCTTTGGCCTGATCGAGTGCTTTGGACATGATGTCCGGCGTGATGCCCGCAATCTTGATATCCATTTGCAATGAGGTGATGCCGTTCTCGGTACCAGCAACTTTGAAGTCCATGTCGCCAAGGTGATCTTCGTCACCCAAGATGTCGGACAAGATGGCGTAAGAGCCGTCATCTTCCAAGATCAGGCCCATGGCAACACCAGCAACCGGGGCTTTCAAAGGAACGCCAGCATCCATCATGGATAGCGAGCCACCGCAAACGGACGCCATAGAGGACGAGCCGTTGGATTCGGTGATCTCAGAGACCAAGCGAACTGTGTATGGGAAATCAGTTGGGGCTGGCAAAACGGCCTGAAGGGCGCGCCATGCAAGTTTACCATGGCCGATTTCACGGCGACCTGGAGGGCCAAAACGACCAACTTCACCAACCGAGTATGGAGGGAAGTTATAGTGCAGCAAGAAGTTCGACTTATACATGCCTTGCAGGCTGTCGATCATTTGCTCGTCATCGCCGGTGCCCAATGTGGTGACAACCAAACCTTGAGTTTCGCCGCGTGTGAACAGGGCGGAGCCGTGGGTCCGTGGCAGTAAGCCAACTTCAGATACGATGTCGCGGATTTCATCCAAGTTACGACCGTCGATACGCTTTTTGTTCTTCACCACATCGCCACGAAGGACAGTGGATTCGAGTTTTTTCAGCGCTGCGCCAAGGTTCTCATCCGCCAGTTGCTCGTCCGAGAGCTTGGATTTGGCGGTGTCTTTGGCTGCAGAAACAGCGGCTGTGCGCTCTTGCTTGTCGGTGATCGCATAAGCGGCACGCATGGCTTTCTCGCCGGATTTAGCAACGGCCTTGTACAGGTCAGCGTAATCAGGAGCGGTGAAGTCAAACGGCTCTTTGGCGCAATCGCCAGCGAAGTCCATGATCAGGTCGATTGCTGGCTGGATTTGCTCGTGAGCGAATGTCACAGCGCCAAGCATTTCTTCCTCGGTCAGCTCGTAGGCTTCTGATTCAACCATCATCACGGCGTCTTTAGTACCCGCAACAACAAGGTCCAAACGCTGCTCTGGGTTATAGCGCAGGTTGTGCATGTCATCGAGTTCTGGGTTCAAGATGTAATCGCCATCTTCAAAGCCCACGCGGCAAGCAGCGATCGGGCCACGGAACGGCGCGCCGGAAATGGTCAGCGCTGCGGAGGCCGCAATCATAGCTACCATGTCAGGGTCATTCACCAGATCATGGCTAAGAACAGTACAGATCACCAAAACTTCGTTCTTAAAACCAGGAACAAACAGCGGGCGGATTGGACGGTCAATCAGGCGCGATGTCAGTGTTTCTTTCTCAGTGGGGCGCGCCTCACGTTTGAAGAAACCACCCGGGATTTTACCCGCGGCGTAATATTTCTCGTTGTAGTGAACGGTCAAAGGGAAGAAGTCCTGACCAGGCTTTTGCGTTTTTGCAAAAGTCACAGCAGCCATAACGGAGGTTTCGCCATAAGTAGCGATAACGCAGCCGTCGGCCTGACGGGCGATCTTGCCCGTTTCGAGCGTTAGGGTTTCTTCGCCCCACTCGATTGATTTTTTAGTTACATTAAACATGTGTCGTTTCCTATTTGGGAGCTCTCCCGGCGTTCCGGGTCTCCCGTGTAAATAGCGGCCCCATTGCCGCCGATCCCTATCCTATATGCATGCGCCCGGGATCAAGGCGCACAGTCTCAGATAGCGCGGCTATATAGGGGTTTGAGGCGTTTGGGAAGTGGGGAGTGTTTGGAGGGGGGGGAAAGGTCTGGGGTGCGGACTTTTCTGCTGTTGAGCTCAGAGGGAAGTGGCAAAACGAAACATGAAAAGGGAAAGAAAAAGTGCGCCCCAAAGCGCCCATTGGCCTACCCTTAGCCTGTTCTTGAACCTCTTCGCCAATTCCTCATCAAGCTCGGCCTCCATCGTCGAAACGAACGCCTTAAGTGACATGTAAGCCAGCCCGATGAGGACCAACGCTGCAAACCAAGACCATGATAACTCGTCCAAAATTGAACTAGAACCGGTTCTAGGAAAGAATATCCGAGTTGCTAACTCAAAAATAGGTTCGAAAAAATCGCCTTTTGACAAGGTAATAGCCTCCTTCGCCATAAATATTTACCTATGAGGAAAAACCGTGAATTCAAGTTTTTCCGCAAAGCATCATCCTTTACGGTTCCGGGGATGAACCATGAACACATTGGGCGCTCAGCGGGCGTTTGATCCGAGGTCGTAGGGCGGGTTTTAATCCGCCGAGTGTCGGAACTTAAACCTCCCGACCTCCCGACTGCTTGGTGATGCCGTAAGCTTTGCGGGCTGTGACGAGGCGCAGGTCTTCGGGGTCCATGCCGAGGCTCATGATGGTTTCGCGGTCATAGCGCTCTTTGGCCGTTGCCTGATCAAAGCCCGTCCCGAACAGGGCGTCGATCCATCCCATGCCGAAACTGACATGGAAGGTCGCGTCGTGGTCTTGGAAGTGATGCACAAGGTGGCTGCGTGTCACGCGTTGTCCAAACCAGCCCTTTTTGACCTTCAAATGCGCTAGGGTGTGGCAATATTCATAGAACGTAAACGCCGAGATGGACCCAAGGCACAGCGCGACAGCGGTGAATGCCGCCGCCGCTGAGAGGCCAAAGAGCGGCCATAAGACCACCGTGTGAGCGATGAACGACACCAACAAAAACCGGATGGCATACCAATGATCGCCACCGGTAAAGAACTCCGCATCATTGGGGAATTCATGGTGCGAGATATGGGCGCGGTACAGCTCGTTGAAGGTGCCTTGGTCGGTCGGGGGTTCGCGGTGATACATGAAGCGATGCATCACATATTCGGTGAGAAATTGCAGCGTAACCCCATAGATCAATGCCAGCACGAACCATGGCGAGAAGGCAAGGAAAAATACAGCCAAACCCAGCAGCCATGCGGGAAACAGGCGGTGCAACGTGCCCATGTTTATCAGAACGCGGAATGTCTCGATCATGGGGGTCTCCTCGTGTGAGTTGACCAAAGTGAAGGAGATTGGCGGCAATGGGTCAATACTGACGTTGCGTTTTGGCTGTTTGGCGGGGGTGCGTATAGAAAAAGCCGCGACCCTTTGCAGGAGCGCGGCTTCTTTGACTACGAATGCAATCGTCTTAGCGACGAATGCCCAAGCGCTTGATCAGGTCTTGATAGCGTGCTTCGTCTTTGCCTTTGGTGTAGTCCAAAAGCTTGCGACGCAGAGCAACCATTTTCAAAAGACCACGACGACCATGGTTGTCTTTTTTGTGAGTTTTGAAGTGCTCGGTCAGCGTGGTGATGCGTGACGTTAGGATTGCAACTTGAACTTCGGGGGAACCAGTATCGCCCTCTTTCGTTGCGTATTCTTTCATAAGGCTCGCTTTGAGCTCTGGAGTAATCGACATCGGGGTCTCCTTTATTATGTTTAAGGGTTATGGCGCAGGCCGGGATGTCGTCCAGCAAGGCCCGTGGAGTGTCCACTCTTGAGGAGCGGATGGGCGCGTATAGGTCGTCTGTGCGTAAAAGGAAAGGCCGAATCTGAGTGTGGGTGAGGTTGGAAACGGCGTAACGTTTCATTTTCCGTAAGTAGGCGACCCAATGCTGGCCTCAGTTTTGGCACAAAGGAGCTTCACGAGGGGCGTTGTGTCGCCTTGGGAAACAGCGGCATCAAAGAGGCGAGAATTTGTTTAAAATAAGGCGGTTTTCCCTAGCCGACTCCTATTTCCTTAACATAAGGTTAAGCAGATTTTATAATTGTACCTCTTGGGGAGTGATAAATATGTTTGGAGTACTAGGTCTTGTGGCCATTGTTGGACTGCTCGGTTCGGTTTTTGATTCGGGAAGTGATGGTGGCGTAGTTGATCCGGATCCTACGGAGCCTACAGACCCAATTGGGACAAACGCTGATGATACTTTGGTCGGCACCCTTGAGGTGGATATTATGGAAGGTCACGGCGGTGATGATGTTATCTTCGGTCGTGACGGGGATGATACAATCGCTGCCGGTCGCGGTGATGACACTGTTGATGGCGGCACTGGGAATGATGACCTGCGTGGCAGCTTTGGTAATGATACGATCTCAGGTGCAGAAGGTGACGATTCAATTAACGGCGGCGACGGCGACGACACCATTAGCGGTGGCGAGGGTGATGACGCGATTAATGCTGGTGCCGGGGATGACGCTATTCTAGGCGACGCAGGGGCTGATACAATCCTTGCAGGTGCGGGTGATGATACCGTCGATGGCGGCGCTGGTGATGATCAAATCAACGGTCGTGCCGGGGATGATGTTCTGTCGGGCGGCGATGGTGATGATACTGTCGAAGGCGACGATGGTAACGACGGCATCCTCGGCGCTGCTGGCAATGATGTCCTCGCTGGCGGTAAAGGTGACGATCTGCTTGATGGCGGCGAAGGCAATGACATCGTTGGTGGCGGTATCGGTAGCGATACCCTGTCCGGTGGCCTTGGTGTTGATATATTGAGGGGCGGCCAAGACAATGATCTGGTGAATGGCTTTGATGATCCAGATTCACCGTTTGGCCCATTAGAAGCTGATCAAGGCGATACATTGTTTGGCAATGAGGGCGATGACATCTTGCTGGTCGGGTCTGCTGATACTGCAACTGGTGGTGAAGGTTCTGACACTTTCGTAACGGCAGGCTTTACCGGTGAAGGCGCTGTTGGGATTGTGACTGATTTTGACGCTGATGAAGATACAATTCAGCTGCATTATGACGGATCGACTCCTGAGGGTGGCGATGCGCCAGAAGCTCCAGTGGTCGAGCTGGTCACGAATGAAGATGGCTCTGCGACCGTTATGATGGGTGGCAATGCGGTTCTTGATATCGCCACGCCGGGCGACCTGACTGCGGACGATATCATTTTGGTTGATTCAATCGACTTTTCTACCTTAGTTCCGATTGTGGCACCTGAAGTTGAAGAAGGCGAAGCTGCCGCCGCTTAGGTCGGCAAGCAGCCACGACTCGATCTTTATTAAAAAACACCCCGAAGCAGCCGCGTACTGCTTCGGGGTTCTTCATTTCTGGGGTGTTTCTGCCTCATTCCAGCAAGATCAAAGTCATGCCGACGCCATGATTGGTTTTTATATCGGATGGAAAAGGTCAGTTGCTGATGTGTTTAGGGAATGCCTAAACGCGGGCGGGCTGTATCGCATGTGTTGAGGAGGTTAGTTATGACGCCGTTTGTTGAAATGTTATTGTTGTTTGCCACTGCCTTAGGGGCCTTTGGGATGATTTATGAAGTGCTGGATGGCACCAATGATCCCGAGGACGAAGATGAAACGGACACGAACGAAGAGCCAACTGTTGAGGGCTTGGAGTTGGGTGACCGGACAGTGATCTCGGGCGATGATGAGGATAACAGCCTCTCCGGCACAGACGATGCAGAGCGTTTTGAAGCAGGTGCAGGCGATGACACGATCACTACGGGCGCCGGTGACAATCAGGTTCTCGCGGGGGACGGCAACGATACGGTTACGGGCAGTGGCACGATCTTTGGCGAAGCGGGCAATGATACGCTGACGGCCAATGCTGATGATACGGTTCTGGTCGGTGGTGCGGGCAATGATGTCCTGAGCGCCACGGCCGATGCAACGCTTTTTGGCAGCGCGGGCGAAGATACGCTGGTCGCTCAGGGTGGTTCAACCATGACGGGTGGCGCGGATGCGGATTTGTTTGTAGCAGCCAGCGACGATGATGATGCAGGGGTGCTGACCGTGCGCGATTTTGTGGCGGGTACGGACCGCTTGGCGTTTGACCTGGCTGATGGCGAGACTGTCGCCGGGGTCGATACCGCCTCATTGGATGATGAAGAAGACGGGCTGTCTGTTTCGGTAACAATTACGCAAGCCGATGGGACAACACGCGTGGAAGTGGTGCAGTTGGATGATGTCACCGACACATCAGTCGCGGATGACTTGCAGGTGCGCGCGGCGGATGGAACGCTGTCAGATTTGAGTACATCGAATGTAATAACCGGCACCGAGGATGCGGATACACTGGCCGGTGGTATTGGTGATGATCAAATCAATGCGGGTGCAGGTAATGACGTCGTTAGTGGCGGACTTGGAGAAAATACTGTTGATCTGGGGGCTGGCGATGACAGCTATACAGGCGGCGGTAATGCCGAAACCGTGCAAGGCGGCGCTGGCAATGATACGATTACCGATGTCTTGCCGACCAGCGGTGATGTGGGCGCTGTCAATTTCGATGGCGGCGAGGGTGATGATGTGCTGACCTCTGTGCGTGCCGATGCGACCCTTTTAGGCGGCGCGGGGAATGACACATTGTCGCTGGGCGATGCCGGCGGAACTGCGAATGGCGGTGATGGGGCAGATATTATTCGCGGTGGCGCTGGTGCCGATACGCTAATGATGGATGAGGCCGATACCGTCACGGGGGGGGCTGGCGAGGATTTGTTCATTCTTACCGCTGACGGCGATGATGCAGATGCCAATGCAACAGTCATTACTGATTTTGTCGAAGATGTGGATGTTATTCGCGTGATCGTGCCTGCGTCGGATGATGTCGTCACCGTAGTGGATCAGGCTGGCACAGATGGCGCAACGGATGCGGTCATCATGGTCAATGGTGACCCGGTTGCTGTGGTCCAAGGCGCGGGTGGCCTAAGTGTCGCCGATGTGTCCGTGATTGTGGCTTAGTCCCACACTTCAGGCTGCTGGGAATAGGCAATATAAAGCGGGTGTTTAGGATGCCCGGCTTTACTAAGCCCCAGATGATAGAGCGGTTTTTCAGTAGCGCGCATCAGTGCCTCTATCTGAGGGCCGCGATTTAGATGCTCGCCATTGGTGCCCCATGCACAAATAACCATATCGGCCCAATTGCAGGCATCGATGATGGCCGCGTCATTGCCGGGCCCGATAGGGTCTGCGGCTTTGCGCATTTTGCGCGGGTCTGTGTCGCGCCATGCAAATATGTTGCACACCCGAAATGCACCAAAGCCTAAGGTGCGTGCGCGGCGCTCGCAGCGCTCGACCGTGGGGTCGTTTTGCACCTCGGTCGCGGTAGAGGGGTTGAGCATCACGAAAGCCACTTTTTGGCCGGCCTCGTCCCAGATGCGGGTCAGGGCGTAGCGGTAATGTTCACAGTCGGAATAGATAGCCGTTGAGGCGGCGTCATCTTTGAGGTGGGTGCGTGTAATCATGGGCCAGCTTGTGCCAGCCCATGAGAAGCGGTTCAAGTCTGAGCTTGATCTGCAAGCGGGGAGCGCTCGATCACGTAGACGGCGACAAGTGCGTAGATGATGTGACCCCAAAGTGCGACCCAAGTGATCCCTGTAAAGCCAAGGAAGGGTGGGTTGCCGGTGATAAGGTGGGCCACGAAGTACAGCGCAAAGACCCACAAGCCGATGCCATAGGCGGTGGCGGTGATGGCCCAATGCAGGTTGGGGATGATCTTGCGCTGAATAGGGCGTGCGACCAGCAGATAACCCAACGTATAGACGAACATGCCCGTTAAAGCGTGCAAGATGTGGCCGGACCCTTTGGGCACTGAGCCGAACAGGGTTTTAAGGGTGCCAGTAGCAAGGCCTACAGGGGCCAGCTTAGCGAACCCGAAGAAGGGGGAAAGGCCTTGGCCGAAAAGATCAAAGGCAACGCTGGCAAGCGCGCCTGCAAAAAGGATGGTCCAGATTTGGCGGGTCATGATGTGCTCCAGAATAAATGTTGGAGCTTGTTTGGTCTATCTGTGTGGTTGTGAATAGCCGCCTCACGCAAATGCGAAGGGCGCGCTAATTCGCGTTACTAAGGCGATTGTTTTTGTAACAAATAGGCTCAGTAACGCAGTCAGTGCTTGGAAATATTACAAATCGTGCAGCACAAAGACGCGTGAGGGGTGTAATTCACCAGCCTTATAGCGGCCAACGGCGACGGCTTTGCCGTTCAGCGATGCCCATGCCTCGTCGCCATATTGCACGTCTGTGGCGATAACCATGCCCGGATTGCCGTTGCGCAGTTTGGTTGCGCCGCCCTCGGTGGTGGGCAGTTCTGGCAGGTCCGCAAGGCCAACCTCTAGGGGGCCGAGGAACTCCATGATGGCATCAGTTTTAGCCAGCTCGTTGATCTCATCTAGCGTTACGCCTTGCTCAACGTCAAATGGGCCGGACCAGATGCGGCGTAATTCACGTACGTGGCCGTAACACCCCAAAACCTGCCCCAAATCGCGGGCGATGGAGCGCACGTAGCCGCCCTTGCCGCAAACCATTTCAAGTGTAACGTGATCGGTGTCGGGACGCTCAATTAGCGTGAGGCTTTCTACGAACAGTGGGCGCGGGGCGATTTCGACATCTTCGCCATCACGGGCGAGTTTGTAAGCGCGTTGGCCATCAATTTTGACAGCCGAAAATTTGGGTGGCACCTGCATGATGTCGCCGGATAGCGGCGCGAGGGCCGCAGCGATCTGTGCATCCGAGGGGCGCGTGTCGCTCTCGGCTATAACTTCGCCCTCGGTGTCATCGGTGTTGGTGGCTTGGCCCAAACGCACAGTAAAGCGGTAGGCTTTCATTGCGTCGGTAATATAGGGCACAGTTTTGGTTGCTTCACCCAAAGCCACGGCCAGAACACCCGTTGCTTCTGGATCTAAGGTGCCAGCATGACCCGCTTTCTTGGCATCAAATGCCCAACGTACCTTCGCGACAACGGCTGTCGAAGTGATACCCGCAGGTTTGTCGACGATAACCCAACCAGAAATATCGCGACCTTTTTTGCGACGACCCATGATGACGCTCCTGTGTTGAAGGGCAATTTTCGAAGATTGGGTGCTATTGCGGCGCGCGCTGGGCGTCAATCCCTTGTGTGCCTAGTATAGCTATTTTGCGGGGCGCACTTGGCCGATGATTGGTCCCATACGCGCACCATTGTCCGAGCGGTTTAGCTCGGTGGCGTGAAGGCGCGAAATGGTCCCGTCAAGGAACAGTGCATTGGGGCTATCGAGCGTATCTCGAAATAGGCTGGCAATATCGTGGAAGCGCACAAAGCTATTGGAGACGACGAAATGCGCGCGCCCATGCGTATCAACACCAACGGCGTTTCGGCGTTTCTTTGAGGTGCTGTCGGCATTGAACCTTGGGTGCAACGCCCCGTTGATGACCAGCATTGGGCCGGACTGTGTGGCAATGCGGCAGGCAGGCGGGTTGGCTTTATACTGTCGGCTTTCGATAATGCTTGCGTGTGGCCCTTCGACGCAAAATACCCCATTGGGCAGCATGCCAAAATTGCCGGGGCCTTGGCGGGTTTGGATGCCCGTCTGCTGCTTGAAGTCCGAGATGTATAGCCCGACAGCGCGGCGATCCTCGTGATACATGCCCGCATTCATTGCGAAGTTGAGGGTTTTTTCCTCGGTGGCGAGTTTGGATTCTAGGGCGCTAAATTCACCGATGACGAAGCCGTCAGTGTCTTTAAGCCAAAGGTTTAGCGTTGCAGGGTCTTCAACCGTGCAAACGGTGTAGCTGTCCCCCAAATGGGTCAGGTCGCGGCACTCGTCCGCCAATGCAGGGCCAGCCAAAAGGCAGGCCACTGCGATATGCCTAATCTTCTTCAGCATCGTCGGGGTCGACGTCAGGCTTGGCCAAATCGCGCAACACAGCCTCGGTTGAGAGTAGGCGATTGGTCTCATCCATCCGGTCATAGGTGTCATCAATCAAAAACCGCAGGTCGGGCGAATGCTTGACCTGAAGTTGCTGGGTGACGATGTGGCGCAGCTCCCACTTGTTGCGGGCAAGGGCGGCGATAGCCTCGTCTTTGCCTTTGCCACCCAAGGGCAGCACAAAGGCGGTGGCAAGTCGCAGGTCAGGGGTGACGCGCACCTCGCTGACCGTAATGGACATGCGGTTGAGGTCGGGGTCATGGACCTCGCCACGGTTCAGCACCTCCGACAAACACCGTCGGATCAGTTCGCCTACGCGAAGTTGACGTTGCGATGGGCCTGCGCCCGCGGATTTTGTTTTCTTAGCCATAAGGTGGCACTTAAGCCCCTTGCCAGCCCCTTGCAACAGGTCCTACACCGATTGGGCTATAGATATAGGGGTTTGGGCAATGACAGGTATCGTGATCACAGGCGCATCGGGGCGTATGGGCCAGATGTTGATTGAGACTATCATAGCCTCAGACCACGCGCATCTGGTCGGCGTGACCGAGCGTGACGGCCACCCTTGGGTCGGCATGGATTTGGGGCTGGCCATGGGTCGCCCCGAGATGGGCGTGCCTGTGGTGTCTGATGCCATTGAGGTGGTGAAAGACGCGCAGGCGGTGATTGATTTCACTTCACCCGCGGCCACCGTGGCGATGGCGCAACTGGTCGGACAGACGCAGGCGGTGCATGTGATCGGCACCACCGGGCTGTCGGATGATGACTTGGCGCAGTTGGCTGTGTCTGCGGGCAAGGCGACGATTGTGCGCGCGGGCAATATGAGCCTTGGGGTAAATTTGCTGGTGCAACTGACCAAAAAGGTCGCGGCTGCGCTTGATGAAGATTTCGACGTTGAGATCGTCGAGGCGCATCACCGCCATAAGGTCGATGCACCCTCAGGCACGGCATTGATGCTGGGCGAAGCCGCCGCCGAGGGGCGCGGTGTGTCGCTGGCGGATGTGAAAGACAGCGGGCGCGACGGGATCACCGGCGCACGCAAACGTGGCGATATCGGCTTTGCGGCCATCCGTGGCGGTGATGTGGTGGGCGAGCACGACGTTATTTTCGCGGCTGATGGAGAGCGCATCGTACTGCGCCACCTCGCCACAGACCGCGCAGTGTTTGCGCGCGGCGCACTAAAGGCCGCGCTGTGGGGGCAGGGCAAAGACCCCGGTGAATACGATATGCTGGATGTGCTGGGGCTTTAGGGGACCTCATTCCCAACAATTTCTCTACGAAATACGTGTAAATCAGAAAGCATTTACCGCATGAAAACTACCGTAATCGGATTCATCATTTGCTTGGTGTTGGCGGTGCCGTCTTATGGCCTTTCCTTGGTTGTGTTTTATGTGGTCAAGTTTTTTATTGATCAGGCGAGTGTGGAAAAGCTATCCGCAGCAGTGGTTTCTTCGCGGGAAAAGAAGAAGGCGGTAGTTTCAAATTACGCAAACAATGCGGCTATAAGAGCGTTCTTTCGTAAATATGGAACAACTCAAACTAAACATAAGCACACTGATGGTGTCAGCAAGGGGATGTTCTCAGGGTATGTAAACGTCAGAGGCTCCGGCGAAGTCGTCACTACTATGATCAAGAATAGCACGCCCGTTGTTATTGCGTGTTATGATCCGCCAACTGACTTCGGAAGTGACTTGCTGTCGCTGATGAAAAAGCAAGGATTTCATGACGAAGTAGTTGATATGATCGTCAAAGGCGCCGCTTCCTAAAAATCCACCGCTATCCCTTTACGTTCCCAACCCCCGAACCGCACCGGCTGTGGGTAAACCGCTTTGGTTGTCACTGCAAATTGCATCTGTAGAGATCGCCCTCGACCGAACGATAAGTGGCATTTGGACGAGGTCGTGATCACAATCCGTGGCAAGAAGCATTGACCTTGGCGTGCGATCGACGCGAATGGCTAGGCCCTTGATATTATTGTACAAACGCGCCGGAATGGCGAAGTCGCAAAGCGCTTTTGCCAAAGACTAGCTGCCCAGTTTGGCGAACCAAGGGTCGCCATGACTGCCCCCGCTGTTATCAACTCTCCGCAACTTCATACCACCACGCCCGCACGATGCGGTCAGCCTCTGGGTCAATTTGACCGCTGAAATGGCGGCATAATCTATTCTTGGCTCATGTTTCACAATCGGCTGGCAACAATTTGGCAATAGTACTGGGGCAGATCAACGTGACAACACTCTGTCGACGAGAAAGACTTACAGGCTGCGTTCCAGCACTATGCTGCGCGTGAAAGCATGGGTTGGGCGCTTTCTCAACCTATGTCGACACGCGTGTTTAGGACCGCCTGTGGGAGGCGCGCTGCGGCCCAATCACCAGTATCCAATAATTCGAGGATCACTTCTCGCAAAAGATCACAGATTGCTTCCTGAGCTCGTGTGACAGGCCGTCCTGAACGATACATAAGGTGCGCGCCTCGCCAGAGGCTTGGGTTACATATCTTACTTACGCTCAATTTTCCGGCCTCAACGTCCTCTAAAACAGCATGTGAGGGGAGGATTGAAGCGCCGTACCCAGCCGCAACAAGGCGTTTGATATTTGCATAGGAATCTATTTCAATCGCTACATTTGGTGTTATTTTATACGCGCTCAATGCCGCATTAATTTCGGTGCGCAACCCATGTGCACTACTTGGCAGCACCATAGGTACATCGCGGAGCCCACGGACGCTCATCTTAGAAGGGCAGTCGTCGCTACCCCATAATATCACAAGCTCTTCTTCGAGTAAAAGTTCCGATATTATACCCTCTTGTTGAGAGCGCTCATAAAGCACTGCCATATCAACGCGGCCTTCGGAAAGCCAATCCGCGATAAAGCCACTCATTGCTTCCGCAATGTTCAATTCAATGTGCGGGTAGCGGTTTTTGCACGCTGCTATCAACGGCAAAGCAACAATAGCGCTAATTGTTCCCGTCAACCCAATGCGCACCACGCCCATAGGATCAGCATCAAGGGTTCGAATATCGTCTTCGGTGCGGGCTAAATCATCAAGTATAGCCCGTGCCCGATTTTCCAGCAGAATTCCCGCTTCGGTTGGGGTCACACCTGTTCGACTTCGAATTAGAAGCCGGGTGCCAAGGTACTCTTCCATGTTTTTCAAATGGAGCGAAAGGGCAGGTTGCGCAATGCGCAGCTTTTCTGAGGCGCGGGTGATGGAGCCTTGTTCCACAATGGCGACGAAGTACCGGAGCTGCCTAATATCCATGATCAAAAGTTGCCCAATAGCTCCATATATATTTGTTATGAGAAGCCACATAAACATATATTTGTGAAATGGCTAGAGTTGGCGGTACCAAAGCAACAACCCTTCACAAAACACGAGAGCAATCCAATGAATTTTCTGAGTGACGACTACCAAGATATCCGTGACGGTGTTCGCGCTCTCTGTGCTCAATTTTCTGCTGAGTATCACAGAAAAGTGGACCACGATCGCAGCTACCCCGATGAATTTGTCAAAGCCCTGACAAAAGAAGGGTGGCTGTCTGCTCTCATCCCAGAAGAATACGGCGGATCCGGCCTTGGCCTGACAGAAGCCAGCGTCATCATGGAAGAAATCAACCGTGCCGGCGGAAACTCGGGTGCCTGCCACGGTCAAATGTACAATATGAACACATTGGTTCGACATGGCTCCGAAGATCAACGTCAACGCATTTTACCAAAGCTCGTGAGCGGAGAGTTACGTTTGCAGTCCATGGCGGTGACTGAACCAACCACGGGCACAGACACGACAAAAATCAAAACCACAGCCGTAAAGAAGGGCGATAAATACGTCATAAGCGGCCAAAAAGTTTGGATTAGTCGGGTACAACATTCTGACCTAATGATACTGCTGGCTCGTACCACACCTATTGCTGAGGTTAAGAAAAAAACCGAAGGCCTGTCTATCTTCTTAGTGGATGTTAAGGACGCGATGAAGAACGGAATGGTGGTCAATCCAATCCCCAACATGGTCAACCATGAAACCAATGAGTTATTCTTCGACAATCTTGAGATCCCAGCAGAAAACCTGATCGGTGAAGAAGGTATGGGCTTTAAGTATATCTTGACCGGACTGAATGCCGAACGCGCATTGATTGCCGCAGAATGTATCGGCGATGGTCACTGGTTTACGGACAAGGTGACTGCCTATGTCAATGAACGCGAAGTCTTTGGCCGCCCTATCGGGCAAAACCAAGGTGTTCAGTTCCCGATCGCAGAAGCACATATTGAGGTCGAGGCCGCCAATTTGATGCGCTACAAGGCCTGTGCGCTTTATGATGCGGGCCAGCCCTGTGGGGCGGAAGCAAATATGGCCAAGTATCTTGCTGCCAAAGCCTCGTGGGAGGCCGCAAATGCCTGTATTCAGTTTCATGGTGGTTTTGGGTTTGCCAATGAATACGATATTGAGCGGAAGTTCCGTGAAACACGGCTGTATCAGGTTGCGCCGATCTCGACCAACCTCATCCTGTCCTACATCGCCGAACATATTCTTGGTATGCCGAGGTCGTTCTGATGTTGCCGTTGCAAGGATTAAACGTCGTCGCCATTGAACAAGCTGTCGCAGCGCCATTCGCGTCATCGAAACTCGCGGATGCTGGCGCAAATGTTGTCAAGATTGAACGCCCAGAAGGCGATTTCGCGCGCGGATATGACGACGCCGCAGCGGGGCAATCCAGTTATTTTGTATGGCTGAACCGCGGGAAAAATAGTGTGACGTTGGATTTGATGTCTGAGAGGGGCAAATCCGCCCTCGCCGATTTATTGCAAAATGCAGATATTCTGATCCAGAATCTCAAACCGGGATCTCTGGCGCGGTTGGGGTTTGATCTCTCCGAACTGAAAGCCAAATACCCACAGCTGATTTCTTGCTCAATATCAGGTTATGGTGAAGATGGTCCAATGGCTGATCGCAAGGCTTATGACTTGTTGATCCAGGCCGAGTCTGGACTGTGTTCAATCACTGGCGGTCCATCGGAGCCTGCCAGAGTTGGGATTTCCATCGTTGATATCGCAACCGGAGCCACGGCCTACTCCGCTATTCTTGAAGCATTGATCCGGCGCGGGGTGACAGGGAAGGGCGCGCAGATTTCTATCTCGATGTTTGATGTGCTCGCGGATTGGTTGACTGTGCCGTTGCTAAACCACGAGAATGGGAAGTCGCCCAAACGCGCGGGCTTATCTCACCCATCTATCGCGCCATATGGCGTATTTTATCCTCGAACTGGGGCGCCAATTTTAATTGCCATCCAAAGTGATCGCGAATGGGCGGACCTTTGTGAGGGCTTTATTGGCGAACCGGATCTGGTTAATGACACGCGATTTGCGACAAATGTTACTCGCGTAGCCAATCGAGAGGCCACGGATGGCGTCGTCGCCGAAGCTTTTGCACGCTTAACTTCTGATGAGGCGATAGCACAATTGCTAAAATCCAAAATTGCGCTCGCTTCGGTGAATGACATGACGGGCTTATCCACGCACGCCCATCTACGTCGCATAACAGTAGACAGCCCTAATGGCCCAGTCAGCATGCCTGCACCCGCCGCGCGCTTTGTCGGAGAAGAACGCAGTTATGGTGCAGTGCCCGCCCTCAACCCTTTGGAGCCATGAGTATGGACACCGACATAGACCACTTGCGCAGCTGGATTGGTCGAGAAGAACAAGGCTCTGAGGTATTGACGCCAAACCTTGTGCGTCAGTTCAATGCAACATTTGATCGCAATCAAGACGTGCATACTGGACAAAAAGCACCGCTATTGATCCATTTGTGTCTTGCACAACCCGCAGCGCCAATGTCTCAACTGGGTCGAGATGGGCACCCAGAACTTGGCGGGTTTTTACCGCCGGTGCCATTGCCGCGCCGAATGTGGGCTGGTGGGCATTTTGACTTTCATGATGAAGTACATGTTGATGATACTGTCACCCGCCGCTCTGTCATCAAAGATGTAGTGTTGAAGCAGGGCCGGACCGGCCCCCTATGTTTTGTGACTGTTGAACATGAAATCACCGTAGATGGTCGTTTGATTTTAAACGAGCGACAAGACATCGTCTATCGAGATGCAACACCAACTAGTGGTCCCGTCAAAGTGCCGCCAACAGCAGTAAGGGGCGCGGACCACCGATGCATAATCCCGACACCAACGTTACTGTTTCGCTATTCTGCAATGACCTTCAATGGACACCGTATCCACTATGACCGGTCTTTTGCGACAGAAGATGAAGAGTATCCTGGGCTTGTTGTTCATGGTCCGATGCAAGCAACGATGCTTTGCCAATATGCAGCGGATCTTCATGGCGTGAGGCCCAAAAGTTTCACATTCCGCAGCCTGTCACCCATTTTCGACACTGTAGGTTTTACGTTGAACGCTGACTCTTCTGACAACGGCATGAAGCTTTGGACTTCAGCGTCAAACGGTCCGGTTGCCATGGAGGCACATGCCTCATGGTAGTCGCTTCTTGTGCGCCGATTTTTGTCCCGGCCACACGCCCAGAACGTTTTGCCAAGGCGGCCTTGTCAGGGGCAGATGCCGTAATCCTCGATCTTGAAGATGCAGTCGCCGCAGAAGATAAATTAATGGCTCGAACAGCCTTGTCGTGCAATTTCACCGATTTGCCTGTCATCGTTCGGATTAACCCCTCAGGGACCCAATGGCATGATTTGGACGTGTCTGCTGTGGTTGAGGGTATGTTTGCGGCCGTAATGCTGCCAAAAGCAGAGGATGTCGTAGATGTTGCCAAGGTCATCACGCGTTTAAACGGGGTATCGGTTATCGCGCTGATTGAAACGGCAAAAGGCCTGGCCAATGCCCGCAAGATCGCAGCGCTAGACGGGGTGGTACGGCTTGCATTCGGCTCAATAGATTATTGTGCTGATCTAGGGTGTGCTCATCAACACGACATCTTGTTATCGGCGCGGTCAGAAATCGTTCTGGCCTCACGCCTCGCAGAAATTGCGGCACCGATTGACGGCGTGACAGTACAGTTAGACGATCCTGCGTTTACGCAGATGGATGCCAAACATGCCAAGCAATTGGGAATGGCGGGCAAACTGTGTATTCACCCCAAACAAGTTGCCGATGTTCTTAATGCATTTCTTCCGACGCAGGCTGAGATTGACTGGGCCAATCGCGTATTGGCCGCAGGAGAGGGCGGTGCTGTGTCTATGGATGGACAAATGGTGGATGAGCCGGTGCGCATCCGGGCCCGCACAATCTTAAACGCAGTAGGCAAGCACTAATGGTAGTGCCTCAAATCATCCTCATTCCGGGTCTTCTTAACGATGCTGAACTGCGGCGCGATCAGATAGCGGATCTCGCCACAGTCGCTAGGCCTGTTGTGGCTGATATCACAAAAGGCAGTAGCCTTCCCGATCTTGTGGATGCCGTGCTCGACGTGGCGGAAGAAACGTTTGGCTATAGCCAAATTGTTGCCAGCCGATTGTGAAACATGAGCCAAGAATAGATTATGCCGCCATTTCAGCGGTCAAATTGACCCAGAGGCTGACC
>NZ_JBYVDD010000018.1:0-37178 GCF_058136045.1 Litoreibacter sp.
TTTCACAATCAACTGGCAACAATTTGGCTATAGCGGCCGCAGTGATGATGATGCCCTGTGCTGTCTCTTTCGTGAGGACAGCTTAATTTCACACCCCGCGTAATTCACCATCATTAATTATGTGAAATACGGCATATTAAATGACGATGGGTTTAAGATGGGAACAGCCTGCGAAGGTGACGATGATATTGATCGAAAATAGTTAGACTGCTGTTATATACGTAATACTTTTCACTTTAACGGGTGCGATTTACTTGACTAGTCTTTCCATCGCGGAGCTAGATTGGTGTGAAGATTCATCGCATCCAGCCAGCGCCCAACCTGATGATTTATCAAATCGTCTAGAGAATTGGTTTTCATATAGAAGGCAGGCATTGGCGGAGCGATGACTGCACCCATCTCGGTGGCCGCAGTCATATTGCGCAAGTGGCCCAGATGCAGAGGTGTTTCACGGACGCCCAAAATTAGTGGGCGACGCTCTTTTAAAGTTACATCTGCGGCCCGCGTCAATAAGCTGCTGCCGATCCCATTTGCGATCTCTGCTAGCGTTTTGACACTGCAAGGCGCGATGATCATGCCGTGCGCGCGGAACGACCCTGATGCGATACATGCCCCGATATCGCTGTTAGAATGCACATGATCGGCAATGGAGCGGACCATGTCGGGCGTGTGATCGGTCTCGACTGCGAGCGTTTGAATTGCGGGCTTTGACATAATTAAATGTGTTTCGACGGGTAGCCCCTGCAATACTTCGAGCAGGCGGACAGCGTAAGGCATTCCCGAGGCGCCAGACAAGCCCACAATGATGCGGAATCGGACACCTTGCTCGCCCGTTATTGAAGTTAAACGCTCTTTTGGCGCGACTAATTGTTCGGAACTTTTATACATTTGTTTTTTATACATTAGTAAAGACTTTCAAAAAGCGTACACACCACTTATACGTACGTTACGTAAACCTACTGGCGTCAGGGCCAAATTACATGTGATTTTTTGTGCATTTTTTTTCGTATTAATTGTTAAGGACGATAATGATGATTCAAGTTTTATTAATTGACGACGACGTTGAGCTTGCGGAACTTATGCGAGACGTCCTTGCCAAATACAGCATTGAGCTACATGCGGTTCACACCCCCAACGAGGGGTTTGAGGCCCTTGAGAGCAAGAAATTTGATCTGGTTCTGCTAGACGTGATGCTACCTCAACTTAATGGGCTGCAGATGTGCAGTAAAATCCGCTATAGTAATGCGCCTTATAAAGACGTGTCGATTATCATTCTGACTGCCCGGACAGAACTCACAGACATGGTTGTTGGGCTCGAGACCGGTGCGGATGATTATGTTAAAAAGCCATTTGAGCCACGCGAGCTTGTTGCTAGGATTAACGCCATTTTGCGGCGCACCAATGTTTCAGGATATGATGCAACTGAACAACTTCCAGCCGCGACGCCCGAGGGAACCCCGATCCGCAACGGGCTTTGTGTTGAGGTTTCGCTGGAGGGCAATGTTTTGCAAATTGAAACCCAGCGAGCCCAAGTCCTTGTGAATGGTAAAAAACTAGTCGTCACCTCAATGGAATTTGAATTGGTTGCCGCGCTTGCGCAGCGACCTGGCGAAATCCTTAACCGTGATGACTTGCTGGATGAAGTTCATGGCACCAGCGGTATTTATACGCGGAGCATTGATGCGCTTATCTACCGGCTTCGTACAAAAATTAAGGAGGCCGGTTCCACAGTGAACTTTATTCGTACCGTGCGTGGTCGCGGGTACTCGCTTGTCGGTCAGATCAATACCCTGTCCAACGTCTAAGCCAAGCCGTGTGCAGTGTTTGATTGCACGCGCTTCGTCTGAACCCTTGAGCGGGCAGGCGGAGCGCCTTGCTATCTGCTCGGGGGCGCGACTTAGCGGTTTGGGGCAAGATGTGTTCTCGCTTCATAAGACTGAGATGAAGCAACCTTTCCTTAAGGCGTTAGGGGTGATTTTTCCGTGCTCGATCTCTCATGTGACTGGGCTTGTCGTCGCGGCGGCGGCTACCTCTGATTTGTCTGTCGGGGTTGATATTGAACATGTCAGCCGGTTTGTGGATATGAGGGGCGGCGCGGTGGAAGCGATTTTGTCGCCAACTGAACGGGCGCTGCGTAAGGACTGGTCGCCAGAGGCGCTGTTACATGCGTGGAGCTTAAAAGAATCGTTCGTCAAAGCCATGGGCACCGGATTTCGCGACCGCCCCAATACATATGAGTTGGCACACCTCACGGCAGATCATTTGCATGACCTTGGGAATGGCCGTTTCTGGCGACACACGCAGTACCGAGTGGGGCAGGGACATTGGGTTACGCTTGGTATCTTAGGAAGTCATCGCGAATCTATGGCGAATTGTGTGCTTCAACATCAAATCGTGTCTGCCAGTGAGATAGCGTAACATAATATCATAAAGTTCTATAAAGGCGTCAAATATCGTTTTTTGTCGTTTGATATGGCGGCCCATATCTTTTGAAAGTTGCGTGATTTAGGTTGTTGTTGCGAGCTTCGGCGCGCGGTACCCAACAACCCAAGAGATCATCATGTATCGTACTTCATTCTTTCTGTGCATCGTACCACTGGTCCTGTTTGGGGCTATCGGGGGTTTTTTCTATGCGTATTCCGTCTCGGTAATGCAGGGGCTCAATAACCTGCCCGATAGCGATGCAATACGCGCGATGCAGGAGCTTAATCAAGGCACGCGCAACGGAGTGTTCCTGTTCACCTTCTTGTTCACACCAATCCTTTCGGTCCTGTGTGCCGCAGCACTTTATTGGAAAGGAAACCGCGTCACTGGAGTGCTTTTGTTGACTGCTGCTGCGGTTTATTTCATTGGGTCTTTTCTGCCGACGGTCAATATTAACGTCCCGATGAACCATGAAATTGAGGCGTTAGATGTAGCCACGTTAAGCACTGCCGACGCTGCACGAGTTTGGGCGGAGTATAGTGTGACATGGACCTACTGGAATACAATTCGGGCTATAATGGCGCTTATTGGACTGGGTTTGGCTGGCAGCGCAATGTACAGTTTAAATGATCACTCAACCCAGATGCGGCCCGTTACCTGATATAGTTTCTGGGCGCCCTCAGGTCACTTTGAATAAATAACTTCCGAATGCGTTTTATAGATCGCGTTTGGCAGTTTTTTGTTTGCAACCGTTTCGACACGAATAATTCACGCCAAAATATTCGTCACATAACGTCGTTCGTTTGTGACATCCAGCCATCTATTAGCGTCGAAAAACCATCCTTTGTTGTTTGATATGAAGGGGCCCCACCCCGTAAGTTTGGATTAGATAAAATAACTTCAGCCATAAGGATTGGACGCGTGAACACTATTTCCACTCAAAGGTCATTTCAGCCTGACAGCCCACTTCGGCCTGATGACCTGTCAATAAACGGGACCCCAGCGGTCCGGTTTAATAACATCTACAAAGCCTACAAGATGGATCGTGTAGAGGTGAACGCTTTGTCTGGTGTCTCTGGTAGCATTGCGCGTCGGGAAACGACTTTCATCACCGGCCCATCGGGCAGCGGTAAATCGACATTGCTTAATATCATGGGTCTGATTGATCAGCCTACCTCCGGTGAGTTGTTCATCCTTGATCAAGATGTTTCCCACTTGAGTGACAAGGCCGCCGCTGATTTTCGATCCAAGCATATTGGTTTCATTTTTCAATCTTTTAATCTGATCTCGGTGCTGACTGTTGGTGAAAATGTCGAGTTCCCACTGTTGCGCCGGATCAAATCTGGTGCGGAACGCCGCAAGAAAGCGGTTCAATACTTGGAAGCTGTTGGCATTGCAGATTTGATCGACCGTCGCCCGGGCGAAATTTCTGGAGGCCAACGTCAGCGTGTGGCGATTGCCCGCGCGTTGGTCACGGAACCCACGCTCATCATCGCTGATGAGCCCACTGCAAACCTCGATTCGCAAACGTCTCGCGAGATTATCGCTCTTCTCGATCATATGAAGTCGGAGTTCGACACCTCTGTGGTGATCTGCACTCACGACACCAGCCTGATCACCAAGGGTAGTGTGACGATCAACATCATCGATGGCCAGACGGCTCAGGAGTAGAACAATGATCTTGAAAATAGCTTTTAGAAATCTCACTAAGAACGCGCGGCGTTCGGTGACCACTGCATTAGCGATCGGCATTGGCGGCTTCGCTGCCCTATTGTTCGGTGGTTTTGTAACATCAATTTGGTTTGGCGTTCAGACGTCGATGATCCAAGAGCAGGGCAATCTTCAGATTTACCGTGACGGGTACCTGGAGTTCGGCGCAGCTAACCCCGACGACTACACAATCAAAAATTGGGACGAAGTGGTCAGCCTTCTGTCACGCGACCCAGTGTTGAGTCAACAACTGGCGGTAATTACACCTCGTATCGACCTTGCTGGTGTGGCTGGTAATGCAAAGACTGGCAATTCCAAGACTTTCATTGGCTCTGGTGTTGTGCCCTCTGACATTGACAACATGCACCAATGGGACGGCTGGTCCATCGGGCAGGTTGCACCAGCTTCCGGTCTTATTGATCAAGTGAGTGACGGTGTTGTTATCGGCATTGGCATGGCTCGAATGATGGGCATGTGTGGCCCGCTGAAAGTGGCGGGATGTCAAGATTACCCAGTAGACGAAGAATCGCTGACTTCAGAAAATACAGACTTCACCGCGTTGGTAAGTGATGAGGCTGAACTGACTGCCCTTCGCGAAGGCGGAGCGGAACGCCCCCAGCTGAACCTGATGGCTGCAACCTCTTCTGGTGTCCCGAACATCGCTCGGGTTGGCATTGAATCGGCACAGCCACAGGCCATTCGCGCTATCGACAACGCCTATGTCATGATGCACTTCGAGCAGGCCCGTAGCCTTTTATACGGCGACAGCCAAGAAGCGACGACCCTGATGTTGCAGGTTAAGAACCCTGATCAGGTGGATGCAGTCAAGGCCCGCATAGAAGAGGTGATGACGCGCGCCAATCTGGACCTGAAAGTTTACCACTTCACCGAAATAGACCCGACGTTCACCCGCATCTTCGGCATGTTCACCTTCATGTTCATCGTGGTCTCGCTGGTCTTGTCGATCGTCATCGTCTTCACCATCGTTAACACCGTGTCGATGAGCGTCATGGAGCGAGTTAAGGAAATAGGCACGATCCGAGCCCTTGGTTTTCGCAAAGGATTTGTGCGGGCTCTCTTCCTCACTGAAAGCGCTTTAGTCGGCCTGTTTGGGGCCCTGATTGCTCTAATCTCGGCGGTGATTATCGCCAACGTCGTGAACTCTGCCGGTGTGCAATGGACGCCACCCTCTAACGCCACCCCTTTGACGGTCCAACTGATGGTCCTCGACAACCCGGTTTTCGCAATAAGCGTAGTTGCCTTGCTGATCATCATCTCGGTCGTTGCCTCGGTGGTGCCAACCTTCAAGGCGGCCCGTCTGAACATCGTCGAGAGCCTACAACGCGCATAATCGCGCACCCTAATACACGAACCTGAAAGGAACATACTATGGAACTCCAACGTCGTGAATTTACTCAACTCTTGTTTGGCGGTGCCGCCGCTGCCGGTCTAACTTCGCTGGGCCTCCCTGCCTTCGCTGCCGGAAATGCGAATAGCATCTTGTCGAGAGCAGATGCTATTCGGAACCCCCAAACTTCTTTTGCGGTGGACGTGACCTTGTCCGCCTATGAGCGAGGGAGGCTCAAAGATCAGACCAAAGTGACTACCTATTCGCGCTCCAGTGGCCGCCAGTTCCAGACGCTGGTTCATATCAACGCTCCAAGCGCAGACCGCGGCAAGATATTGCTTCGGAACGGCAACATCTTGTGGCTCTATGACCCGGCGTCGAAGGCTTCGGTTCGGATCTCACCGCGCCAGCGCTTGCTGGGCAACGCCTCAAACGGGGATGTAGTCAGCTCGAACCTCGTGGGGGATTACTCCGCTATCCTGCAAGGCCAAGAAACCGTAGCTGACGGCAACAAGAAGAACCGAAATTGCCATAAATTACACTTGAAAGCTGTAACGAAATCAGCGCCTTACAGTACAGTTGATTTTTGGGTTGATGCCAAGAACAACAGCCCAATAAAGGGTAAGTACTTCACCAAAAGCGGCAAGCTCATCAAGGTGGCTTGGTATCGCAAGTGGAAAAATCAGATGGGTGCGCAGCGTCCGACCGAGGTTGTGATTGCCGACGGTTTCGACCCGAACAAAGTGACAGTCATGACCATGAGCAATTTCCGGTCCAAGAAGTTGCCGGAATCGTGGTTCAATAAAGAATGGTTGCCGAATTTCAAGGCATAGAAAGGCGATCTTGAGATGAAATATCTTCTGACATATTCGGTTGCTATGACCTTTGGCATGTTTAGTTTGCCAGCCATAGCGCAAGACTTCGACCTTCCTCCAGACCTGGTTATCGGGGTGGATGAGGGTGTACAGACCCAAACGGACACGGTTGAAGAGCCGAAATTGTCAGAAGAAAAATCGCGTAGCGCTACTTTGGAAACCGAGTTTCGTGTTTTCCAGATCGACGAACTGTCGGGGGGCACAACCACCGCGCTGCGCGCCTCTAGTCATTATTACGGTACCTACGCCTTGAGTGACCGGATGAGCCTTCTATTCAACTTGCGGGGTCGCATTGATCGCGTGGAGGGACAGAATTTCAACTCCAGTGATAATGTGAACTTGGACGTGCAGGAGTTGGCAATAAGTTACACGGTTTCGTCGCAAGTCACTTTGCAATTTGGACGGATTAACATTCGCAACGGCGTTGCTATTGGGTTTAACCCCACTGATTGGTTTAAGGACAACAGTCTTGTTGCTACAGAAAGTGCAGCGCCATCGGACCGTCGCCGCGAACGCCTAGGCGTATTTGCCCTGACGGGGACGGCCACGGTTGGCAACAGCTTGCTGCAATTGGGTTATCGGCCCAAAATTAGTGCCAGCACAGGTTCTCTCCTATCCGATATGGACAATATCGGCTTGGGGCTTGACCGAACCAATGCAACCAACGCCTTTTTCATCAAAGCGACCCCGCAATTCGGCGGTAACCTGTCTGTAACGGGCAATTTTTTGCTCAATGATGATGGCCCGGGTTTAGGCTTTGAAGCCAGTGGTACGATCGGTGATAATCTCGTTTTATACGGTGAAGTGTTTGCCCAAAAACGACTCTCAATCGCATCAGAAGCCCTTGCGGGTGGTCTCGGCTCCGCAGCGTTTCAACAAGGGCTTGGTGTGAACAGTGACAAGGACTGGGAAGTGCAAGCAGCGCTAGGATTGAACTGGGCTTTGCCGCAATCCATCGTCGGCACACGTGATATTTCTGTCGCGCTTGAGTACCATCTCAACACCGCAGGCTTGAACAGTTCGCAGATTGCCGTTTTGGCCAGCGCGGCAGGTGCTGATGGTGCAGCTGCGGGGGCGATTTACGGCATGACATCTCGCAGGCAGGAGCCGCTGGCTCGAAACCAGATTTTCACCCGTGTGGTGTGGAACGACTTTTGGGGTGACAGCGACTTGTCGGCTCTGGGGTTCTACGTGCCAGCTGACAACAGTGGATTAGCGCAAATATCAGTAGATATTCCGGTTGGTCAGAACGCATCAGTTAACCTTCGTGGTATCTCTACATTTGGAAGCAACACCTCAATCTATGGTGCAAACCCGACGCAGCGTTCGCTTCAACTGGGAATGACATACGTTTTTTAATGAGTTCATTTCTTTGAATTGAAGTTATCAATACAGGATTACGAAATTGCACGTTTTAATACTTGATGATGATGAGGAACTAGGTGAAATTATGCAGCCCGTGCTTGCCAAATACGGCATGGACCTTAAGCTCGCCTTTACCCCATCCAGCGCGTTCAAGCAGCTTGAAGAGGAGGCGTTTGACGTGCTTCTGTTAGATATGATGCTGCCCGAACTGGATGGTATGGCGGTCTGCCGCACTATCCGCGGTAGCGACAAAGCATACGCCGAAATCCCGATCGTTGCGCTCACGGCGCGCGCAGAACTGACTGAACGGATCGTAGCGCTTGAAAGTGGCATTGATGATTTCGTCGCGAAGCCAGTGGAGATGCGTGAGTTGGTGGCCCGTATCGGCGCCGTCGTGCGTCGCCGTAGGGCCGAAGCAGTGCAAGTTCACGGGGAGGGAGTATCAACCACTGTCTCAGTGCCTCACTTAGAGCTATCTGAGGCACAAATGTCCGCTAGTTTCACTGGCTATACGGTTAATCTGACCGAGTTGGAGATGCAGATCATAACAGTACTGGTCGATGCCAAAGGTGCTACTGTCAGCCGGGCTGAAATTTTCGAACAGATCGGCTATGCGCAACAAAATGATCCCGCTATGATTGACACTATCATTTATAGGGTTCGCCAAAAATTTCGGGATCAAGGCCTTCAAACTGATTTTATTAAAACTCTGCGCAGTCAAGGCTACCGCATTGAGACAAGGATTTAGGCATGGCTCGGTTGATTGAAAACATCGCACTTTGGATACGCACCCGATCCGTCTTCAGTCATCTGCTGTGGGCCACGTTATTGTCGACGGCCCTTCTGAGCCTTGTGCTCATCTTGTCATTGCAAAGGGTCGCCGACGAGCACCCGCGCCGGTATTTATCGCGTGCGTTGTTTGACGCGTTTTCGCAAAGCGCGATGAACCCAGGGAGCGACATCACAGTTATTGGTGGTGCGCCGATGATCTTGATGTCGGTAGAAGAAGCCAGCGCCTCGAAATATGCTGCGCTTTATGAAGCTGCTGCGAATGATAAAGATGGCATCGCAATCAATCGCCTGGGTGACCGTTACGCAGCGGTGTCCGTGCGTGGGGCCCAAGTGGCAATTCTTCCAGAGTTTGGCCAACCGATCTCAGCCTTTGCACTAATGTTGGTCGGGTTGGTTGTTGTGTCGATCATGCTGACCATTACTGCAATTTACTTCCTGATCTGGCGCCTGACACTGCCGTTTGAGGAATTGACTAGAGGGATTACCAGAATAGAAGATGGTGATTTAGACTACCAAATTCCGTTGGAAAAGACCTTTGGTGAATATCGTAAATTTGCGGAGGGCTTTAACACCATGGTGGCGGAGCTTCAGCGTATCCATGAAAGCCGCCGACATATGCTTTTGGCATTGCCGCATGAAATTCTGACTCCGCTGTCGCGCCTGAAGGTTCGTAAAGATTTGGTAAATGACGCCAAGCTGCGTGAGCAAATTAACCGGGACATTTCTGTGGTTGAGGAGATTTTATCGTCAATTTTGGCCGCCGAGAAGCGTCGCTCGGGTCAGGCGCAAGCTGAATTTATAGATATCGAGCCCTATGCATCCGAGCAGATTGCGCAACTTGTTGATCAGGGGATTGATATTTCGATCAGCAATGAAACAGACTCTAAAACTGCCTATTTCGATCCGTTCTTGACGAGCGTTCTGCTAAAGAACTTCGTCAGTAATGCGGTGCGATATGGCAAAGGAAATCCGATATCTGTCAAGTTTTCTAAAGTAGATGGAGCGGAATGTGACATGCGCGTTTCGGTCAAAGACCGCGGTCTGGGAATTGCGCCAGACCAATTGCAATATTTGATGGAGCCTTTCTGGCGCGCTGACGAGTCGCGCGGGCGAGCATCGGGCGGTTACGGGCTTGGCCTGTATCTGTGCAAAACCATAGCTACCGGTCTGAAGGGTCAAATTGACGTCGAAAGCACGCTCGATGTTGGCACTGAGATCAGCGTGATATTACCGAACGCGCTTTGTACGACCTTGGAGGATGCTTAAAATGAAACCAACTAATCTGGCTGAAACCGAATTTTTCAACTTTTCCGACCCATTCGTGGAGCGGTTCGCTACACGGGTCTTGAAATCAGGCAGTACGGATAAGCGCACCCAAGCCGTGGAACTTTTCTACGCCGTACGCGATGGACTGTTCTACGAAATCTACAATGCCGATTTTGCTCGTGAGAGCATGACTGCGAGTGCAATTTTGCGTAAGGGATCTGGTCTGTGTATCCACAAGTCTATCGTCTACACTACGCTTTTGCGTAAAGTGGGTATCCCGGCAAAACTTTGGATTACCGATGTGAAAAACCATCTTTGCTCGCCTAAATTAGCTGAGATGATGGGCAGCAATATATTTCATTTTCATGTTTTGGTGACATTGCAGCTGGATGGAAAGTGGATCAAAGCTACGCCCGTTTTTAATGCGCGATTGTGTCAGTTGTACCGAATGACTCCGCTTGAATTTGATGGGGTCGAAGATTGTGTGAACCACGCCTACGACACCCATGGAAATGACTACATGGAGATCACCCATGAGCATGGTGAGTACAGTGATTTGCCATATGATATGGTGCTTGACGGGTTACATCTAAATCACGGTTCCATGTTTGAAACCAAAACGAAATTCAGGTCGGGATCTTTAGTTAAAGATTTGGTCTAACTCTTTAAGAATAAACCTGAAATTGGGCTGCTTTCGAATCAGAAAGTGGCCTTTTTGTTTTTAATGCGCTTGCATCGTGCGTAGGCCATTAACCACTAGAATACATGAGAAAATTTTTGTGACCCAGCGTTTACTTTAGGTCTGCTTTGCGTAATTTCACCGACATCTTTGAAGGGTAAAATAATAATTTGTGTGATTCATAATTCTTTTCGCACAAAACACCAAACTATCCACAAAATAGCTGTCCTATACTGAACTCACACTAAGCAAGATAGCGAATTAAAGCTGAAGTTGTTTGGTTCAAAGTAACATTAAGAGAGCAAAGAAAATGATCATCAATTCCATTGACAACATCACCGATACCGAACGCGATATCGCGTGGGGCAACGGAAGAAGCCGCCGTCTTTTGATTGAAAAAGACCAAATGGGCTATTCGTTGACCGACACAATCATCGAGGCGGGTACGTCCTCTTTACTGGAGTATAAAAACCACCTTGAAGCCTGCTATTGCATTGAAGGCGACGGCGAAGTCGTTGACGAGCAAACTGGCGAAACCCACCACATCACCCCGGGCACAATGTATGCTTTGGATAAGAACGACAAGCATTGGCTAACCGCCAAAGAGACCCTGCGTCTGGTTTGCGTTTTCAATCCTCCTTTGAAGGGGAATGAAGTTCATTCGTTGGATGGTGGTAGCTCAGCTTACTAAGCACTTCCTCCTCCTCCTTCCTCCTCTCTCCCCAACTAACCAAAGGTTGTATCTGTCATGAAAGACAGCGTCATTGTCTCAGCAGCATGCGCGGATGTCGCGTCAGGTGGTCCCCTCCCTGCCATCGGGCACAATGCGGATGCAGCCTTTGGTTCTTTTAATGTCAATTTCTTGGACCATTCCGAGTTTGAAGCTCACCGCAAGGCCGAACGTGGACGGCACACGAAAGTGTCTTACCGGTTGTGCAATATGGTTGAGCGCCTGCTGAAAGAAGCTGGCCTGACCAAAGAAGAAATTTCCGGCCCCCGGACCGCCCTTATATCGGGCTCTAGCTATGGCTGTTCGCAGGTGTTTGATATTCACCGCCGATTGAGCAAGCACGGACCGCGTGGCATCGACGCCGTCAGGTTTGCCCAAGCGACACATAACTACCCAGTGTCCGTCTGCGCTATTGAATATGGATTAATGGGGCCCTGCTTGGCTGTGGTCAGCACCGAGACGGCCGGTATGGACGCCATGCTATGTGCCTATGACTGGATCACCGAGAACCGGTGTGATCGCGCTATCGTGGTTGGGTTTGAGGACTTCTCCTCACCCGTTGGTGAGCATGTCTGTGCCCGAGCAACAGATGCGCCTCCAGGTTATTCGGTAACTGAATCAATGGTCATGTTGCTGTTGGAGCGCCAGTCCGTGGCTGTTGCTCGCGGTGCTGCCTCAGACCTTCCTGAAATTACGGGAATAACAACAACCTACAGCGGCGCTGACGCCGCAGAAGCTGTCCGTGTTCGTGCCAAAATTACTGGTGAAGCGGACGTAAATGAAGAGATTTCGACCCTGACCTCGCAGCGCCTTGGGCAGTGCGGGGCAGGGACCGAAGATACAGATTACCTTGGTGCCGGCGGAGTGCTGGAAATTGCACGCCTGCTGAATAGCCCCGACGTGGGCCAGCGAAGGCGGCAACACTGGCAAATCGGCGCCCTTTCGCAAAGCGGCAGCGGTGTGATGGCGGGCATCAAGGTAACCCAATTGGAATTTGCTCTATGACTCGATCTGTTATTGTAACCGGCATGGGTGTTGTGACGCGAGACGTCATTGGTATCCCAGAGTTTAGCCAGTTGTTGGCTGATGGCAGTGCCGCGCCTGGTAGGCCCTCTCAATTCGACTCTGGACGGTTTAGGGCCAAGAATGCTTTTGCGACTGATCCCGAAGTTGCGCAGACGGCACTGCGCAAAGCGCTTTTGCGGATGAGTAAAGATATGGGGCTCGGCGACATGACCGAGGCCGATATGAATTGTGCAGGCTATGGAATGCTTGCCGCATTAGAAGCTGTTGAGCAGGCGGGACTCACTTCGCAGATATTGAAATCGGCAGGATGCTCGATTGCCACGACGAGTGGCGGCCTGATGGACGGTTATACGGATGCCTTAAATGAGGGAGACCATAGCGCGCAATTTCAAGAGCTTGTCAGTCCTGGTAGCGCTGCCGTTGTGCTGCGCCGCATACTCGGATTGCAAGGGCCCCTCTGTAGCTTTTCATGTGCCTGTGCCAGCAGTATAGGAGCGGTTTCTTATGCGTTTATGCGTGTGCAGAACGGTGACGCCCCGGTCATGTTGGTCGGCGGGAATGACCGCATCCGAGAGGCCGACTTCGCGGGCTTCAACGCCTTGCGCGCCATGGATCGGAACAGCTGTCGTCCGTTTGACGTTGACCGAAGCGGGATGATTATCGGCGATGGGGCTGCGATCCTTGTGATTGAAGACGAAGAACATGCGCGCGCGCGGGGTGCCCGGCCTTTGGCCAGAATGGCAAGCGTTGCCCTGTCGACAGACTCTCATCATATTACCTGCCCCCAGCCCGGGGGGTTGGTACGTGCGATGGAGCAGGCATTGGAATTCGCCAACATGAAGCCCGAAGCAGTGGGATATGTAAATTGCCACGGTACAGGCACTCAGATCAACGACGAAGCCGAAGCGGTTGCACTTGAAGCTGTCTTTGGCGGCTCGCAGAAGCGTCCGATTATCAGCTCGACAAAAGGTATTACAGGCCACTTGTTGGGCAGCGCAGGTGCAATCGAAGCAATCGCCACCATTTTGGCCCTGCGCGCTGGTGAAGCGCCGAAAATGACCTCGACAATTAACCCCGAAGATATCGCGTTCACGCTGCCGGTCGAGGGTGAAGATCGAACAATTCGCACAACCGTCGCCATGAGTAACTCACTGGGCTTTGGCGGCCTGAATGGGAGCCTACTCTTTGAGCTTCCCGCAACTGGAGAATTCTGATGCGTACGATTCGCAATCTGTCTCGCCCTTCTGACGCAGGCATCTACCGTTCCGATCTCGTTGAAACCATGGCCGAGGCGCTGGATCAATGGGCCCCCCTGCTTAACGAGGGGTGGCAAGCTGACGATCAGGCCTCTGCCTTTGGTAAGAACCGCTGGCAAGCCATGGTCGATGCCGGACTGACCGGATTGACCATCTCTGAGGATCTTGGCGGAATGGCGTTGAGCGTCGCGGAACTGACAGATGTTTTGGTGCATTTAGGCTATGTTTGCGAGGACTCTGGATTGGGCTTCTCGCTAGCCACTCACTTGTGCAGCACCTGCATTCCGATCCAGAAATTTGGCAGTGATGCGTTGAAAAACGAGATGCTGCTGCAACTGGCCACCGCAGAAATTGTGGGCGCGCATGCGATCACCGAACCTGACAGCGGATCGGATGCTTTCGCGATGAGTACTACGGCGATAAAAGACGGCGACGATTACGTCATGTCGGGCGAAAAATGCTACATCTCCAACGCTCCAATTGCCGATGTTTGTGTAGTTTACGCCCGCACCCACCCAGAGAAAGGTGCGCTGGGCGGGTTCTCGGCTTTTGCCGTGGATTGCGGCACCAAAGGGTTCACTATTGGTAAGGCCCGCAAGAAAATGGGACTCCGCACGGCACCGATGGCAGATCTGTATTTTGATGATGTTCGCGTGCCTACAAGCCGCCTGATTGGGCGGGAAGGGCAGGGGTTCTCTATCCTAGATTACGTAATGAAATGGGAAATTTTATGCGTGTTTGCTCTCCAGGTTGGCGAAATGCGCCGGCAACTGGAAAGGTGCATTTCGTTTGCAAAATCTCGCCACCAATTTGGTGCCCCAATCGGCAGCTATCAGGCAATTTCTCATCGGGTCAGCGACATGCATATCCGTTTGGAGAATGCTCGCAATTGGCTTGGTCGCGCTGTCACTGCCATGGATGGCGGTGGGCAAGCTTCGTTGGAGATCGCGTCTGCCAAGCTCGCAATCTCTGAAGCGCATGTTGCCAACTCGATGGATGCAGTCACTTTGCATGGCGGGGCTGGTTACATGCTGGAGACGGGCATTGAAAGCCATCTGCGCAACGCTATCGGTGGGCTGATCTATTCAGGCAGCTCGGACATTCAGAAAAACCGCATTTCCGCTATGCTTGGCCTGTAGAACGAGGGATTAGATATGTTATTGCAAGCAAATTTTGAGATCTCCAAAACCCGTACATTTTTCGAGATGCTTCGGGAGGAGATGCAGAAGACTCCGGGTGCCGAGGTTGGCACGCTTACCGACAAGGCCAGTTTTGCCGAAGTACTTGATATGGCAAATGTTATCCGCTGTCTGCTGCAAGATGTTGGCAATGAGAGTGACGCGGTAGTCGCCATTTGCGCAGAGAAGAATCCGCGTAGTGTTGCAGCCATTTTGGGTGCCCTATCAAGCGGCATCGCTTACGCACCGTTGGACCCGACGCATCCCGACACCCGGTTGAGCAACATATTAGATGATCTGGCCCCTTCAGTCCTGATGGTCGATGATGCAAACCGAAGCCGGTTTGAGGTGTGGGCCCGTCGCAGCGGCACACAGCTACTCTCGTTGTCGAAGCTACCGGACAGCGCGCCGGACCAGCCTGCCGCGTCTGGCGCACGGCAATCCTTGGCCGCAGTTTTGCACACGTCTGGCTCCACCGGCAAACCCAAGCGCGTTTTGATCGAGGCCCCTGCGTTGGACGCCTTTCAAAGTTGGGTCGTTGATGAGATCTGCATTGATATTGACGACTGTGTTCTTAGCCATGCGCCATTCGCATTTGACCTATCTTTCCTCGACATATTCGCATCCCTCGCGGGCGGTGCTAGCTTGGCCTTGGCCGATGCAAAAACTGCACGTAACGGCCCGAAACTGGTTGAGATGATGCAGCAGAAAAATGTCACAATCTGGCATTCCGCACCCTCTGCGTTGAAGCTTGTGGCCGAGGCCGCCGGGGGCATTACCATGCCAAATCTGCGCTGTGTGTTATTCGCTGGCGAGCCAATGCCCATCCGCCTGTTACGGCAATTGTTTCGGATATTCCCGAACGCGCGCTTCATCAACATTTACGGTTGCACCGAAACCAACGACACGTTTTTCTATGATGTGCCGCGCTTGAACACGCCTGACCCACTGCCGCTTGGTCGCAAGCTTCCTTACGTCGACTACATGCTGATGGACCGCAACGAGCAGCCTATCAGCGAGGAGGGTGAAGGTGAATTATGGGTGAATTGTCCTACCATGATGCGAGGCTATAGCGATCAAATGTTGACCGCCAAGGCGACCGGTTGGTGCGACGGCGCCAGGTATTACCGCACGGGTGACACGGTGCGTCGTGACACGGATGGGGTGGTTCACTTTATTGGCCGTAACGACACCATCGTAAAGCTAAGCGGCGTGCGCGTTGATCTTAATGAGATCGAGGCCAGCCTGCTGGCTCACCCGATGGTTGACGAAGTTGCAGCCTATGTCGACAAATCTGGCGATACCGGCGTGTTGAACGCTTTCGTCTCAAGCAAATCCGATGAGTTGAATAGCATTGATTTGCGACTCTATCTGATGAAACGGCTGCCCACGGTTGCCATTCCACGGAAATTCACGATTTCCATACAGGAGGTCCCAAAAAATTCTAATGGGAAGGCATGCAGGCGCATGCTGGAACAAGAAATTATCGAAATCCACCCTTAACTATCTATACTTTCAGGAGAATACCAATGTCTTACCTTACCCTTCGTGCTTTTATCTCTGAAGAATTTGCACCCGACATCAGCCCCGAAAATCTGGCCGTAGATCTGGACCTGATCGACACAGGCATTGTTGACAGCCTGGGTGTGCTCAAGCTGATCGCGTTCCTAGAGGGCGAATTCGACTTGAACATCACTCCAGACGAGCTGGATGCTGATCTGTACCGCTCAATCGGTTTGATCGAAGCCATGATCACCAGAAAGCAGCTGAAAGTGGCTGTCTAAGCAGACCGCCGTAACCCCAAAAAGGAGCGAAGGCCATGAAACCTGACCAAGTTGCCGCCGCAGTTATCGCAGGCGAATGTCCCCCAGAAAAAGACATGATCGCCTATTGGGATGTCACCGATTCCGGTCTTCGGCCCAAAGTCGAAACAGTGGCTGTACTCGCCGCGCTTTCGGCAAACACAAGCAACGTGGAGATGATGCGTAGCTTTGTAAGCTACATCCGCGAGACTTACCCCCCAGTGGCCATCGAGGGTTCGCGGCAAGCGGTGAACATCGTTGGGACTGGCGGCGGTAGGGCGACCTTCAACATCTCTACTACTGCCGCCTTTGTTGTGGCCGCTGCGGGTGGGCGGGTTCTGAAATCAGGCTCGTCCGCCTATTCCAGCTCGGTTGGATCAGGCGATATTCTGAACGCTTTGGGCCTTTCCGGCCCCTCCTGTGACACCATCACAGAGGATATGCTGGGGCAAACCGGCATGGCCTTCGCGTCGACTAGTCGTTACGCGCCGATCTGCAAACGGCTAGCAATTGCGGCGATGCCGCTGAATTTTAAAATCATCGGACGTTTTGTGAACTCGCTTGGCCCGATGATTTGTCCCTATCAGGTGTGTGGCAGCGTTGTGGGCGCCTCAAGTTTGGCGCTGTTTGACCAGATGCACCAGATATCTAGCAGCCTTAGCATTCGGTCGCTCATTGTCCATTCTGAGGCAGGTGTGGACGAGTTGTTGAGTGTGGGTGTCAATCGGATTGTGAGCTCTGACAGCCATGAGCCGCAAGTTTTGTATCCTACAGATCTGGGGTTGGGCGGCGGCGATGTAGACTCTTTAGTTGGCGGCGAATTGCATGTCAATTTGGCCATAATGAAAGATATTTTGCGTGGCAGGGGCTACAAAACCTGCACCCAAACCGTCGCCTTGAATGCGGGCGCCGCGCTATATGTGGGCGGCTACGCCAGCAGCTTGCAAAACGGCACCGACATGGCGATGGAATGCCTCGCGGAGGGCGCGCCCTATGAAAAACTTAAACAAGTGCAGGCGTTTGCCGAACTAAGCAGACGCACGGTGGAAAGAGTTGCATGAGAACGGCATTTTACGATGCGTTGGCAGGGGCCGATGCGGCGCTCATTGCCGAGATTAAACCTAACTCACCGAAGGTGGGGCCGCTTTTGGCAGCCCGCTCGGTTGGGTCTGTCGCACGGGATTATCAAAGGGCTGGCGCGCGCTGCCTGTCGGTTACAACTGGAGCATGGCACGGGGGCAATCTGGGAATGATTGCTGAGATGGCTCGCACTGGACTTCCTGTGCTTCGGAAGGATTTCATCACGTCAAAGCGGCACCTGGAAGAGACGCGAGAGGCGGGTGGTTCCGCTGTACTCCTGACCTGTACTTTGCTGCGTAAGGCGGATGTCGTGCGCCTAGCGCGTGATGCACTGGCGCTGGCACTAACCCCGTTTGTCGAGGCGGCCTCTGAGGTTGAACTGGACGGGCTTGATTTGCCTGACGGCGCTATTCTGGCGATCAATAATCGCGATATCCGAAGCAAGGAAACCGATGACGGTGGCATCGCATTTGGCGAGACGCTTTATGCAGCAGCGCGGGCTGTTCATGACGATTTATTGGTCAGCGCAAGCGGGCTTTTGGCCCCGGATGATGTTAGGCAAGCTAAGGCGATTGGGTTTGACGGATTTTTGGTCGGGACAGCATTGCTGTCAGGGCCGGCTAGCCCGTTTGAAACAACGCTTTGCTTCTTAGAGGCGGCCAGCAACGTGACTGCGGTAACAAAATGAACAATAACGCCCTTGGTCCTCCTGTCGGAGGTGAGACACTTGGAGTATTTGGCCCGTCTTCGCTGCAAGGCGTGACTATGATGCGGTCTTTGAACTGGCGGGGATATCAGCCCCTGCATGTGACAGGAGTGCAGGAGGTGAAAAACTTCTTTGATCACGGTGTTATTTCAGCGCTGATTGTATTGGAAAGCGTTCCGGTTCTGGTTGTGCATGAGCTGTGCAAATCTTTAAGACTTATTAACTCGATGACCCCCATCGTGGTGCTCCTTGACCCAAGCAAGCGGGACGAGGGAGTCAATCTTCTGGACAGTGGTGCGGATCATTACGCGATTCAGCCCGCGCAGGTTGATGAAGTTCTGTACGCGCTGAGGGCACTCACCCGCCGCTCCAGACAGACGAGCCTTAAGTTTTTGCCGTCCCGCTTACGCTAAGTGATCCCAGATCCATCTGGCGATCGGCCCTAGCTTTTCCTTATGAATGATAGCGGCTGTCGTCAGAAGGATAATCACTGCCATTGCGAAGAACGGTAGACGCTCCGCACCTATATGACTCAAGCCTAGGGCAAGAGCCGAGGCAGCGACCTGGCCAGCATAAAGCGCGGATGCGATGAACCCTGCTATAACATTTGCGGTTTTAGGGGTTCCCCCGGCCATAAGCTGTTTCACCAAGAGCGGTAGAACAGCGCCGAAAGCTATGCCAACCAGACATGCGGCGAGCAAAATTGCAAAGACCGATGAGGCCAACCCTAGATCAATCAGGCCTAGAACCCCTATGAAAACCGCGGCTAAGGTGATCGCAGCGGGGCCAGCGATGTCAGTAAGCCGCTCGATGTTCAGTGAGACGATGCCGCTTACCAAAGTGGCGCAAGCAATTGCCAGCCCCGACAGCGCGGAGTTATCGGCCAAGACGATCAGGAACGGCACTTGCGTCGGGATCATGTAGAATGCAGTCATTGCCATCCCCACCATCAATAGCGGGATCTGTATGCTGCGCCAGCTTCCGGTGTCGGACATATCGGCTTGGTGCGATGTTGCTGTTGGTGGTTGCCACTCGAGGGCCCAAGCGAAATATGCCACCGGTATAGTCAGCAAATAGAGCGAGAACGGAATTCTCCAGCCGAGTTGCGATAACAACCCGCCCAGCAAGACAAAGATAACGCCGCCAAACGTGTTGACGGCGGCTTGCCGGGTGATGACTAACCCACGCGCTGGCCCCTGAAACAACACCGCTATGGCAGCCGTTGCGAAACATAGCGTGGCCGCTGTGGCAACGCCAAGGCCAATTCTGGTAGCAATCAGCCAACCAAACCCGTTTGCCAGCCCGCCTAAGGCGCCGAACACGGCCATAGCGCAAAGTGCAATTACAAAGCCTAAACGCTGATCAACTCGGCCTGTTTGCCTGCCGATCCAAGGGCCGGTCAACATGATCACAACGGCGGGTATCACCAGCACGACCCGGCCCAAAAAGGAGCCACCTGCCGTGCCGGATAAGGCCGCCTCAATAGCGGGGATGGTCGGAGCGATTGCCGCCCCGCTCATGACCGCGCACGCGCTCGCAGCCCAGATAATTACCCGGTGGGACGGGGCGGGGAGAGGTGTTGACCTAATGTCATCAAACAGGGTCATGCGGCTTGCGACCGTTGGGTGCTTGTTGTCATTAGGCGGGACACGGCAAGGTCAGCTGATGTCAGACAACCTTCCATGGTGTGCCCCTCCAGATAGTCGCCTGCGATTTCGAGGCCGGAGATTGTCTCCACGCTTCGCAAGAGGTCTTTCTTCAGTTGGGTGAAGTGCGGTGCGTACCCGCAGATGCCGCCTGGGTGGCGCGCAATATGGACCTCTTGGCGCTTGGCGTTGATTGGCATGCGCTTGGAGAATGTTTCCTCGGCGATCCTGACCAACTCGTGATCCGGTTCGTCCAAAATTTCCCGAGCGGCCTTGCCTGATAGGGTGTAGCGGACGTGATTGGGGGTATGCAGCCGGTTGGCAGAGCAATGTCCTAGCGGAGCGCCGGGCTCGAACATGATGGAATGCACACCTTCTGCGAAAACAGGTGCGTCATAAACTACGTTGATCAGGGCCAGCGGGAAGTAGCGCAGGGCTTCGACCGCGACGCGACCATAGGCTGGCAACTCGACCAAGCGCTTGAACACATTCGCAGGAACCGTAGAAATAACACGGCTGGCTGGCACTATATGAGACCCCTTCTCGTCCTTTAGTTCCAGCCCAGCAACATGACCATTATGGGTCAGGATGCGCGTCACGCGGGAGCCAAAACGGATGTCTTTGCCCGCAGCAAGATTGTCATGAACCTGACCGATCCCACCCGCTATTGCGTGATGCGACCCTTTGCCAAAGCCTGAGGCAAAGAGCATCATCAGCGATGGGTAAAGCTCGGATGGTTCTGCCCCCCCCATGATGATGGAGAACAGACGCAACGGCCCGTCCGACAGCTTCTTGGTGAAGTGATTGTTGATCGTGGTGTGATCCCAATTTTTTTCGACCTTTTCGATCAAGCCAGACGTGTAGTTCAACTTGTCGGCATTTTGTTTGGCAAAGGCCAGAAAGTTGCGAAACTGAAATGCGCCTCGTGTCCCGATGGATGAGGCCAGTCGAAGATCTCCGGCAAGTGTTTTGCTTTTTTGGAGTGCAACCAACGTATCGTTCATCACAATATGAAAACCTGGATGTTGGTCCTCGAATTCGGTGATGTTGAATTCTTCTAGCAGTGCATTGAAGCGGGTCCATGCACTGGAGAAGTTTTTACCGCCAATTTCGAACGAGTGTTCACCCGATTTAATACAGGCTGCGCGCCCGCCAATATGAGAGCCAACCTCATGAATGATGCTGGGAATGCCTTGTTTGGCGAGGTAATGTGCGGTGCCAAGACCGGAGATGCCGGCGCCAATGATGTGGACAGGATCCATATTAGATGTTCCTTATGCGTGTTGTGGTGTTTCAGATTTAATTTTGGCCTTAGATTTGGTCGCAAGCCGCACGGTGCGGATGCTGCATTTCGCAAATAAACGCTTGCCAGACTTCAGCCATGCGCTTCGGGTCAGCCTGTTTTTGCCAACGCTGACAAACCCGCGGGCCCCATCGATGGTTACGCCGCCTTCAAGGTTAGCGATGGGTGCAGTTTGCTCGAAGGAGATGCCAGTCAGAATGTCGCGAATGCGTTTGTCGCCGTCTTGGTGGGCGTTCAAAAACCGCTGCACCTGCATGAAGGCCTCAAGCAGGTAAAGCGGATGCACCGCCTGCGCAGAATCAGAGAATAGGCATTTTTGCGTAATAGGCATCAATTGTGCAGTGACTTTTCCGTCGGACAACACAGGTGTTGAGATCAATACATTCTCGGGGCTTTGCTTGTTTAGTGCGCGGCTGGTGCAGGGCGACAGTCCGGTCAAGAAGTGTGACGCAAGGAATGGTGACAATGGGTTGTCGCCACCGACTTGGTCGCAACTGGTCAAGGCGACACGGATCGTGGCCCGCGTGACTTCATCTTGTTCAACTCTGGTGGTGTAGACGATTGTATCCACGCCTTGCTCTATCGTTGTGTACAGCAACACGTCCTTGTCGAAGAACGTATACTGTTTAAAATCGGCAAAGATCGAGCTTACAAAACAGCTTTCCGTTGCCTGGGATTGCGCGACCTGAACCGCGCCTTCCAACAGAAGTAGGCCGGGAACGTGGTCTAACGGATGGTCGAAGAAAAATGGGTGGGTTTTGTCAACGATCAGTCTTGAGACGCCTTCTTCATCACGTCTGCAATGGCGTAGCACGCTGTTTGTTGGGTGCATCCGGCGGTCAAGAGCGCTCATCTTGTTGCCTCACGGTTGAGGCTTCCAATGAAACGGGCAGCGGCGATAGCAGGGTCCTTGCCCTCATCTATGGCTTGCTCGACCGCGTTCGAGACCGCGCTGCCGACGATTGCAATGTCGCATCCGCTTTGAAATGCTTTGCGGACGTCTAACTTATCCTTGAGGCCAAAGCCGATGGCGATTGGTAAGTCGGTTTTGCTCCGCAACGCGCTAATTTGACAAGACAGATCACCAGACTTCGACGCTCCGCCAGAGCGCCCGTATGCAGAGACAAGATAGATGAAGGACGACGCTTTTTTGAGTACCCGACGACGCGTGCCAGGGGTTGCATTGGCATAAATCGTCCCGACAGTCGGAATGCAATTATCCGCGGCGGCGTGGAACCTATCCGTCATTGAGGGGGGCAGACCATGGGGCAGAATGCCGACCATACCTGCGTCACGCGCCATTTTACACACGGCTTCAAACCCGTAGGGGCGCAATGTATGGCTTGAATCTGCTAGAAGCACGATCTTGATTTGATCGGTGAATTCGGAGGCCATGTCGAGGACCGCCTCTAAGGTCGCGCCGTGGGCTAACGCGCGTTTGTGCGCCTTGACCAATGTTTCACCATCAGTGAATGCGTTTTCAAATGGAATGCATAGCTCGACCATGCCAACGCCAAAATCGACACAGCTTTGCAAAATCTTTCGTGTGTCATCCAAGGTCGGATCACCGGCCATGAGAAGCGGACACAGCGTGCGCATGTCGGTCTGATTGAGGGTTTCAATGTGCAGCTCTGCCGCAAAGTTGGTCATTGTGTTCATAGCGTAACCTGCTGAAATAAGTTGGTGGGAGAGGAAGCAGTCACGAGTAGACGTGCCGCTTTGCGAGTAATCTCGCCGCCGTTCAATCGGGCGGCGGAGTCGACGTCGACAGTTTCAATGCCGGAGTCTTCGGAAAGGTCACAGATTCGATCGGCGGTTAAGCCCCCTGCCAGCCATGTCCGGGCCCCGCCCAAACGATCGATCCAGCGCTGCACCATTTGGGTTTCGAGACTAACACCACTGCTGCCAATTTCATGGCGTCCTCCAAAACGGTCGATCAAGAAGATGTCGCAGCCGTTTGTGTGATAGGCGTCAATCATACGCTCAATGGGAGAGGTGCCAGCGTCGTCAACATGGACCGTTTTAATTACGGTCAAACCTTTGTCCTTTAAAAATAAGATGTCGCGCGGCGCATTAAAGCCATGCAACTGGACGTGACGAACATTTGTACTCTTTAATAAATCCCAAAGGTCGGTGACTGGACGTTTAATGCAAACCGCAATTGGAGTGATGACATCGCATCGTTCCGCTAATTCCAAAAGCTTGGTATCTTTCAGATTTCGCGGGTGGCCATTAATGCCAGTCCATAGACCAGCATATTTTGCACCTTCCTGACCTAGAATGTCGAGTTCTTCATAATTAGTGACGCCGCAAATTTTCAAATCCATCGTAGCCGTCCAATCCGAGTCTTGATTAACTCTTATGAGGCTACGAGATTGCGACGTTACATAGTGTCGAATATTTGATCGAGATATTTATGAACTTCACATACAATCACTGACCTAAACATAAAATGACACAAATTTTATACCCTTAACAGCCAAGTCACAGATTTCAGGACAAAATCACCCCCTTTCATGTGGTTTAAAATAAAATTCTTGGTAATCGTTCGTCATAAACTGTCAAAAATGACTTCTATAAAATTATTTTGTGTGAAATATTCAGGCAATCCCATCAAACGCTTTTTTGTTTTTTGCGGCGCGTCCTTCAAGTTAGTGGAGAGATAATAAACTCTATTTCATTGTTTTTGAACTAAAGGACACTACTAATGACATCTTTCTCCAAAACCTCCCTGTTTGCATTGGCGACTACTGCTTTAATCAATTTTGGCAGTATGGCTGTTGCCGATGCTGACAACGCTCCGATTCTTGAAAAGGCGACACCAACCTCACCTTTAATGACCGATTGTCGTGACGTGATGAAAGCCGTGCAGAACCGTTACAACGGTTATGATAGCTGGCGCATCGTGCACATGAAAATTACTGATGAAACTGGTGCGATCAAAACCCGCCGTATCGCCGCAGCCCACAAGAACTTCGGCATTAATCGCCGACTGCGTTCGTTGGTACTTGATCCTGCCGAATTGAAGGACGTCGAATCATATGTCCGCGATAGCTTTGAGCCTGCCGTGCCAGATAAAGTGTGGGTTTACTTGCCATCGGCTGAAAAAGTCATTGACGTTAAGTCGGAAGACCTCAGTCAGCGCCTGTATGGCTCTGATCTTGCGGTTGGCGAAATGTTGATCCGCCAAGCCGTTGATTATGATTGCAAACTCTTGGGCACTGGCGAATTTAACGGCTACCCAGTTTACAAAATGTATGTAAACCCAAACACGGAAGATGAAGTCATTCGTCTTGGTCTGCGTGATGGCGAATTGTGGGCTGACACCGAAACTTTCATGCCGATTTATTCCAGCTTCAACGCCGACGCGCCTAACGAGCAGCGCGTTCTGGAAACGCTGGACCTACGTTGGGTTGATGGTGTCTTTGCGCCAGGACGCTACCGGGTGTCGACAATCAAAGAAGGCCGTGTTGTGTCCTTTTCTGACTTTGAAACTGAAGCTGAGCACTTCAATATTGGCCTGCCAGATTCTTGGTTCGAGATTGAAGACCTTGGTTCCTCCTCCTCTGACTTCCGGAGCTTTCGTAGCGAACCCGGCGCCGGAAACTGATTCGAAAAGTCAAGGAGTGTAAGCGCGGGAATCCTCCCTTCCCGCGCTTCAAATATTCTCATTTTGTTCAGGAGCCTGAGCCATGCATGTTTTTTCATTCGTCGAAAGCATGATTTCCCGCTTTCTTCAGATCGTTTATTCGCACCGAATTAAAGCCTTTATCATCCTTTTACTTGTTTTTGTTGGCTACGTTGCTGCCAATATACCTAACCTTCAAAAAGACGGCCGCGTCGAAGCATTCATGCATGAATCTGACCCGGCTCTAAGTACATATTACGGGATGCGGCGCGAATTTGGCCAAGATAACCGGCTAATAGTTGCGGTCGCCGCGGACGACGTGTTTTCTACGAAATTTTTAACTAAGTTTTCGCAGATGCACCGCGAGTTAGCTGACGGCGTGCCTTACGTGTCGGAAATTTTCAGTCTGTATAACATTCCGTTCATCGAACATGAGGATGGCGGTGTTTATCTGGAAGAGCTGGTGCGCAATATGCTTGCGCGTGGGCGTAATCCAGAAGAGCTACGCGAACGGATCATGGCGACCCCGCTGTATAATAACTTCATCATCTCGGAGGATGGAAAAACTGCCGCTGTGGTGATTGAGCCTTACCGCTACGCGCTGTCCCCTACTGATTGTGTGCCGGATCCTGCTAACGGTGTAACTTGTAAAGTGGCATTCACACCGCTGGAAGACCGTGAATTTTTGGGCGGGCCGCATTACGCGGAAATGACCGCAGCCGCACACGAGATCGTCGCTAAGTATAAAGGCGAGGGTTTCGATGTCTATATTGCAGGCGCCCCTGTGCTTAGCACCGAGATTGTGAAGATGATGGAGCAAGACATGCCGCGCTTTACGCTGGCTTGTGTGATCCTGACGGTCTTGGCCATGCTGGCTTTGCATCGCAGCTTCCTGATCGCGGTTGGGGCATTCGTGTCCTTTGTGATGGCGATTTTGTCGACCTTAGCAACATTGTCTTTGAGCGGTGTCGCAATGACCCCTCCGACACAACTTTTGATCCCGATGACGTTGGTGGTCGGACTTTGTACCTACATCCACTTCATAGCCACCTTGTTAAAGGCGCGGGCAGCTGAGAAGGAGGGATTAGTCGCGCTGAAGGCAGCAGTCAAAAAGGCAAACACGCCGATCCTGTTTACTGCCCTGACGACGGCTGGCGGTCTTGTTGGCTTGGCGGTTGCTCCGTTGGCACCTATCACCGCTTTGGGCCTGTTCGGTACCGTTTCAGTTGGCCTGTCTTACCTTTTGGCCATGGTTTGGGCGACGCTTGTTTTCCGCACCTTACCTGAACGCTATCTTGATCGCCAAACCGAGAAGGCTGGCACCATTGCGAGCATTATGCGCAAAGGCGCTATGGTCAGCGCAAACTCCCCACGGGCAACGCTGGCAATATGTGGCGGCGTTATTTTAGCTGCGGCTCTGGGTATCTTCCAACTCAGCTACTCGCACAACTCTTTGTTGTGGCTGCCCGAAGACAATGGTGCGCGGCAATCGACCGAATATATCGATGCCAACTTCCAAGGCACGGTGAACTTGGAAATAGTTATCACGCCAACTGAAGGCACTGACTTCCGCAACGAGACATTGCTGAAAGCGGTCGAGAAGACTGCACGTGAATCCTACGCGGCCGTTGATATCCCGATTGGACGTCACACCAGCATCATCTCTTTCGTGGAAGAGACCAACCAAGCCATCAACGACGGCGACCTTGCTGCGCGGACCATTCCTGGTCAGGAAGAAATCTGGGATCAGATACTGCTGCTGGAAGGTCAGGGCATTGATGACATGAAGCGTTATGTTAGCATGGATTACAGTTCAGGCCGCGTATCGTTCCAGACGCCATGGTTGGAAGCCAAGCTGTACTCGGATGTGATCTCGACCATTGAGACCAACTTCGAAACGGCCCTTGGTGACATGGCGACCGTTGAAAGCACTGGCTTGATTGCCCTGCTTGCCAAGACCTCTAAAAAGGTTCTGGACAGCATGACCATCAGCTACAGTCTTGCCTTGGTACTCGTGACGCTGTTGATGGGAGTTGCCCTGCGGTCCGTTGGGTTAGGTCTGGTCAGCATGGTCCCCAACGTTGCTCCGTTTGTGATGCTGTTGGGCATGATGGGCTACCTGCACATCCCTCTCGACACATTTACGGTTCTGATTGGTGGTATCATTACTGGCCTGATCGTGGATGACACGTTGCATTTCTTCTACAATGTGCGGCAGCGCCTGAGTGATGGTGAAGCTATGGATGATGCAATCGGTAACGCCATGAGCGAAATCGGTCGGGCATTGTTTACCACTACGATCGTGGTCATGTTGGGCTTCACAGTGTTTACCATGTCGTCGATGTCGAACATCCAAAACTTCGGCTTGCTGATGGCGTCGGGCGCATTGCTTGCTCTGTTGTCCGAGGTGTTCATCGGCCCAGCTGTCCTGATGCTCTATGCTCAGTTCAAAGAGGTCAAGATGCAGCCTCGCATGTCGGAAGTGGCGAATGTCGCAGCTGAATAATTCAAAAATCAACGCCGCAACTGATATGGTTGCGGCGTTAAATACCTTAAGAAATTGTCCCGCTGATGCGGGGCATTTCTTTGTCAATCGGGGGCTGTCAGCAGACGCAGCGGCAGCCGATTTTGTGAAAAACTATGCTGGCGTGCCTGCGACTCCACGCGGCGGGCCGGAGCCAGCAGTTCTTTACCCCCAAGACGGCGCGCCGAATTTGCTGTTTGGGTTGTACGGGTGCGACGAGCGTATCCGATCTTGGCTTCCGGGCTTGGCCGGCTTGCGGATACCACAAGCGGCATCAAAGCTATCGCCGGTTCCGCCGATTCCAGCTACCAGTGAGCATCAACTGTGGGACAGGGTTGACTTAGGCAATCTGCCGCTCCCCAAAATCACTGTTCGTGATGCGGGGCCTTATGTCACCATGGGATTCGTCATGGCCGGTGCAGATGGTCAGGAGCTTGCCCTGTCGGCGCACCGCATGCTTGTGCTTGGCCCCGACTTGTTGGGTATTTCGATGCTGACAAGCAGGCACCTTAGACATATGGCACAAGAAGCTTGGGTGCAGGGTAAATCCTTGTCAGTCTCTATCAATATCGGGGTACCACCCGCCGTGGCAATTGCATCAGCGACAAGCACGGGTCAATTGCCTTCCCGGTTCGACAAATTGTCGTTGGCAGGGGCATTGGCACAAGAGCCAATTATGCTATCGGACGCGCCCAATGGTGGCGCTGCATACCTGACCCAAAGTGCCCTTGTGTTGCACGGCGAGTTGCAGGAAGATACGGTGCAAGAGGCTGTTGAACCCGCGCCACCAGGCGTGTCCATGCCCGAATTTCTCGGATATGACGGCCACGCCAATGCGCCGCTTCACTTGATCAAATTGAACGCTATCTCACAGCGACCGAATGCGATGCTACAGGCAGTGGTCGGCCCGGGGCGTGAACAATCCGCGATTCTTGGATTGGGGGGTGCGCTGTCTTTAGCGCTTGGCCTTGGTTCCTGTGGCGAAGGCGCGCATATTTTTGATCTGCGGTTCTCGTTTTCTGGTGGCGGAATGCTATTGCTTTTCGTTGCGCTGAGTGACGCGCATGAGGTCAAACTCGAACCGTTAACGCGCCAAATGATTGAGATTTTTCCGTTCCTTAAAACAGTGGTCTTCGTTGATCAGGATGTGGATCTGTCGTCTGAGGAAGACATGTTCTGGGCAATGACAACCCGTGCTAATTTGGCGCAAGACTGCCACCCCGTCGAAGGGTTTTCACCGATGCGGATGGACCCATCCCAAAGTGCGGCTTGGGCCGAGGCCAAGGGGTATTCTCAAACACGCTGTTATGTTGATGCGACGACGCCTGCGTCATGCATACCTGCGACAACCCGCAGTTTTGCGCCGTAATAACGAGGACTCATGCCTCCGTTTGGATGGTAGGCACAAAGATTTTAGTGCTGGTTTAGTTCGCAAAACAACACTGCGCGAGAGGTTCCTCACGCTGAGGTTACACATTCCGTCAGGCGGAAAACCTAAGAGTGAGAGTGTTTGCAAATCTCCACATAACGCAACAATCCATACATGGGATCGTGCCCGAGGGTGCCTCATATTGATCTCACCAAACGGCAAAACGCCACAACACACACCGGGCCACAGCCTGAAAAAGAGAGTTCGTAAAATGAAAACTATTATCGCAGCAACCATAGCCCTGACACTCGCAACTCCGGCACTAGCAGATGTTTCCGACGTGCAAACATACTTCGCTGTTGGTAACGACTCCGCCGCAGAGCGCGTCGTTCACGCGACCTCAACGGGCAACGTGTTCCAAACACAACTTGTTGGCGCACAAGCTAATGACTCGGCCACAGAGAACAGCGTTGAAGTGGCTGCTGGTCATGCAACCCGTGCAGAAAACGATTTGCTGGGCCTCTTTGCTTTGGGTAACGATTCAGCAGCAGAGCGCGTTAACTACTAAGTTCTTCCCTAATGGCCTTTTGCCCCTCGCGTTTAGCGGGGGGCTTTTGACGTGACAACACCGCTAGGGTTAATGGTTTTTTGTCCAGTCGCATTGAACCGGCTAAGAGCTAAGAGGTTCCGCTCTCTTAAGGCTGACTGTATTGGTGGATATGCTGAAATTCCTACATTGCGCCAGCTTTGAGCAAAAGGGGATTTGCAAGGAGTCACTGGTCTGATTTTATATGTGCCTTTTAGCACGCTAGCCTCGATATGTAGTGGAATAAGCGAAATCACGTATGGCATTTGGGAACTTGCGTGTTGAGGTTTTAGCTAACTCCGCTTATTCCATTTGCAAGGTGGCAGTTTCGACTATCTGGGGGAAAACATGGCGCTATGGCGAAAATCGGTTGGTGTGTTGATTGCGGCTACGATGTTGGTTGGCTGTGCCTTGCCACGCGGCGCCGCCTTGCAGACTGAAATCACCAAAAGTGCTAACGATGAAGACGCTCAAATTGCTGTCTATCCGGTTACTAAAGACTTGCTGCCTCGCTTTGTAAAATGGCCTTCCACAGGTGGTGTGAGTCGCTTCAACTGGGTTGGCAAGCAAGGTGGTCCAATTGGACGTGTTATCTTGGCTGGCGATAAGGTCAACATTGCGGTTTGGGACAGTGATGAAAACTCACTGTTAACCGCACGAGAGCAAAAGGTTGCCCAACTTCAGGCCATTAGTGTGTCGACGAACGGGACAGTGTTTGTACCTTACGTCGGTTCTGTCCGTATTGGCGGGATGACAGACAATGGGGCGCGTGAGGAAATTCAGGACGCACTTTTGTCTGTGTCGCCCTCGGCTCAGGTGCAATTAAGTTCAGTTGCGGGAGCGCGCCACTCGGTGAGCCTTGTGTCAGGCGTGAACAATCCTGGAACATTTCCTATTGAGCAGCGCGACATGACAGTCTTGACCGCCCTGTCTTTGGGCGGCGGCGCGAGGAATAGCTTTAGTAATCCACAAATTCGATTGCTCCGTGGCAACGCAACCTACGCGATGTCATTGGACAAGCTGCTGAAGTCGCCGTCTCTTGATACGACCTTGCGCAGCGGAGACAAGATTGTTGTGGCTGAGGATGAAAGCTACTTCTTGGCCCTTGGAGCCTCTGGTAAAGAAGAGCTGATCACCTTTCCGAAAGAATATGTCAGCGCCTTGGATGCAGTGTCATTGATGGGGGGGCTGTCTGATAGTCGGGCTAACCCTGAAGGTATCTTGATTCTACGTGAGTACACCGACAAAGCGGTCCGCGCAGATGGCATATCTGGTCCGGAGAATGCTCGTGTCGTGTTTACGATGGACCTGACCTCTGCAGACGGACTGTTTAGTGCAGGTAAGTTTCGCGTTAATCCCAAGGACGTTGTTTATGCAACTGAAAGTCCGATCAACAACGTGCGCACGGTTCTTAGCTTGATCGGTGCCGGCTTTGGGGTCACCAATCAAATTAACTAGACGTCAAGTGGAGAACGAGGACAGGACCTATACGGCTTACAGGCAGTATGTTCAGGGTTCGGATTAAGCAGTGTTCGTGAAGGGTGGGTGACACCTCGCCACGACATTGATATTTGTCCGACTGATTGAAGAGTAGGAATAATATTGTGCAGATTGAAAAAACTATCCTAGAAGGCGTTGTAATTATTACGCCTCAACGCTTTGGCGACGATCGTGGGTATTTTTCGGAAGTCTGGAGTGGGAAAACTTTAAGTGCAGCAGGAATCGACACCGACTTTGTGCAAGATAATCATTCCTTGTCAGCGGATGTTGGAACTGTCCGTGGGCTACATTATCAACGCCCACCTCATGCGCAAGACAAGCTTGTGCGCTGTGGGGCCGGAGCCGTTATCGACGTCGCTGTAGATATTCGTAAATCCTCTCCGACCTACGGCCGACATGTTGCCGTAGAGCTGAGCGCCGAAAACGGTGCGCAGCTTTTGGTGCCTAAAGGATTCCTTCACGGATTCTCTACTTTGAAGCCAAACTCCGAAGTTCTTTACAAATGTTCGGATGTTTATGCCCCCGAGTGTGATGGGGCAGTTTATTTTGCCAGCGCTGACCTAAAGATAGACTGGGGTATTGATGCGGCCAATGCTATTTTATCTGCAAAGGACACGGAAGCTCCGGTGTTTGCAGATTTTATTTCACCGTTTGAATAGGATTCTTTTCGTATGAAAATTCTTGTCACAGGTGGTGCAGGGTTTATTGGTTCGGCAGTCGTACGACAGGCCATTCGCGACGGGCATCAAGTGGTGAATGTCGATGCGCTGACCTATGCCGCATGCCTTGAAAACCTAAACACCGTAGAGGGCGAAACGGGCTACGCTTTTGAAAAGGCAGATATCTGCGATGCCGTCGAAATGCGACGGATATTCAAGCAGCACGCGCCTGACGCTGTGATGCATCTTGCTGCTGAAAGCCATGTCGACCGGTCTATTGATGGTCCACAGGCTTTTATGCAAACAAATATCATGGGAACCTTTACGTTGTTGCAGGCTGCATTGGAATATTGGGCTGCTGCTGGCCGTTCGGAAAGTTTTCGATTTCACCATGTCTCAACCGATGAAGTCTATGGGTCTTTAGGCGCAGAAGGGCAGTTTGTTGAGACGACGCCTTATGATCCAAACAGCCCTTACTCAGCGTCGAAAGCGGCGTCTGACCATCTGGTGCGCGCGTGGGGTGAAACCTATGGCTTGCCGTATGTGTTGACGAATTGCTCTAACAATTACGGGCCATATCATTTCCCTGAGAAGCTGATCCCTGTTGTGATTTTGAATGCACTGGCTGGGAAGACGATCCCAGTTTATGGTAAGGGTGATAACGTGCGTGATTGGCTGTACGTCGAAGATCATGCTGACGCGCTGCTGACGGTTCTTCACGAGGGGATTACCGCGCGTACCTACAACATTGGCGGCGAGAACGAAGCCCAAAATATCGAGATCGTTCAAATGATCTGCGGGCTGCTGGACGAGTTGCGGCCCAAGGACAACAGCTACGCCGAACAGATAACCTTTGTCGCTGACCGACCTGGCCATGATCTGCGTTATGCGATTGATCCAGAGCGCATTCGCACGGAGTTGGGTTGGAGGCCCTCGGTCACACTCGAGCAAGGTCTTCGTAAGACAGTTCAATGGTATCTAGACAACGAAGACTGGTGGCAGGCGCTTTTGAATCGAGACGGCGTTGGTGCGCGATTGGGCAAGAACTGATGCGGGTTCTTGTTTTTGGAAAAACAGGGCAGGTCGCTTGTGAATTGGCCCGCTTTGACGAAGTAACCAACCTAAGCAGAGCAGAAGCTGATTTGGCGGATCCATTGGCCTGTGCCGATGCTATCCGACAGGCTGCACCCGATGCTGTTATTAATGCTGCCGCCTATACCGCTGTTGATCGCTGCGAAGAAGAGGAGGCCGTGGCAACAGTGATCAATGGAGGGTCACCTACGGCAATGGCGCAGGCGTGTGCGGAGTTGGATATTCCATTTGTTCACATCTCTACTGACTATGTTTTTTCTGGGGAGGGAGAAATGGCCTTTAAGCCTTCTGACCCGGTTGCGCCTCTCAATGCGTATGGGAGGAGTAAACTTTCGGGTGAAGCGGGGGTCGCACGAGCTTGTGGCCGTTATTGTATTTTGCGCACGTCGTGGGTTATTTCGGCACATGGCAACAACTTCATCAAAACTATGCTTCGGTTGTCAGAAACGCGGGACGGATTGAGCGTTGTGGCCGATCAAAATGGTGGACCGACGCCGGCGGCCGAGATCGCCAAGGTCTGCATGAAAATTGCAACACAACTGCGCGTGAAAGATAATGAAAACTCAGGTGTATATCACTTCAGTGGAGCCCCCGACGTGAGTTGGGCTGAGTTGGCACGTAATATTTTCACCCTAGCCAATCGCGCTGTAGACGTTACGGATATTGAGACCGCGGAGTATCCGACACCGGCGGAGCGCCCTTTGAACTCACGTTTGGATTGCACAAAGCTGACGCAGACCTTTGGGGTTGAACGGCCTGAGTGGCGTCAGAACTTGGCGGAAATTCTGATGGAGCTGGATGCGTCCGCGTAGGATCAAAATTGAAAGAAGATAATCATGATGCACCGTAAAGGCATTATTTTGGCAGGCGGTTCTGGTACGCGTCTGTACCCGATCACCCAAGGTATTTCTAAGCAGTTAATGCCGATATATGACAAGCCTATGGTTTATTATCCGCTTAGCATTCTTATGCTGTCAGGTATCCGTGAAATTGCCATCATCACCACTGTTGAAGACCAAGAGCAGTTCAAGCGCCTTTTGGGTGATGGCAGCCAATGGGGTATTTCCCTAACCTTTATTGAGCAACCCAGCCCCGATGGGCTGGCACAAGCATATTTACTGGCGAAAGACTTCTTGAATGGGGCGCCGAGCGCCATGGTTTTGGGGGACAACATCTTCTTTGGTCACGGGTTGCCTGACATGCTGAAGTCGGCAGATGCTTCATCTGCCGGTGGCACTGTATTTGGCTACCGCGTGACCGATCCTGAGCGCTACGGTGTGGTAAAAATGGACGCGGATGGAAAAGTTGTCGACTTGATTGAGAAGCCAAAAGTTCCACCAAGCAATTTTGCCGTTACGGGCCTGTATTTTCTTGATGGCAGCGCGCCGGAACGCGCGGCGCAGATCGAACCTTCTGAACGGGGAGAACTGGAAATTACGACTTTGCTGCAAGCCTATCTCGCGGATGGCTCATTGGACGTGCAAACGATGGGTCGTGGGTTTGCTTGGCTGGATACGGGCACGCATGGCAGCCTGCTAGACGCGGGTAACTTTGTGCGCACACTGCAATCGCGCCAAGGGATGCAAACAGGTTGCCCTGAAGAAATAGCCTTCGAGATGAACTGGATTGATGCTGACATGCTACGCAAACATAGTAAGACGTATAAAAAATCCAGCTATGGTCAATATTTACTGTCCTTACTCGACTAGAAGCGGTTTAGCGCAAGGGCCGCGGCAAGACCCAACTGGCCAAGGGCGCCTTGTCGGTACAATCCAGGGGTTCGCAACAGTGATACTCTTCGCACGAAGCCGCGGCTTCGACGGTCTAAGATTTCATTCAAAGCCTGTTTGTTGTGGTCGCTTAATAGCGGTCGACAATTGTCCAAAGCCATCAAGTTTGCGGAGTTCCATGTTTTGTAGTCGCCATGCACCATTCGGCGAAACCTTTTGACGACAGGCCCTACCCCCGAAGCGTTCCCAATTTCATTGTGGAGGTGTTGTCGGTAGTGAAGGCAAGGGCGGCTGTCATACATAATATGGCCACCTGCCCCTGAAATGAGTTGGTAAATCCACCAATCATGCACTGGAACGGGACCTGAAATTTGCGACGCGGTTTGAACCAAATTCAGAGCCGCGTTGTTGAGAACCATCGTATTGCCACCTGCGAAATTTTGGCTGATAGCATGTCGGAAGCCCAACGGCACCTTGAGGGCACGGGAAATTCCAGTGACGTTGAGGTTCTCGTCGCAGATTGATGTGGCGGCGCCGTAAAGGGCAGGAGTATCTTCGAAAGGTTTCAACATATCGAATGCACGGGCCAACTTGTCCTCGAGCCAGACGTCATCTTGATCAGATAATGCGGTCACCTGCGTGTCTGGATCAACTTGCGCAAGGGTTGATAGGAAGTTGGCAGCATAGCCGGAATTTGGTCCTAAAAGGCAGTAGGTTTTTCCACCCTTCCAGCTCGTCATGAAGTCCCGAGTGATCTGCACGCTGTCGTCGTTAGAGCCGTCATCTGAAACGAATATTTTTGTTGGGCATACTGATTGTCGGGCGATGCTTTCAAGCTGCTCGCGCAGATACGATGCACCGTTAAAGGTGCATATTACCACTGCGCAGCTTGGAGAAGACGGGCTCATATATGGGAAGCCTCTGCTTAAGTTCCGTTCATCCAGAGTGGCCCCCTAGATCAGTGCTTTGTAGCTTCGTCTGGTGCATGTTGATGGTCCTGTCAATCTCCCTTGCGGCGGTCGCCATTGAGGTGATGCCCGAACAAACCTCGTAAAAACCTCTCTAAGCGGCCATGTATTGCCATAGTTTGAACCCGCTGTCTGCCCTCGGCTTAGAGCAATCTACACGTCGGAATTTAGGGGACCGCTGTGGATATTGTTACGAGAACAACTGTCGAACTACTCGGGGTGGACGCGCAATCGCGCATATCCGAATTGGTTGCTTGGACGGATGGGGAGCGCCAGTTCCTTGTATCTGCATATGGTGGAAGTGGTAGCTTCGTTAGTTTTGAACTAGTAGCTGGTGGCGAATTAGTACAACGCGATGTTTTCCAGATGGATGGCTTGTCAGTCAGCAGCGATGCGGGGGTTGAGGTCGTGGCGCCCGGGGAGGTTTGGATAACAGGGTTTGCAAGCGCATCGTCCCAGATTCTTCGACTGGATGACGGGGGGAATTTTGTGCCCACTGCTGTCAGGAGTTTTGACAGCCAGATGGACGGCCCAATTTTCGCGTGTGTAACTGCGGAAACGGGGCAAGGACGTTACTCCTATACACTGAGCGGAAATGATAGCTCGATCACGATAGATCGGCTTGTCGGTGAAGGCGCGAGCGTCGCGCAGTCGGCACATGAGATAGTGTTTGCAACACCAACTGACGAGCCGGTGTTGCTGCGCGATGTAGCGGTGGTCGAGGCTGGTGGGCAGCAATGGTTGATTGTAAGCGCTTCGGGGATCGACGCAGTGATGAGCCATCGGATCGAGGAAAACGGAGCTTTGCTTGAGGTTGATCGTGTGGGCGTTGAAACTGGGCTTGGTTTGAATCAGCCAGAAATCGTGATCGGTGCACAAGTGGGGGGTGCGGCAATGGTCCTTGTTGGGAGCAGCGACAGTTCCTCAATATCGGTGCTGTCGGTTTCTGATAATGGGCTGTTAGTGCCATTGGATCATGTGGCGGACAACCTGTCGTCAAGGTTTGCAGGTGTTACCGCAATGGCAACACTTGAAGTAGATGGAACTGTGCTGGTCTTTGCCGCAGGGACAGACGGCGGTGTTAGCATATTGCAGCTGCTGCCGACAGGGCGCTTGGTGCATCTCGACACGATTATAGACACGGTTGCGACATCGCTTTCGGGGGTAAGCTCAATTGTGGCTACATTAGACGGCGATATGGTTCGCCTATTTGTGGCAAGTGAGCATGAAGCAGGGGTTTCAAACTTTGAGTTTCATTACTCAGAGCTTGGCCGGACCTATGTTGCCAGCGACGTGGGGGGCGCTGTTTCGGGTGGCGAGGGGGGTGACCGATTAGTTGCTAATGCCATGGATGTGGAGCTGACGGGCGGAGCGGGGGCAGATCAGTTTATATTTGAGGCGAGCTATGGCAGCTCGGGGTCACTCGGAACGATTACTGACTTTGAAGCCGGAGTGGACGAGATGTCATTTGCCGGATTTGTGCTGCTCAGAAATTTATCGCAGTTGGATATCTCGTCGACGGCATCGGGGGCTATGATTTCTTATGGCGACATAACTCTGAATGTTCTTAGTGCGGATGGCTCTAGCCTTGGTGCTGAAGATTTTGTGTCCGCAACCTTCAATGATGTGGAGCATTATTATGTGGGCAATGCGCCGAGCGTACCCGAAGTCAACCCAGAGCCGCCAGTTGATCCTGATCCGCCAGTTGATCCTGATCCGCCAGTTGATCCTGATCCGCCAGTTGATCCTGATCCGCCAGAGGAGCCGGAGCCACCAGTTGATCCTGATCCGCCAGAGGAGCCGGAGCCAACTCTTGGTGTTACGGTCCAAGGTACCGAAAACAACGATGTATTGTTCGGTACCGGAGGGAACGACACCGTCTATGCGGGCGCTGGCAACGATGAGGTCTCGGCCGGCAATGGTGATGACATCATTT
>NZ_JBYVDD010000019.1:0-471 GCF_058136045.1 Litoreibacter sp.
TACCATCGCTTCGCGCTGAGCGCATCTGACGTTGAGGATCTGCTGGCCGAGCGAGGCGTAATTGTAAGTCGTGAAGCAATGCGGCTGTGGGTAAACCGCTTTGGTTGTCACTGCAAATTGCATCTGTAGAGATCGCCCTCGACCGAACGATAAGTGGCATTTGGACGAGGTCGTGATCACAATCCGTGGCAAGAAGCCTTGACCTTGGCGAGCGATCAGCGCGAATGGCTAGGCTATTGATATTATTGTACAAACGCGCCGGAACGGCAAAGCCGCAAAGCGCTTTTTCCAAAGACTAGTTGCCCAGTTTGGCGAGCCAAGGGTCGCCATCACTGCCCCTGCTGTTATCAGCTCTCCGCAACTTCATGCCGCCACGCCCGCAATGATGCGTTCAGCCTCTGGGTCAACTTGACCGCTGAAATGGCGGCATAATCTATTCTTGGCCCATGTTTCACAATCAACTGGCAACAA
>NZ_JBYVDD010000020.1:0-620 GCF_058136045.1 Litoreibacter sp.
TTTTTAAGGTCATCCTATTGAGAGAATTTTTGTGTGTTCTTTATTAGGTTTGGCGGTGACCTACTCTCCCACGTCTTAAGACGCAGTACCATTGGCGCGACGGCACTTAACTGCCGAGTTCGGGATGGGATCGGGTGTTTTGCTCGCGCTATGACCACCAAACCAAAAAAAGAACACCGCCATGATTGTTTAGCAATCATGGCGGGTGCGACGCTTGGGATTATCTCCCTTACATCACACACCATCAGTATATTGTATTAGTCCAAGTCACTTACACATATGTGTAGCTTTTGAAGTCCAGCTTCTACTGGATCAAATCAAGCCTATCGAACAATTAGTACCAGTCAACTGAACGCATTGCTGCGCTTACATCTCTGGCCTATCGACGAGGTGGTCTACCTCGGTTCTCAGGGATACCTTGTTTTGAGGGGGGCTTCCCGCTTAGATGCCTTCAGCGGTTATCCTTTCCGAACGTAGCTACCCAGCACTGCCATTGGCATGACAACTGGTCCACCAGTGGTTCGTTCACCCCGGTCCTCTCGTACTCGGGGCAACTCCTCTCAAGTATCCTACACCCACGGCAGATAGGGACCGAACTGTCTCACGACGTTCTAAACCCA
>NZ_JBYVDD010000021.1:0-1872 GCF_058136045.1 Litoreibacter sp.
AAATGATGTCATCACCATTGCCACCAGAAATCACATCGTTGCCTCGGTTTCCGTGCAACTCGTTATCAGCATTGTTTCCGATCAAGCGATCATTACCATCTCCCGAACTTGCATTCTCAAGCTGGTTCGCCGAAAGGCTGACCCATTCCTCACCTTGCACCATGATGCTAGAATTCAAATCCAGTTCGACATTACCCGACACAGCGGACAGGTTCAGCCAATCAATCCCACCGTTGGTATCCTCGATCGTTGTGCGATCACCCTCAACGCTGGCAAGGTCCATGAAGTCATTTGTGAAGTGAAAAATGTCATCCACGCTGTCCGCTGCCCCGTGGAAATCTATGCTAAAGTTGTCGATTGAACCGTCATCACCCCCCGCATTGTCAACAACCCGTATGGTCCATTCACCAGCGGAGCTTTCGCCTTGCAGTGCCGCTACGCCAAACGTCCACTCCCAGCCATAATCCATCAGACTGGTGCTGTTGGTTCTGTCGAGAAGCATGTACTCTTGCCCCGCCGGGGAAACGAGAAACATCGACAAATCTTGCGCGTATGTATGCTCCATATCAACACTAACGTTGATATATTCTATTTGCATATCTTCGGTAACAGTCAGCGATGACTCCACCATGCCGATGGTTGGAATAATCACAAGACTGTTGCTGGTGACGCTGACCGTGGTTTCATTTCCAGAGGTCGCAGCGTCTTGCACCATATAGGACCAAGCTTCAGCCATCCGAACAGCGGCAAGCGCATCCACAAGACCATAGCCATAGCTCAGATGAAAAGAGGCACCACCACCATTCCAATTTTCGGCATCATTGCTGAACCAGTCTCCCATTTCATATCCAGTACCGGACTGCCCATAGGTAGACCCAGTTTGGGCTGCCGACATCGCTAGGATTGTCTGTACATCGCGCCAACCCAACTCGTCATTCGCTTCCAACATCAAGGCAACCACACCAGACACAACAGGTGTCGCAGCTGAGGTTCCACCAAATGTCGTGGTGTAAGAGCTACTGCTATACCCTGCTGCACCCGAAATATCAGTTGTGACCGATGCGGCCGGGGCAGAGATTAACAGGTTGGTACCAAAATTGGAGTAATCAGCGACCTGATTGCTGTTGGTCGTTGCAGCAACACTGATCGCCGTACGAACAGTGTGTTCACCTGTTCCTTGTGCGTTCGAATAATCATTCCCCGCAGCCTGAACAATTATGGTCCCTAGGCCATCACGACCTTCTTCCACATTTTCCGCATAAACCGCAGCGCCTTGCCCTAGGTAAGTCCAAGATAGCCCGGAATTCTGGAATTCCGCGAAATTAGGAGTGTACCCCCAACTGTTCGAGGCGATGTCGAAGTTGCGCATGTGTTCGAAAGTAGCGATCTCATCGAGGCCGTTAAGATAGACGTCATCAAATATATCTACCGCACCAAGTGTTGCACCATACGCTACACCTACACCGCCTTGATTATTTCCAGCTTCGGCAGCAATAATTCCAGCGATCGCAGTTCCGTGCGCGTTTTCACCAACATTCGGGTACGGGTCCCATTCGGTGCCACCCCAAACAATATTCAGGCTGTCATCAAAGTTACCATTTAAATCGACGTGATTATAATCAACACCATCATCAAAAATACCGACCGTCACTCCTGAGCCGGAGTAATCGTCCCACACATCGGAAACATTAATGAGATCAAGGTGCCATTGGTTGCTGTACAAAGGGTCTGTAAAAGATGCCAACTGAAATAACCTCATAAAACTTGTTTTCTTTTGTCACACTATACTACAAGTCCGCAGGGATTTTGAGTCAAAACTTTACGTTTCTAAAAATAGGGGAACCTCTCCAATCCCTACACAATATTGAAAAC
>NZ_JBYVDD010000022.1:0-628 GCF_058136045.1 Litoreibacter sp.
GGCAATGGTGATGACATCATTTATGGGGGCAATGGGTTTGATCGCCTGACCGGTGGGAACGGCGATGACACGATCTATGGGGGTTATAACTCTAGCGACCTTCGCGACGAAATTTCTGCCGGCGACGGTGACGACTACGTTGATAGCGGCTACGGCAACGACGAGGTTTACGGCGGTGCTGGCGACGACATTATTCTAGGCGGCTTTGGTTTCGATGTGCTTATCGGCCAAGCGGGCAACGACGTGCTTTCAAGCGGCCCGCTGGGAGATTTGATCTTTGGTGGGGACGGTGATGACTTTATCAACGGCGGCTTTGGCCATGACCGGATCAATGGAGGGGCAGGTGGGGATTCTTTTTACCACCTAGGCATTCATGACCACGGCTCTGACTGGATTCAGGAGTATACGGCCGCAGATGGAGACGTGCTGGTGTTCGCTGATGCCTCAGCAAGTGTCGATGACTTCCAGGTGAATGTAGCTGAGACCGCGAATGCGGGTGTGGCCGGGGTCGCAGAGTCGTTTGTTATCTATAGGCCGACGGGTCAAATAATCTGGGCGCTTGTGGATGGTGACGGGCAGGACGAGATCAACCTGCAAATTGGCGGCGACGTTTTCAATATTGTGTAGG
>NZ_JBYVDD010000023.1:0-1043 GCF_058136045.1 Litoreibacter sp.
GCCTATGACGAGATTGATGGCGCGCCGGAAGAGAAAGCCCGCGGGATCACGATTTCGACTGCTCACGTTGAGTATGAGACTGAGGCCCGCCACTACGCACACGTTGACTGCCCCGGCCACGCTGACTACGTCAAAAACATGATCACTGGTGCTGCCCAAATGGACGGCGCGATCTTGGTTGTGAACGCTGCTGATGGCCCAATGCCACAGACTCGTGAGCACATCTTGTTGGGCCGCCAAGTTGGTATCCCTTACATGGTCGTCTACATGAACAAAGTTGACCAAGTGGACGATGACGAGCTGCTTGAGCTGGTTGAAATGGAAATCCGTGAGCTGTTGTCCTCGTATGAGTACCCTGGCGACGACATTCCTGTGATCCCTGGCTCGGCTTTGGCTGCTATGGAAGGCCGCGACAATGCTATCGGCGAGGACTCGATCCGCGCTCTGATGGCTGCTGTTGATGAGTACATCCCGACACCTACACGTGCTGTTGACCAGCCGTTCTTGCTGCCAATCGAGGATGTGTTCTCGATCTCTGGTCGCGGTACAGTTGTAACTGGCCGTATCGAGCGTGGCGTTGTGAATGTTGGTGACGAGCTGGCCATCGTGGGCATCCGCGACACTGGCAAAACGACTTGTACCGGTGTTGAAATGTTCCGCAAATTGCTGGATCGCGGTGAAGCTGGCGACAACGTTGGCGTTCTGCTGCGCGGCATCGACCGTGATGGCGTTGAGCGTGGTCAAGTTTTGGTTAAGCCGGGCTCGGTGACACCACACACCAAGTTTGAGGCCGAGGCCTACATTCTGACCAAAGAAGAGGGTGGGCGTCACACGCCGTTCTTTGCCAACTACCGTCCACAGTTTTACTTCCGGACAACGGATGTGACCGGGACTGTTCAACTGCCGGAAGGCACGGAAATGGTTATGCCGGGCGACAACCTGAAGTTCGACGTTGAACTGATCGCACCGATCGCCATGGAGCAAGGCCTCCGTTTCGCGATCCGCGAAGGTGGCCGTACTGTTGGCGCCGGTGTTGTGTCGAA